>JAISNU010000143.1 GCA_031276075.1 Campylobacteraceae bacterium
ACCGAACCTGTTTATAACGCTATAAGAAAAATCATACCGACAACTTTTGGCATGATAGACATTGCGCCTATGATAGTGATTTTTACTTTGATACTCCTTAATAATTTAATAGTCCGTTATGCCTTTTAAATTTTTCTTTTTATTGTTTTTTTTCTGCGCCTCAATGCTTTTTGGCGCGGTTTTGAGTTATGAAGAGTTGAAAATAAAACCAAAAAGCATTGCGAAAGATTATTATATTTACAGGCTTTTGCGCGAAGGAAACGCGTCCAAAAAAGAGATTAGCGATTTGTATGACGAGGTAAGCCTCATGAATTCAAAACTGAAAAAAGAGTTTGCGAAAAAAATTGATATTGATTTTAAAAGCGAATGCATGAGCATCAATGCAAAAAATCTGTTTAACGCAAGCGACAAGTGCCTGATAAAGCTTTTAACGCCGCAATTTGTAGAAACACTAAACTCTTCCGCAAAAATAAATCTTGCGGACAAACTGCGTCATGAGAGCAATTTTACGGCGAATTGGATAAGCGTTTTGAACAGCAAAGAGCCGTTTAAAATAATACGAAAACATGATTTGTCAAAAGAGTTTTTAAAAATTTTCAATGAAATGCCAAAATCTTACAGATATAAATTTAACTTTAAACTTGATGAAGAATTTTTGCTTCAATTGGAAAATGAGCCTGCTCTTTACGAAGCTTTTGTGAAAAATATCGTTTTCAGCCGCGAAGAATTTAAAAAACTTTCAGATTCTTTGCTCTACATGCCGCAAAGCGGTAAACTCACGCATCAGACATTTTTTTATCTTGGTATAAACGCTCTTATGTATAAAAATGAAAAATTGGCTGAAAAGCTGTTTGAAAAAGCCGAAAAAAGCGCGTATTTCAGGTCTGACGCGGATAAAGCGTTATTTTTTGCCTATCTTGCGGGCGGCAATGAGACAATGCTTCACAAGCTTGGAAACAGTTTTGATTTGAATATATATTCGCTGTATGCTCAGGAAAAATTGAATATCCAACCTTCAAATGTGATATTTTTATCCTCCTCGCGCGAAAAAGCGGCGCATAAATTTGATATGCAGGATCCTTTTTCATGGACGCTTTTGCTTCGCGGTATAAAGAATATGAGCAAAGATGAGATGGATATTTTTACCGCCGGTTTTGAAGCGCAGGATACGCTGCCGATTTACGCTTTTTTGTTAGAAAGAAATATGCGCTACAAATATCACTATTTTATCATTCCGTTTGAACAGTATTTGCAAGATTTTGACGATGAAAAAAAAGCGTTGATACTTTCCATAGCAAGGCAGGAGAGCCGATTTATAACTTCATCCGTATCGGCTTCGTATGCGCTTGGAATGATGCAGTTCATGCCAAGCGTCGCTTCGGATATAGCGGCAAAACAGAAAATAAAAGATTTTGATACAGACGACATGTTTGATCCCTGCACGGCTTACAAATTTGCAAATATTCATTTGAATTATTTAAGCAAATATCTGCATCATCCGCTTTTTATCGCGTATGCTTATAACGGCGGTATCGGCTTTACAAATAAAATACTACAAGAAAAAAAGCTCTTTCAAAGCGGTAAATATGAACCGTTTTTAAGTATTGAACTGCTTCCAAATGCGGAGAGCAGGGAGTACGGCAAAAAAGTTTTGGCAAATTATGTGATTTACACGGAGCATTTTGACAAAAAAATGACTGTTACAGAGCTTTTGGAAACCTTAATAAAACCCGTTCAAACGGATAAATCTCCACAAAAAGAGTGATAAAATTTTCATTATCTTTCGGCGCGTTTATAAGAAAATATCTGCTCCATGGGTTTTTGACGGGCAGATACTGCACCATTTCGTCATTTTCCGAAAGTTCTTTTGCATGCGCGGCTTTTAGATTTACCGTGATATTTGGTTCGCCGATATTAATACTGCCTTTTTTTGAGTAATAAAAAGCTAACGCTATCATATTAAATTCATTTTCGGAATATTTTTTTATGTTATTCAAATATGTTGCGCTGATGAGCAAAGTGGAGTTATCATGAAGCGTGAGGCGCGCTTTTTGCGTATTGATGATAGATTGTTTGATGGTGATATTTTCATCGCTGTTTTTTGAAGCGCAGCCGCAAAAAAGCGCAGAAATGAAAATAAATAGAAAAATATGCAGACTTTTCAGGAAAACTCCTTTTTTTGTAATAATCAAGCTAATTTTACGCTAAACGGCTTGATAAACTCATTAAAAGATAAATCTTTTTTTGCTATAATCAACCCTTGTTTTAAGCGAGGATTGCATGAAAGAGATAATAGACGCCGTAAGCCGTGCGGCGGTACGCATCAAAAAAACGATAGAATTCGGCGACACCGGCTACAGCAGCCATATAAACAAAACCGGCGATACGCAGTTAAAACTTGATATTGCAAGCGATTTGATAATAGAAGAGGAATTTTCCAAAGTATTTTCTGTCAAAAGCATTATCAGCGAAGAGAAAGAGGAAGCCAAATTGCTGCATGCAAACGGCAAATATATTATAGGATACGACCCGCTGGACGGTTCAAGTTTGGTAGATGTAAATTTGGCGGTTGGTTCCATATTTGCCGTTTACGAAAAAGAAGCAGACGCAAAATCAATCGTTGCGGCAGTTTATGTTGTTTACGGACCGCGCACGGAAATGGTCGTAGCAATTGAGAGCGTAAAACTTTACAGGCTTGATGGGAGCGGCAGTTTTAAAGAGGTGAAAAGTATCAAACTTAATGAAAAAGGCAAATTGAACGCTACAGGCGCAACGCAGAAAGGGTGGGCGCCGTATCATAAAAAGCTTATTGACGAGATATTCGCGGAAGGTTATAGACTGAGATATTCAGGCGGCATGGTTCCTGATTTGCATCAGATACTTTTAAAAGGCGGCGGATTGTTTTCATATCCTGCGACAACCGATACTCCAAAAGGAAAATTGAGGCTGTTATTTGAAGTTTTTCCGTTTGCGTTTGTATTTGAAAAAGCGGGCGGCGCGGCAGTGGACGGCAAAAAAAGGATTTTGGATTTGCGAGCTTTGCATGTTCATGACACAAGTCCATGTTTTTTTGGCTCAAATGAAGAGATAAAAAAGGTTTTGAATGAATACGCAAAACATTGAAACTAACGCGAACAGATACGAATTAAATCTGCAGCATGAAAGCGAGATTTTGCTTGCATGCCAGGAAAAAAGAGAAATTAAGAGTTGTTTTGCATGCGAGAAAACTTTTGAGTGCGAGACAAGAAAAAAATATGTCAAATCCGTCTATGAGAGCATGTCTCAGGGCGAAGGCGGCGGATTTGAATTTTAAAGGAAAATGATGAGCAAAAAGGCATATATTACCACACCTATTTATTATGTAAACGATATTCCGCATATAGGTCATGCATATACTACTATTATCGCCGATTCGTTAGCAAGATTTTACAGACTTAAAAATTATGATACATTTTTTTTGACAGGCACGGATGAACATGGGCAAAAGATAGAACAAGCCGCCGCCGCAAGAGGCAAGAGCGCCAAAGAGTATGCCGATGAGGTAAGCGCGAAATTTAAGGCTTTGTGGGATGACTTTGATATAAGTTACGACTGTTTTATCAGAACTACAGATGAAAATCACAAAAAAGGCGCGCAAAAAGCATTTGAGACGATGTTCAAAAACGGCGATATTTATAAAGGCGAATATGAGGGACACTATTGCGTTAGCTGCGAAACATTTTTTACAGACTCTCAATTGATAAACAACGAATACTGCCCTGATTGCGGCAAAATAACGACAATTGTAAAAGAGGAAAGTTATTTTTTCCGTTTAAGCGCATATCAGGATAAACTCTTAAAATGGTATGAAGGCGTAGATGAATGCGTTATACCAAAAGCCAAAAAAAATGAAGTTATAAGCTTTGTAAAACAGGGGCTTCGCGACTTGTCCATAACAAGAGCGAGTTTTGATTGGGGTATAAAACTTCCGCCTTCTTTGGGCGATTCAAAACATGTGCTGTATGTCTGGCTTGACGCATTGGTAAATTACATAAGCGCACTTGGATACGGCACGGACGAGAAAAATCTCTCTTACTGGCCTGCTTCGTTTCATCTTGTTGGAAAGGATATTTTGCGTTTTCATGCCATCTATTGGCCTGCTTTTTTGATGAGTTTAAACCTCCCTCTGCCAAAACATATAGCCGCTCATGGATGGTGGACGAGAAACGGCGAAAAAATGAGCAAATCAAAAGGCAATGTCGTAAATCCGCGCGAAGTTGCCGAAGCTTACGGGCTTGAGAATTTTAGATATTTTCTGTTAAGAGAAGTGCCTTTTGGGCAGGATGGCGATTTCAGCCAAAAAGCTTTGATAGACAGGATAAATTCAGATCTTGGAAACGAACTTGGAAATCTTTTGAATAGAATTATCGGCATGAGCGGTAAATACAGTGATTATAAACTTGACTCTTCGGGCGTTTTGAAGTTTTACAAAAAAAATATAGACGCGGCAGACGCAGTTTTAAGCAATGCGGAAACTTACATGTACGAACTTCAGACTAACAAATATCTTGAAGAGATTTGGAAAGTTTTAAGTCTTGCCAACCAATCCATAACCATATATGAGCCTTGGGTAAAAATGAAAGAAGGCAGAGTGGAAGAAGCATTTGCAATAGTAGCTTTGAGTGCAAATCTTTTGGCTAAAGCCGCTGTTTTGTTTTCGCCCGTTATGCCAAAAACCGCGCTTTCTATTGCAAAAAGTCTTGGTTTTGAACTGAATACAAAATCTTACGAAAAGCTTATCGCAAATAAAGAACTTTTGGATAAAACTATCATAACGCCTGTTGCACCGTTATTTCCGCGTATAGAAAAAGAGTTGATGAGCGCTCATGAGCCCTCCGCGCCGAAAAAAGAGGCAAAAAAAGATGAACAGTTGATAAGCGCGGACAAGTTTTTTAACTCAAAAATTCAAATCGGCACTATCGTAAAAGCCGAAGCCGTAGAAAAGAGCGACAAGCTTTTAAAGCTTTCGGTGGATATCGGCGAAGCGGCTCCCCGCCAAATACTTTCCGCCATCAAAGCCTATTATGAGCCGAAAAATCTTGAAGGCGTTCAAGTTTGTGTAGTTACAAATTTAAAGCCTGCCAAAATCATGGGATTTGAATCCTGCGGAATGGTTTTAACGGCGGAGGATAAAAACGGCATTTCGTTGATTGCCCCTCAAACTTTGAAAGATGTCGGCGCTATCGTAAAATGATTATTGAAAATCTGGCTCAAATCTGTTCGGGGCGTCTGTTAAAAGAACCTTTAGTCAAGTCAGTTTCAAGCTTTACATGCAAAAGCGATAAAGTAACGAGCGGAGGGGCTTTTTTTGCAATAGAAGGAACGCAGGAGGAAATTGCCAGAGCGTTGGAAAACGGCGCTTATGCTGTCATACATGAGCAAAATATACAAACTGACGACAATGAAACGGCATGGATAAAAGTGGATAGTATAGAAAAAGCTATGATTCGCTTCATGCGGTTTTTAATTGAAACAAATGAGATAAACGCCGTATTTTTGTCTGTTTTGCAGTTTGATATGTTAAATTCTTTCAAATTGCAGTTTAAAAACGCACTGTTTGAAGGCGGTATTGCGGAAGCATTTATGACGCTCATGGGAATGGATGCAAAAAGTTATATTTTTTCAAAAAATCGGGAACTTTTAGAGCAAATATCGCCGCAGTTTGAAAGCGTAAGCGAGAGTTTTGAGGCTGCTGTTTTGCAATCGCACTCCATATTTAAAACCACTTTTGTGTGCGCGGAGAGTTATTTTAAAGAGTTTATGATTCCGCCGCTTTTTGTGCCGAACTTCGCCGCTCTCATAGCTTTTTTCAAGAAAAAACCGCTTGAATTCAAGATAGACTCTTTGGAAAAAAACGGACATTTTGAACCGATATTTATAAATACGGCTTTAGAGGCGCGTCCGTTTGGTTCTACGCATCAGGCAGTTATCATAGAGACAAACGAGAGGCTGTTTGAAAAAGAGGCAGAGTGGATAAAAAACTATGTTTCTGAAGAGTATCTGCTTGTTTTGGCTCCGCACAACGCTAAAATTTCAATACCATGCAAAAGATACACTTCGGCAAAATCGCTCCAAACTATAAATATCTCTTCGCTCAGGTATATTTTGGTATTGGGAAACAAAGAGGAGATAATCGCGGCTTTGGAAGAACCTAAATGTATCCAAAAAACACTTTTTTGAGTGGCAAAAAACGCTCCCTTCCGTCATTGCGAGCCGCCTGCGGCGAAGCAATTCATAATCATAAATAAAAAAGAATTATTCATTTTTTTAAATGACACTCCTTTTGCTATTATTATAAATTCTGGATTGCCGCGCTGACTTTGTCAGCTCGCAATGACGGAATTGTTGTGTGGATTACCACTTACTTGAGAATGATAAAAAAAGAATGATGGATTGCTCCACTTAAATGGATTGCCTGCTTCGCTCACAATGACAGAAAAAGTTACCATTTTCTTACAGCAAGCAAGATGCCCGCGTTCTTCTCCGTCATTGTAAGGTATAAAACAACGAGGCGGCAAAAAACGCTCCCTTCCGTCATTGCGAGCCGCCTGCGGCGAAGCAATCCTGCGGAACAATTAAGCTCTTGTGCCGTTTTAGTTGTCATTGCGAGGAGTGCGAGCGAAGCGAAGCAGGACGACGCAATCCAGAAAATAACACACCAAATTCAAACATGCAGGTAAAAAAGTTGGTTCCATGAATACTTTTTTTGTTATTGTTGTGCTGCGCTCACATGATAAATTCAGAGCAGAGCGATAGATAAAGCGAGCGCAATGCCGTCAAATCCGTTTTTGCTAATCATTTAACCTGCATTGAATTATTGAAATTTTTGCCGCACGGTCGCGTATTTGCGCCCAAGGTTTGTACTCTTTTGAATTCCACCATGCATTAAACGCTTCTTCGCTTGCCCACTCCTGTATTGCAATGGCGTCAAAATTTTCCAAACCCAATATCGGCGTATTTTGAATTGATCTGAAAATTATATTTCCGCCGTATTGCGCGATAGTCGGCAAATGCCCTTTCATGTATTGTTCAAAAATTTCGCCCTCAATGATATTGGCAAGAATTAAATAATTGCATTTAGCCATAAAACTCCTTTTGTAATTTTATATTATCTGATACGCTATCTTATCCTCAACGCCAGCGTTTTTAAATCCGCGAAGTCTTAGTCTGCAGCTATCGCACACTCCGCAGGCTTTATCTTCGTTGGCATAGCAGCTCCATGTAAATTCAAGCGGCACGCCCAGCAAAAGCGCCTCTTTTACTATATCCTCTTTGCTCATATGGACAAGCGGCGTGCATATATTGATATTTGTCTCTTTTTTTGTCCCTTCGTTTACGGCGTTCTCTATTTTTTTGATAAAACTATCCGTGCAATCAGGATATCCGCTGCTATCCTCTTCCATGACCCCAAGATAGAGGCTTTGCGCACCCTCTTTTTCCGCAAGCGAAGCGGCTATGGAAATAAATATCCCGTTTCTGTAAGGCACATAAGTATTTGGCACACCGTCTTCCAAACCGCTCGTTCTAACTTCCAAAGATGCGTCTGTCAGCGAAGATGCGCCTATCTCTTTGAAAAAAAACGCATCTAAAACCACTTTTTTTGCCCTCAGCGCATCGGCTATTTTCTCAAAACATTCAAGCTCTTTTTTTTGCGTTCTTTGCCCGTAGTTAAAATGTAAAGCTATTATCTCATTGCCGTCTTTTTTTGCTATAAACGCCGCCAGCGCACTGTCCATGCCGCCGCTTACGATACATACCGCTTTTTTCAAAATTTATCCTTTATTTTTTTGTGATTATAACGAAAATTGCTATAATTGCAAAAAGGTTTTTTATGCTGATAACTGAAAATGATACGGATTATACGGTAGATACGCTTTTGCTTGAAAAAATAGCTCTATCGCTCTCTAAAAAAGATATAGAGTGCATATTTACAGATTCTGAAAATATGCGCAAGTTAAATCTAAAAGTAAGAAGAAAAGACGAAACTACCGATGTTTTGAGTTTTCCTCTGGAGGATTTGCTCTCTGTTCCGCTTGGAAGCATCGTGATAAATTTAGAACTTGCAAACAATACGGCAAGGGAGTTAAACCACACATTAAACGACGAATGCGCGCTGCTTTTCATACATGGACTGCTTCATCTTTTAGGGTATGATCACGAATGCGACAATGGAGAGATGAGGGCAAAAGAGGAGGAACTTATAAAAAAATTCGCTCTGCCATGCAGTTTAATTTGCAGAAATATATAATATATACTCTGATGTTTCAGGGCAGTTTTATAAAAATTTTAAAATACAAACAGATGTTATTAGATAACAAGACACAATCTATAACGCGCGAGCACACAGTAATCTCTCATCTGTTATTGCAAGATATAAAATTAATGTCCTTTTTGACAAAACTCTATACTTGCTCTTTTCGTCATTGCAAGGAAAGAGTGTAGCAACTGACGAAACAATCCAGAAAATAAAAAATCAATAAAACAATACAGAATTCCGTCATTGCGAGCGAAGCGCGGCAATCCATACTTTATAATAATAAAAATGGCGTTATTGTGGAAAAATGAACAACTGTTTTTTATTCATGATTATAGATTGCTTCGTCGCAAGCTCCTCGCAATGACGGAGAGGGGAATTGCTACATCGTAAACGGTTCGCAATAATGCAAAAGGAAGTTTTATGATGAAATGAGTTGTTATGTCCTAAGTTCGTCATTGCGAGCCAATGAAATTGGCGTGGCAATCCATAATTTACAGGAACAAAAAAGTATCATTAAAATAAATGACGCCTTTTTATTTATATGTTTGAATTGGTTTTTTATTGTTTTTTGGATTGCTTCGTCGTTGCACTCCTCGCAATGACGGAGAGGGGATTGCCGCACTTTGCCGCGATGACGAAAAAGAGACAATGCAGCAGTTTTACGGATACTTTATGCGGCATTGGCATAAAATAAAGCGGCGAAAAATAATTTCACAGATATTAAGTCATGGCTGGATACTAAAGTTTTTTATCAGCGCATACTAATTTCACAAATATTTAAGCCATGAGGCTATCAGATAGGTTTTTAACATGTATTTGTCGCACGATAATTTCACAAATATTTAAGCCATGACGGCAGGTTTTTTTGTTCAGTTTTTACGCTTGTGCTCTCTCCATGACCCGGATAAACTTTCCAATCCCCGCTAAGCTCCAAAAACTTCAAAATACTTTTTTTCATATCTTTGGGGGAACTATATGGAAAATCCGTCCTTCCTATGGAGTTTTTGAAAACAAAGTCCCCGCTGAAAAGCGCGTCCGCTATCCTTATCGCACTGCATCCGGGAGTATGTCCGGGAAAATGTAAAAACTCTATTGCCGCGCCGCCTATTTCAAATTTCGCATCTCCTTCAACCGCAATGTCAGGCACAGACGCTAACATGCCGTATCCAAACGGGTCGCTTGATAGCATAAAAATATCTGACTTTGGAGTGTAGAGTTTGATTTTTAGTCCGCTTTGCAGCTCATAATTAGACCAGACATGATCAAAATGTCCATGTGTATTCAATACCGCCAAAGGATTTTGTACATTTTTTGTAACCCATGTAACCGCATCCATACCTGGATCTATAATAACTTCTCCTTTGGGCAAATAGACTATATAACAGTTTGTCTCCAACGCTCCCATCGGTCTTGATACTATTTTCATTTTGCGCCTTTTTTTATTTGTTATGTATGGTAGCAGACTTTTTTAAATTAAAAATATTTTATGGCGGCGGCTATTTGCGTTTTTTAAAAGAATTAATTAATGGTTGTTTTAGTACAATTTATTTAATTATCTACTCTAAGGTAGAAATTATTTTTATGGAGGGCGATCGATGAAAGAAATACCGTTTTATAGACCATTGATTGATGAGTTGGAATTTACGCATATACATGAAGTTTTAGAGGGAAACAAACCTTCTAAAATAGATCAGTTTGAAACAAATGTGGTGAAATTTTTAGGTGCAAAACACGCCATTGTTACATATAACGGAACGGCGGCAATGCATTTGGCTATGTGCGCTATGGATATGAAACGCGGCGACAAATTTATCTGCTCGGTAAATTCCGCTCCGACTGTAGCGGAAGTTGTGCGGCATTTTGACGCTGAACCGATATTTGTAGATATTGATACGGGCGACTTTAATATGGATATTAAAAAGCTTGAGCAAACGCTTGAAAAAGAGGCGCATAAAAAACTCAAAGGCATTTTTGTTCCCCATGTTGCGGGACAGCCGTCCGATTTGGATGCAATATACGAACTTGCAAAAAGATACAATGTAAGAGTCGTTGATGATGCCATAACCGCTTTTGGAGCGTCATATAAAGGCAAAAAACTCGGCACTTTGGATTCGGCTGTATCATGCTTTAGATTTTCGCCGCAGCTTAGATACAATGTTGCCGGCTGCGGAATTATGACGATGAGCGATACGGAATTGTATGAGCGGGCAAAATTACTGATAAACCATGCAATAATCAGCAACGGATGGGATAAATTCGGCAATCTCGGCTATATATACGATGTAGTTGATATCGGCGTCAAATACGATATTCATGAAGTGAATGCCGCTTTTGTGCTGGCGCAGCTTGCCAAAATGGATAAAATTATAGCGCGGCAAAAAAAGATAGCTGCCATTTATGATAAAGCTTTTGAAGATTGCCGCAATATAAAAACGCCGGTAGCCAAAAGAGACCATGTCTATACATACTATATTGTCAAAATAGATAAAAACCGCGACAAATTTGCGAAAGATTTAAGGGAAGCGGGAATATTTACCGGACTCCACTATATACCGCTGCATCTTTTGTCTTATTATAAAACAAAATACGGTTTGAAAGTCAATGATTTTCCTGCCGCTTTAGCCAATTATCAACAGATACTCTCTCTGCCCATTTATGCGGCAATGAGCGACGACGATGTAGAATATGTATGTGAGACAGTGAAAAAAATCGCCAAACATCATGTTTAAATATTCTCTTGCTTCATGGATAGAGGATTATTTTTACCGCCCAAGCTTTTTTGGGCGGATTTTATCTTTTTTACTTTATCCGATTAGTTTTTTATGGTCTTTTTGTGCAAAAATAAGACGCATATTGAAAAAACCAGTTGATTATAAAATTCCCGTCATAAGCGTCGGCAATCTAACCGCAGGCGGCAGCGGCAAAACGCCCGTATGTATAGCCATAGCAAAAAGCGTAACAAAGCCCGCCGTCGTTTTGCGGGGTTACGGGCGTTTGTCAAAAGGTTTGGTTGTAGTAAGCCGCTTTGGGGAGATTTGCTGCGGTGTAAAAACAAGCGGCGACGAAGCCATGCTCTATGCCAAAGAGCTTAAAAATGCGCTTGTCATAGTGAGCGAAGATAGAGTTTTAGGCATACAAAAGGCAAAAGAATTGGGCGCTGAGGTTGTGATTTTGGACGATGGTTTTGGCAAAGCAAATATCAAAAAATTTGACATTCTTATCCGTCCAAATCCAAAACCCGCGAACTCTTTTTGCATTCCCTCAGGCGCGTACAGAGAGAGCGTTTCAAACTACAAAAAGGCGGATTTGGTCTTGGAAGAGGGCGTTAATTTTACAAGAGAAGTCAAAACGGCGGGCGAAACAAAAAAAATGGTTTTGATAACCGCGATAGCAAATCCTTCGCGGCTTGACAAATTTTTGCCGCGTTTTGTAACGGCAAAGTTTTTTTTTCCTGACCACTATATGTTCAGGCGGGACGAATTGGCGGATATTTTGTGCCGAAGCGGCGCGGATTCTATTCTTACCACTGCAAAAGACGCCGTGAAAATGGAAGGATTTGATTTGCCGCTCTCTATTTTGCATCTCAATATTTCTTTGCATGAGAGTGTTAGAAAAAAGTTAGAAGCATATATTTTTGTTTAATGGTTTAAATGTA
>JAISNU010000011.1 GCA_031276075.1 Campylobacteraceae bacterium
ACATTTCCCAGCAGCACTTCGGCATGTTTGCTTTTTTCTTCATTTATCTCGTGAAGTACTCTGCCGATATGCACATCTTCGCTGTTATCTTCAAGGTTTAGACGATTAGCGCTAAGCCAGCATTGCGTTTTGCAGTGAAAATAGTAGTTAATTAATGTGCCTGTTATTTTAATCATAATATTTAGCGTTATATAAAGATCTGTTTATATCTAATGTCTTCAACTTCTTCATCTAAAAGACCTAACTCGTGGGAATATTTTAATCTTATAAGCGGAAAAACTTTTTTGTAATCGTTTATTTCTACATGAGATATTAAATGCTTTTTTGAAGCATACTTTTGCTTGCTTATAGAGATAAACAGCTTTTCGGCTTCCAAATATTGTTTGCTATGCACATATTGCTCAAATTCACTAAACAGTTCTATCGGCATAACCTCAATTCCATCAAATTTTTTGAAAAATTTTTCTTCGCTCTCTTCGTAAACATTGAATGGATATATACTATCAAGATATTCTCTTAATATCTCTCTCGTATCGTTATCTAATTCAAACGGTTCATAAACACTATCAAGCATCTCTTGCAAAAAAACTTCATTTAAGATAATATTTTCAACATTTTTTAGCTCATTTATCGTTTTTTCTATCAACTCTTTCTTGTAAATCTTGCAATGCGCTTGCTCTATAGTTGTAGCAACAAAGCAGTTTGGCTTATCATATATAAATCTATCCTTGCCTCTATAAATTCTGCCAAATCTTTGAATAAGCGCATTAAGCGGAGCGGGTTCTGTAATTATCAAATCATAATCAATATTTAAACTCACCTCTATAGCCTGCGTACCAATCAAAAGTTTTGGTTTTTCTTTTGATAAGATGGAGCTCTCTTTGGCAATTCTATCTCTTGCATTAAATCCGCTATGCAAAAGCGCCTTACTGTCACATTTTATCTCATTGTATAGTTTTTGGGCTTTTGCTATTGTATTGCAAACAATTAAAACATTTTTGCCTTGATTTATATTGGACTGAATAAAATCTATTTGCTCATCTATGGTTGAATTTAAAAGTTTTATTTTATGCCGCTTGATGCCCAAAAGTAAATCTTTGTCGGGTTTTATCGTACTATTTATATGCAATACGCTTTTAATATGATTTTGTATAAAAGTAGGCATGGTAGCGGTCATTATAAATACCTTAATGCATAATTTTTCTATCAGCCACTCTGTAAAAAACAGAATTTCTTCAAAAAGTTCTTTGTCATAAATATGAATCTCATCAAATATTAGATAACTTCCCGCAAGCTCCGTAAAGCCTTTTTCAAATCCCTTCACCCCAAAAGCCCACTTTAAAAGCTGAAAAGGCGTTATTACTTTAAAAGGTTTTATTATCTTTTTATTGATATCTATTAAATCCTTTAAACTCTGCCCATCTTTTTTTTCATAATATTCGTCTATAAAAAATTTAGCTTTTCCATGAAGCAATCCAACTACGCCATCATCACCAAAACCTTCGTCTTGAGCGGATAATCTTATCGTCATTGCGTTAATGGAAGCGGTAAACGGCAATATATAAAAAGCTCTTCCCTGCCTCGCATTCAACTGATTTTTGAGCCAGCCTATAGCGCTCTCTGTTTTTCCTTGTCCTGTGGGAGCTATAAGAAGAATATTTTCATTTGACCGCCATGATTTTTTTTGATGTGCATGCGGTGTGAATTTATTTAGAAAATCAAAGTGGCTCGGCTTTAATACAGGCATGCTTTTAATGCCTGCCGAAGCATTATGGTCGCATATGGATAAAGATGCGGACAAAAAGATATTTTGAAACTTTTCAATCTCTAAAATACTTTCCCGCTTCCCATATGGCAACCATCTGTCTATATCAATATCGTATGATATTTTTTCCAGCTCACCATTATATACAATGCCGAATTTTTCTAAAAATGTTTTTAGCCAATTGATATCTAGCTCGCCAAACTCTTTTTCTATCCATCTATTTTCATTGTATTTTTTATTTTTTCCATATTCGTTTAGCTTGTCGCTTAGTATTTCAAAATTTTTGTGATGTGATAAAATGGCATTTATAGCAGCATTGTCATCTAAAAAACTTTTAGCAACAACAGCGCTAATTATTTCATGCCTAAACCCGTATTTTTTACATAATTTTGCAATAAATTGCTGAAATCCGACAGTGGCTTTACCAACATCATGAAATATAATAGCTTTTCTTAACTTCTCCCAAAAATCATCTTTTTTTGATATTATCGGCAAAAATTCAAATGCTTTTTTAAACTCCAAAAAGAGGTCAAGCAAATCCTGTGTATGCTGCTCTAAAGTCAAACCATCTGATTTTGCTAACATAAGTTTCTTAACAGTATCGTGCTATTTAACTCTTCATCAATAAATCCATTGGTTTGAATCTTGTTCGGCAAATTTTTAAATTTCCAATTTTTTAAATCAAATTTTTCTCTTAAATTTTTTGGTTTATGTAAAAAGTCGCCGACTCCATCATTTATCAAAAAAGGCTGCACTTCTTTTGAAATCCTCACCAAATTTGTATAGTCAAAATACTTTGGCATCGCATAAATCTGTCCTGAAGATTTAAACTCTTCAAACGGCACTACAGTACCATTCAAAAAGACAAAATCACTCTCTTTAGCATCTATCTCTTTTACCTCCAATACCCTTGCCAAATCACCGCTTCTGCCGAGAAGAATTTGAAAAATAGGAGAGTTAAAAGCTGTGGCAATCTTTTCATCTTCAAGATAAAGCGTCAAGTAACAATCATACAGTAGCTCTCGCCTAAATGTCGGGTCTTGAATTGCATTATTGTTATTAACACTCTCTCTCTTTTTTTCAAATTTATAGATTGTCTCCAAATCATTATATGTATATACATACCTGAAAACATAAGAAAATTTGAAATCCACTAAAGTATCGTCTCCCGTAACTGAAGCTACCATGCCAGCTATTGTCGTATATGGAACCGCTTTAATACTTAGCTGATTTGAACTTATAAAATTCGGATAACGAAAACTCGCAGTTTGTGCCGTTAACAATACCCTGTAAAGTTTCATTTACAATATTACCGTATCAAAAACTTTAACAAATTCATCTATAATTGCATTAACAGAACCGACTTTAATACTCACTCCTTCAATATCCTGAATTTTTATGTGGGTATCTTCCATGAAGCCTGTAGCTTTACCTATATATACATCGCTTCTAAAATACTCTTTATTGTCTTTGATGCTATCCTCTATCGCTTTTAAAGATATTGTCGCTCTACCATCATCGTCCACCGCTACATTATCAAATATATTGTTGCCGCCTTTTAACACAGCTAAAATGATAAAATCAGGTTTCACGCTCACATAATTTGTTGCCCGTTTGGCTCCGCCTGCAATAGTTTTTAAAGCTATCAGAGTATCTTTGGCTCTCTTTCTTCTTGTATCGATATCTAATCTGGCCCTTTTGATATTTGGATTTATCAAATCACTGACCTCTTTGCCGTTATTGTTTAATATCTCTTGATAGGCGCTTTCTGTTATATTTTTATAGCCTGACCTGTTTATCTTAGTAAAAGTTCCTGTCTGATCCAAGTCAAGCGAAAAAATTCCTTTTAAAACTGCAGAATACGCCTGTTTTTCATAAGGAACCACATCCCCATCCTGTCTTGTCATACTTGAAAACTCATTTGCAATTCTTACCGGAGTAACTGATGTTAAAATAGAATTTTTGAGCGGACTAACCCTCGTAACGCTAACATCAACTTTTTTCGGTTTTCCTTTATTGTCCACGACAATTTCACCAGCAGTATCTTTTTCTATCTCTTTGGAAGCCCTCATGTAGCCGAATATATCATCATCCGCATATTTTACAGGATTTGCATCTGTAAAAGCTACTTTAGTATCTCTTGTCACAGGACTCAAACTCCAGCCGTTTAATCCTAAAGCCTCTCTCCACCAATACCTCCACGCTTGTCCTGATACTACAGCATAAGTACGACCGTTTTTAAAGACTTTTTTTACGGCAGTCGTATTGTCCATGCCTTGTGTATTGGTGCTATCTTTGCCCCAATTATTTAAACTTGCTCCATCAACATCTACCAATACAAACCCATGTAAAAAGTAATTTTTTACACTATCTTGCTCTATTGTCTCCTTAAAACTACTCATCTAAGTCTTCTCCTTTATTGGGTATATCATTTTCTAATATCTCTTTTAACTCGTCATCAAGAGTTAATTCTCCATACAAAGCAATAAGCAAAATATCCTTTGTCTCTTGCCAACTTTCACCGTTTGGTAATATTTCAAATACCATATCATCTACCGTGTATAGTGGTTGTCCGGTTTTCAGTAAAATTTTTTTCATCAACTCTCTAAGCTTCTCTCTCAATTCGCCTTGAGACTTTGTTTTTTCAATCGGAAAAATTATCTTTTTAAGAAAATCTTTATTGCCTTCGTTTAAAGCTTGCAATTTTTCGGCAATGCTTTTAAGCACTTTCAATCTCTCTTCTCTCATGCCTCTTATCCCCCTTAAATAAATTTGTGTTAAGCGCCAACTGGAATAATTTTTTACAAAAAATCTAAGCAATGATTTACTTTGTATAAAACTGTTTATCAGTGGATTAAAGTATTTCATCGTTGCTTGAAAATTTTTATTTTGAACAACTTCCTCTTGAAATTTAACTATAACTTTTTTGCCATCTATCGTTTCTGTGCGTGTTCTATATGCGTTATTGCTATCAAATGATGAATATTTATATATCAAACTATTCCACTCATTTTTACTGCTTGTTGGCAGTTCATCTTTAAAAAAATCAGGAGCTACTTCATATATAAATCTTATCTGATTTTCATATACATGAATAATCTCTATATCGCTTTCCTTATCAACATTTGAGATAAGATAAAAGGTTATATCTCCAAAAAGTCCTTTTTTCTGCAAATAGTACATCGTCTCATAAATAAAATTCTCAAAAATATTGGTTTTGGAGTCAACCAGCGAGTCATCTTGCTTGATAGTATTGATGTTGAATTTTTGGATATTTTGTTCGCTCCAATACTTATTTATATCATTATTGTTGCTGATTAAAAAAGCCATGCGTCCGGCAACTTTTTGCATATTGGAAGGTGCGAAAAACAGTGATGTCATGCACTTTTTACACACTAAAAACTGATTTGAAAAATTGGAGGTGAAATTAACATTGCTATTGCCTGTAGTAAGAGGCAAGATAGTTTTATTCACACTGCAAAGGTCATTTTTTTTGCCACAAGCCAAACAATATCCGTCTTTTGACTCATTTGCAAGCGTTTCATATAATTCTATGCTCTGACGAAATCTTTCATTTAAATTATTACTTGTGCTATTGTGTGTAAATTTTGAGTTTGAAGAGAATATTTGACCTATCCTGCCGCTGGTTTTAAAAACATAAATGTTAAAAAGTTTCTCTACGGCTTTTTTTAACTCTTCAAAATTTGTAAATTGATTTTTTTTGCAAAATACAATAAGTCCCTGTCGTCCAATCTCAACTATAGGATCGCCGACGGGTTTGGAAAAGTCTAACTCGTTCATCATATACAAAAGCCTCCTCCAAATGCGTTTTTCTCGCCCAATCCGCATGCGTAAGCTGTAAAAGCAAGCCTTTGAGAAACTTCATCTTCATTTGGGATTATTCTTAGTTTATTGCCGAAAAAACGAATATCTTTATTATCTTTTTTTATCATAATGCTTTGAGGAGTTTTGTTTTTTATCTC
>JAISNU010000029.1 GCA_031276075.1 Campylobacteraceae bacterium
CTCTCGCGCAAAGAGATTTTTACCGCCATTGGTATGAGCGGCGACACACGCTCCTACAAGCGCAACATTGAGCCGCTTTTAGAGGGCGGTCTCATCGAGATGACCGTGCCGGACAAGCCCAACAGCAGGTTGCAGAAGTATAGGCTGACAGACGGCGGACAAAAAATTATCAAATAACCAATCGGGAGAAGGAGAGATTTAATGGAATTCAACAAGGAAGCCGAATTTGAGAAAGCCCTCATTAATGCGCTTGCAACTCAATACGGTTGGGAGCCAAAAGTCATCAAAAACCCAACAGAGCAAGAGCTTATCGATAATTGGGCAAATATCCTGTTTAACAACAACTGCAATGCTGATCGTTTGAACAATTGCCCTCTAACCAATGGAGAGATGCAGCAGATCATCGAGCAAATCATAACCTTGCGAACGCCGCTCAAACTCAACGCTTTCATCAACGGCAAGACGGTTTCTATCAGACGCGACAATCCTGACGACGCGGCTCATTTTGGCAAGGAAGTGTCGCTCAAAATCTACGACCGCCAAGAGATAGCCGCCGGACAGAGCCGCTATCAGATAGCGCGGCAGCCCAAGTTCCGCACGCATGGCATCTTGAATGATCGCCGCGGCGATCTCATGCTACTCATCAACGGCATGCCCGTTATCCATATCGAACTGAAAAAAAGCGGTATTTCGGTTACGCAAGCGGCAAACCAGATTGAGAAATATTCCCGCGAGGGAGTATTTAGCGGCTTATTTGCCCTTGTGCAGATATTCGTCGCAATGGAGCCCAATGAAACGCTCTACTTTGCAAATCCGGGAATGGACGGCAAGTTCAACCCCGACTTTTACTTCCACTGGGCAAACTTCGATAACGAGCCAATCAATGACTGGAAAGAGATCGCAAGCGCTTTGCTTTCAATCCCGATGGCGCATCAACTCATTGGCTTTTATACCGTTCCGGACGATACGGACGGCATTTTGAAAGTCATGCGAAGTTACCAATACTACGCCGCAAGCGCAATCTCCGACCGCGTAGCGCAGATCAAGTGGGAAGCCGATAACCAGCGCGGCGGCTACATCTGGCATACGACGGGTTCTGGCAAAACTATGACGAGCTTCAAATCCGCGCAGCTCATCGCCAACTCAAAAGACGCGGATAAAGTCATCTTCCTGATGGACAGAATAGAGCTTGGCGCGCAATCCCTGAAAGAGTATAGAGGATTTGCCGAGGATAGCGATGATATTCAGGCAACGGAAACTACTCATGTGCTAACCGCCAAGCTGAAAAGCTCCGATCCCGCCGACACGCTTATCGTTACTTCCATTCAAAAGATGAGCAACATTAGGGCTGATAGCGGCATGAACGACGCCGACATTAAAAAGATGAGCGGCAAACGAATTGTGTTCATCGTGGATGAATGCCATCGCTCAACTTTCGGGGAAATGCTCATCACAGTCAAAAACACTTTTCCCAACGCAATCTTTTTCGGTTTTACAGGCACGCCTATTCATATGGAAAATAAAATCAAGGGCAATACGACGGCAGATGTTTTTGGCGGCGAGTTGCACAGATATAGCATCGCCGACGGTATCCGCGACAAAAATGTGCTTGGCTTTGACCCCTACAAAGTTTTAACGCATAAAGACAAAGATATACGCAAAGCCGTCGCGCTTCATGAGGCAAAAGCGGCGACAGAGGAAGAAGCGATCGCCGATCCTGAAAAGAAAAAAATCTATTACTACTGGATAAATACTGCGTCCATGGCAGGTAGATACGATTCTGCGGGAACATATGTCAAAGGCGTAGAGGACCTCCTGCCAAAGAGCCAATATAAGCGAGACGAACATAAAAAGCAAGTAGCGCATGACATTTTAGAAAATTGGACGACGCTCTCTCATGGCGGAAAGTTCCACGCGTTGTTTGCCACAAGCAGTATTCCCGAAGCTATCGCATATTACAGACTCATCAAAGGAAAGAAGCCTGAACTTAAAATCACGGCGCTCTTTGATCCGAATATCGACAACGGCGACGGCGAGACAACCGCGTTCAAGGAAGACGGACTTGTCGAAATCATCGACGATTACAATGCCCGTTATGGGCAACGCTTTGATATAGGCAGCCATGCCAAATTCAAGAAGGATGTCGCGGCGCGGCTTGCCCATAAAGAGCCGTACAAGCGAATTGAAAATGAACCGGAAAAACAAATAGACTTGCTAATCGTAGTTGACCAGATGCTCACGGGCTTTGATTCCAAATGGATCAACGCGCTCTACATGGACAAACTCCTTGAATACCAGAATATCATTCAAGCCTTTTCGCGCACAAACCGCTTATTTGGGTATGAGAAGCCTTTCGGCACGATACGCTACTACCGCAAGCCGCATACAATGGAAAAAAACATCGAAGAAGCCGTTAAGCTCTATTCCGGCGACAAACCCATCGGCTTGTTTGTGCAACGGCTCAAAGAAAACCTTAATGCCATGAATCACCTCTACGGCGAAATCCAAAAGATTTTTGCGGAAGCGGGAGCGCCGGACTTTACGAAAAATCCGGACGACAAGACGGCTTGCGGGAAGTTTGCCTCTTTGTTTCGAGAGTTCAACGAGTACCTTGAAGCCGCAAAAATACAGGGTTTCAAGTGGAAACAGCAAAAATATATCTTTCAAGAGAAGTCTGGCGCAAGGAAAACTACCATAACAACGGCATTTAACGAGAATGATTATCTCATTCTTGCTATGCGCTACAAGGAGCTATTCTCCATCGACAATAACACGCTTGGCAACGGCGAAGACATACCATACGATATCAACGGATATCTGACCGAGATAGACACAGGCAAAATTAATGCGGATTATATGAACTCGCGTTTCGCGAAGTATTTGAAACTTATAAATCTCGACCAAAAACCCTCGAAGGAGCTTATCAATCAAGCGTTGGACGACCTGCATAAGACATTCGCCGCGCTAACTCAGGAGGAACAGAAGTATGCGGGTATTTTTCTACGCGACATTGAGCGCGGCGATGTAACCGTCGAGGAAGGAAAGACTCTGCGCGATTATATCGCCGAATATCAAGCGATGGCAAAAGCCGACCAGATTCACAGCGTCGCCATTGCTTTTGGCTTGAATGAAACAAATCTTCGGAATATGATGGATTTGAAGCTAACCGAGGAGAATATCAACGAATACGGACGCTTTGACAAATTAAAAAAGACTGTGGATATGAAAGAGGCAATTACATTTTTAGAGAAACAGGCGGGTGAAAAGATTGCAACTTTCAAGGCTAATACCCTCATCGACGACTTCCTGCGAAAGTTTCTGCTCAAAGGAGGCTTTGATATGGACAAATGAAGACCATTTCATCCATTTTAATCAGATAATCGATCGCAAATGGAGAGCCGATACGACCTCTGTTTTGATACTATCTTGGTATTGCTATATATAACTGTCCTGCTTATTCTAATGCGTTAGTTAGCTTGATCTTTGGGCTGAAAAGAAGGAAAGCGGGTCAATCTTTCTTATTGCTGCAAACTGTTAATCCATCAACTTTGATATGTCCTTTGCTTTCTTGCTGTATTGATAATCGTATTCTGATGAACTAAATGGGTTATTACTTAACTGCGTCGGATTTCTTGAGATTATCGGTTTGCCAAGTATCGTGCTTGGCGCGGTCATTACTTAACTGCGTCGGATTTCTTGAGCCAGAAAAACCAATATTGGAAAATTCAATACCGCGCAATATGACTTCGATATTGCCTGCGGCAACTTATGGATGATGTGATCGACAGCGAATTTTGCCATTTGCCCAATTTGTTTTAATTTCCAAGTCTGCCGTCTGTATCGTGTCAATACGCTCGCAGCTTATCGCCGTAAATCCAGCAAATATAAGCGTTGCTTCGTAATTTTACGATGGGTTACCGTATTTACATGAATCGCAAATCCAGCAAATATATAGCGCCACTTCGTCATTGCGAGTGAAGCGCGGCAATCTATTTACTCCGTCATTGCGACGCGAGTTTGCGAAACAATTTCCTCTCTTCGTCATTGCGAGGACTGCAAGCGAAGCGAAGCAGGATGAAGCAATCCATACCTTCAATAACAAAAAGAGTATTATTAAAATAAATGAAATCATTTTTTCAATTTACATGTTTGGTTATTTGATACTATTTTCTGGATTGCTTCGCCGCAAGCGGCTCGCAATGACGGAGTGAAGGCATTAATGGGTTTTTTATCATACTTACGCCCCCTTGTCGTTTCCATATTCTTTTTTGTAATCCCTATATTCTTTTTCATCATTGTGAAATTTAAAAGCGGCAATCTCTTTTCTCCGTCATTGCGACTGCGAGTTTGCAAAGCAGGAAGCAATCCATACTTTCAACAATAAAAAGAGTATTATTAAAATAAATGAAATCATTTTTTCAATTTATATGTTTGGATTGTTTTTATTATTTTCTGGATTGCTTTGCCGCAAGCGGCTCGCAATGACGGAGAGAGCAATGCATGTTGTTATGCCAATGACGATATAATGGATTGCCGCGCTGACTTCGTCAGCTCGCAATGACGGAGGATAGACATTTTCTATATTGCCATGCCGCAAGCAGCTCGCAATGACAGAATAGGTGTTTTTTTGATATGAATTGCTTTGCCCGCACTCCTCGCAATGGCAAAGCAACTAAATTATTCTCTACATACAAATAGCTCTTGTTTATACCCGAAAATATCAATCTATCAGGCGGCTTGCTTTACTACTCCCACTCAATAGTCGCGGGCGGCTTATTGGAGATATCATACACTACGCGGTTTATGCCCTCTACTTCGTTTATGATTCTTGTGCTCATTCTTTCCAAAAGCTCATGAGGCAGATTCGCAAAACTCGCCGTCATTCCATCCATACTCTCTACGATTCTTATACATACAGTATTGTCGTATGTCCTGTTATCGCCCATGACGCCGACGCTTTTTACATTTAAAAGCACGCAAAAGCTCTGCCATGTTTTATCGTAATATCCGCTTGCTTTAAGCTCTTCTTGCATGATAACATCAGCCTGCCTTAAAAGCTTCAAATCCTCTTTTGTTACCTCTCCCATTATCCTTATAGCAAGTCCTGGACCTGGAAACGGGTGGCGCATAATCATATCTTTCGGGATACCAAGCTCAAGCCCCAAAGCGCGCACTTCGTCCTTGAAAAGCTCTCTTAAAGGCTCAATGAGCGTAAATTGCATTCTATCCGGAAGTCCGCCCACATTGTGGTGGGATTTGATAGTTTTTGAAGGTCCCTTTACGGAAACCGACTCAATGACATCAGGATAGAGCGTACCCTGCGCCAAAAACGCTATATTCTCGTACTTTTTAGCCTCTTTTTCAAAAACTTCTATAAATGTATGCCCTATAATCTTTCGCTTCTGTTCGGGGTCAATTACGCCTTTTAAACGCGATAGATATATCTCGCTTGCATCAACCGTAACAAGAGGGATTTTAAGATTTACCCTGAACATATTTTCCACCTGTTCCCTCTCGTTTGCCCGTAAAAGTCCCGTATCTACAAAAATAGGCACGAGATTTTCTCCTATACCTTCATGCAAAAGCGCCGCCGCCACAGAGCTGTCAACGCCGCCACTCACGGCGCAAAGGACTTTTTTGCCTTTTGTGATATTGCGGATTTTTTCTATCTGCTCTTTCGCAAACGAACCCATATTCCATGTAGTCTCACAACCGCAAATCTCTTTTGCAAAATTTCTTAAAACTTTCGCTCCCTGTTTTGAGTGAGTAACTTCGGGGTGAAATTGCAGCGCGTAAATCTTTTTTTGTACATTGGCTATCGCCGCATGCGTGGAGTTATCGCTTGAAGCTATACTTATAAAACCTTCGGGCAGTCTTTCAACTCTATCGGCGTGGCTCATCCAATATACGCTGTCGTTTTGCGTATTTTTAAAAATCAAACTCTCCTCTTCGTAATGTACGCTTGATTTGCCGTATTCATGGCGGTTAGCCGCACTGACCTCTCCGCCAAAATGGTGCGCGATAAGCTGCATACCGTAACAAATCCCAAGTATCGGAAGTCCAGATTCATAAATGCTATCGTCAATTTTATAAGCGTCTTTTGAATAAACGGAAGCCGGACCGCCTGAGAGTATAAGCCCTTTCGGATTTTTAGCTTTTATATTTTCCGCGCTTTCGTTATAAGGAACTATTTCGCAGTAAACTTTCTCTTCGCGCATGCGCCTTGCGATTAACTGCGTGTACTGCGAACCAAAATCCAAAATAACAATGGGAACATTTTTCATGAAATCTCTCTTTGTGGTGATTTTTGTGATGTGAAGCCGTCTATCAAATCCTGTTTTATGCTCTCGCGTGAAAAGTCTGAGGAGATATATTTCGGATCGCCTTTATATCCGCAGCCTGAAAAGAGTAAAAATATAAATGTTATAATTAGCAGATGAAACATGTAAGCTTTATAATTTCTCATATAAAACAGCAACCTTCGTTTAAAAAAATGGAGCAAATAGCCTCTTATAAAAAGCTTTTAGCTCTTTTGCCGCCAAGATATCAAAGCATGATAAAGTTTATGTATAACAAAAACGACACGCTATTTTTTGTACTTAAACATCCCGGCTTCAAAATGGAGTTTAATTATAAGATGACATTGATAAAAGGCCTATTAAAAAAGCTTGTGAAACTTGACGAAAGCTGCAAATGTATAGACGCTGAGGAGTTGAAATTTTTTATTACCAACGAACCGCCGCAGGACGACGCCGTTCAAACAAAAAGCGAATACATTTACGAAGAGCGTTCCAGCGGCGGTTTTATCAATAACGCCGCCGATAAAAAACTAAATCTGTTATTTGAAGAGATAAGAGAGATAATCAAAAAAAATGAGCAGTAAAAACATATATGAAAGCGTAAAAGCGCTTCCCGACCACGCGGGCATTTATCAATATTTTGACGCAAATAACAGGCTTTTATACATAGGCAAAGCCAAATCTTTAAAAAAACGCGTGAAAAGTTATTTTCGTTTTGATGAAGGATTGTCTCCCGCGCCAAATTTAAGCCCCAGAATATACAAAATGATAAAAGAAACCGCCAGACTTGAATATCTTTTGGTGGAAAACGAACATGACGCGCTTATTTTGGAAAATTCGCTCATAAAACAGCTAAAACCAAAATATAACATTCTGCTTAGAGACGACAAGACATACCCATATATATACATAGACTTAGCACAGGACTTTGCGCGCTTTGAGGTAACAAGAAAACTTATAAAAGGCTCTCACATAAAATACTTCGGACCGTTTAGCTCGTCTCATAAAGCTATTTTGGAAGCTTTGTATCTGCTTTTTCCGCTCGTGCAAAAAAGAGGCTGTTTGAGAGATAAAAAAGCCTGTCTATTTTACCAAATCAACAGATGTTCAGCCCCATGCGAAGCGAAAATCTCCGCAGACGAATACGCCAAAATCATACAAAGCGCGATAGAGTTGATAAACGACAAAAAGCAAATGCTAAAACGCCTTAACGACAAAATGCTTCAAGCTTCAAAACTGCTAAATTACGAAGAAGCGTCAAGATTGCGCGACATGCAAACAGCCATAAAAAACAGCATGCACATAAGTCAGATTGATTTGGCAAGGTTGGAAGATTTTGATATCTTTGCCGTGTATATTGAAGGTAAAAAAGCGTGCGCTTTGAGACTTTTTATAAGAGAGGGCAGAGTTACTTCTTCAACGCATACGATTTTAAATGCAAGCGAAGGATTTGATAAAGAGGAGCTTTACGAGCGGCTTTTGTTTGAGTACTACACGCCCGATATTCCGTATCTTGCAAAAAATATTTTATGTGCTGATGAACTTGAAAACCAGGATATTATCATGCAAGCGTTAAAAGAGCGGTGCAATCATAACTTCAATATCCAAAGTCCAAAAATAGGCGACAAAAAAGCGCTTTGCAATTTAGCGGTAAAAAACGCCAAAGAACTGCTTTTGCTTGATAAAAACGAAACCAAAACCACGCTTTTTGAATCCCTGCAAAATCTACTTGAACTTGAAAATACACCGTTTAGAATTGAAGTTTTTGACAACTCTCATCTCATGGGCGAAGCGAGCGTCGGGGCTATGATTGTATATGAGAGCGGCAAATTTATAAAATCAAACTACCGCCATTATCACTTGCATGCCAAAGACGAATATTCGCAGATGAGGGAGATTTTGAGCGAGCGCGCAAAAAGATTTGACAAGGAACCCGCACCCGATTTGTGGCTTATCGACGGAGGAGAGACTCTAAGAAGTTTAGCCGAAGATATCTTGCAAAGCGTGGGCGTCAATACAGACGCAGCGGCAATAGCCAAAGAAAAAATAGACGCCAAAGCGCACAGGGCAAAAGGGAGCGCAAACGATATTTTGTACACAAAAAAAGGCAGGCTCATTTTAAGCCCACATGACGAAAGACTGCAATTTTTGCAGCGGCTTCGCGACGAGGCGCACCGTTTTGCTATCGCATTTCACAGAAAAACAAGGCAAAAAAGAGCAAACGAAAATTCTGCCTTAAAAGCCGCAGGACTTAACGACGCAGTCATAAAAAAACTGATTGATTATTTCGGAACTTACGAAGCTACAAGAGGCGCGGATGAAAAAACGCTAAACGAACTGTTTGCAAAACGCACGGCAAAGAGAGTTTTTGCTGCTATCAATACCAAAAGTAGTTGATATTTTATTGCGCAAAATATAAAGATAAATTTCACTGCAAAAGCAAGCCGTCTCTTTTTATCATTTCACAACAAAATACAACACATGCGTTGTTGGAAGCGTTAAGTGCAGCAATCCAGAAATAAAGTAATACGGCAGAAAATTCCAAATACTCAAAATACAAATCGCCGTTTTTTATTAATATATAACCAAATCTCTTACTGCAATATTTTGGCTATAACACCAGCTAAAATTTCATTGGTGGATTTTGCCAAAAAGATTAGGCGCTCTTGGCTGGGGTTTTGGAGATAACGATACAAATCCATGTAAATTGGACGAAAATGAAAATATGGTTTGCTGTATTTTTATTGGCAGGAGCAAGTAAAGCTGGGGGCAATAAAACGACTGATTTTAAACAACCGTATTTGAGGACGATTGAAAATAGTCAAATTTGAGAACAATTAAAGGCGGGAAATACCTGCCTTTTTTGTTTTGGATTGGATAAAACAATAATGTTTTTTGCCATTAAAGGTTTGCCTTAGCAAGCTGCGTTCTTTGTTCAGATGGAAAAACAATTATGCTTTTTTGTCATTGCGGTATAGCACGACGAAGCAATCCAGAAAATAACATGAAGCGATACAAACATGTAAATAAAAAGTTGGCTCCATGTATTATCAATGATATTTTGTTTATTATTGTAAGTATGGATTGCCGCGTCGACTTCGTCAGCTCGCAATGACATAATGTGTTACTTTAATACACAAATACATGAATAATAATTCTCTCCATCATTGCGAGGAGCGAAGCGGCGAAGCAATCCATACGCGAAGTGTTATAAACATTAAAATATTACAATTAAAAAACATGAAATAAATTAAATTTGGAATTGATAATTTACATATTTGGATTTTTTTTATATTGTTTCGTGATTTTTTTATTTTTGGATTGCTTCGTTAGTCGTTACACTCCTTTCTTACAATGACTGAGAGATTGTGTAATGCGAGAAGCGCAGTAACAAAACAATCCAAAGTCTGGAGTATCACAAAATCCTACTATAAGCGGAAAACAGACGCTTATAGGCTTTATTGTTTTAGTTATTGTTATAGCTCTATTCGTAACTATGTGTTCGGACGACGATGTACCTAAAGAGCCGCTTACTGAGAAGCAGATAGCTGATAATCAATTCAGCAAATGGGACGGCTCAAACATTTATGTTACGGAAAAAATAAAAGAATTTATGAATGATCCTGATAGTTATAACCATGTAGAGACACTTTATGCTTATAATAACGCAACTAAAACAATTGAGGTGCGTACAAAATTTAGGGATAAAAACGCTTTTGGTGGAACTATAATGAACACGGCAATAGCAACAGTTGATTTAAATGGTAATATCTTATATTTTGATGTTGTATATTAAGCCATCAAGCTTTCAATCTTTTTCTCAAGAGCTTTCTCTATCAAATCAACTAATTTTTCACTCAGTTCGTCATTATCCGTCAATGGTAAAAACCGTCTTTTTGCTATTTTACCGTCTTTGCTTCCAAATTGATGAACGGCAGGATAAGCATAGCCTTTTGCTATTGCATTAGTGCCGATGATAGCAGTGTTTCCCTTAACATCCCAAGTTGTTTTCTCCTGCAAATCTCCATGATGATAGAGTATCCTGCCTCTGCCTTTTTTAGCTTTCAAAGTTATATCCGATAACTTTTTCCATTTGATGCCTGTTACGGGATCAGTCTCCGTTTGATATGCCTCTTTAATAGAGTTGTATATCGGTCTTGCTATATATTCGCCTAAGATATTCTGAGGATTTTTAGCAAGTAACTGCACTTTTGTTACAAGCTCGTCTATTTTTTCCATGCCTTTTACCGTTATATGCATCTTTTGACTCCTTTTGTGGTATAATACAATCAGATATACAGAAAGTGATGTGTGTTGCTACAGCCAATGCGGGACACTGGCTCGGCGAACCAACACTCTAATTCCCGCCTTAATCCTTTCTGTATATTAATTTTTCTATCCTTCTTGACTCAACTCCAGCTTCTGTTTTTATAAAATAAAGAGTACTTCCTTGCGTTTTATTCTTAAGATATTCAAATATTGAGATTAATGCTCGTTTATTTCCTTTTGTATCCTTATAATATTTTACAAGTTTTTTAACTACTCTATAATTTGGGTAGACTCTATCATCTGCATCATAGTTTCTCAAATATTCAAGCTCAAGGTATATCTCATCGGGATCTTTTATGAGTTTACTAAATTCGTTAAAATATGTGAGTGAAAAAATTTTGAAGAGCGGAAGAGGCTATGAAAAATAGTAAAAATACAATAACTATGACAAACGGCACTCCTAAAAACAATATGAGACCTTTTGTTATATCGCCCATAATCAGCCCTGTTGTTGTGCCGCCTATGACAATGAATAGCCAGATTATTATTTCTATTTTTCTT
>JAISNU010000051.1 GCA_031276075.1 Campylobacteraceae bacterium
TGTGCCCAAACAGGCGAATTCAACGCCATATCCATATCGCGTGCAAAAACCGCAAAAGCGTCATATCCGTGATAAGGACCGCTGTAATCCCAAGAGTGCATCTGTCTGAAAGGCAGTCCCATCTTTTGAAACACATACTTCTCTTTTACGCCGCTTGCCACAAGGTCGGGTTTTAATTTTTTCACAAACTGTTCCAACTCATACTCATTTGTATCGTCATATATCAAAGTAGCGCCTACCAACTCGTCTTTTGTCCTTTTATAATCGTCTCCGTGTCCGAACTCGTATCCCGTTCCGATTACCTGCATACCCAAATCTTCATAAGCGCCTATGACATGGCGCGGACGAAGCCCTCCGACATACAACATTACTTTTTTGCCTTCAAGGCGCGGACGGTATTTGGCTATAACCTCATCTGTCATTTTGGTATATTTGGCTATAACCTCTTCTGCTTTTTTTTGTATGTTTTCGTCAAATTGAGCGGCTATTTTCCTAAGACTTTCGGTAGTTTTGGACGGTCCAAAAAAATTATACTCGATCCACGGAATACCAAACTCCTGCTCCAAATGCCTTACAATATAATTCATACTTCTATAACAATGCAAAAGGTTTAATTTGGCTTTTGGTCCTATGGCAAGCTCTTTGTATGTAGCATCGCCGCTCCACTGGGCTATCACTCTTAAACCTATCTCTTCAAGTAAAATTCTTGAACTCCAAGCGTCACCGCCTATATTATAGTCGCCGATTATCACTACATCATACGGCGTACTTTCAAAATCTTTTCTGTAAGAGGTATCACCCAACACTTCATCTCTTAACATATCGTTTGCGATATGGTGTCCCAAACTTTGCGAAACTCCTCTGAAACCTTCGCATGATACTGCAACAACAGGCTTGCCGCTCTCTTTTTTATAGGCTCTGGCAACGGCTTGTATATCGTCTCCTATGAGTCCTATGGGGCATTCGCTTTGAACGGTTATACCGTTATTTAGCGGAAAAAGTGAGTCTATCTCGGCAAGCGCTGCTTTTAATTTTTTATCTCCACCGAAAACTATATCTTTTTCATTATAATCGGTCGTGAAATTCATCGTAACAAAAGTATCTATACCCGTTGCCCCGACATAATAGTTTCTCCTGCCTGCACGGCTGTACTGCCCGCAGCCGACAGGTCCGTGGGATATGTGTATCATATCTTTCACAGGTCCCCAAACAACGCCCTTACTTCCGGCATATGCACAGCCTCTTTGGCTCATGACACCCGGAACCGTTTGCTTGTTGCTTTTCGTTGAATCGCACGCGCCTTTTACGCCTTCCGGTAAATCCACGCCAAGATGTTTCGCCCTGTCTTTCTGGGCTTTTTCGGGATATACTTTAAGCACCTCTTCTATGGCGGCTCGCTGCAAATCCTCCAACACTTCAGTTGTCATTATAAATCCTTAATTTTTGATTAAACTTACGCAACTTTAACTCTGTACAAATTCATGTCGTCAAGCTTTTTGCAAATATCCGCCGTCTTTTCTTTGTCCACTGCTTTGCTTATCTCACTGATTTGGTACTTGTTGGTATAAAAAATCATTTTATATTCGCCTTTGATTTCTGATTTTTTATAGTAATCCACAAGAGCGGCAAATAAAAATGTGCCTTTTTCAACGCTGATAGTTTCAAGTTGTTTGCCCTCTCTTGTCTCGCTTGTAAGCTCCACCGTATTATAAGCCGAAAGATCGCCTGCTCCTGTGATAACCTTCTCTATAACTTTGCTAAACTCTATTTTGTTTCCCTCGCTGGCAGGAAAATAATAACCGCAAATAAACATCTCTATCTCCTTATTTTTATTTAAGCTGTGGCTTTTTTGCCGATAGCGTCTTCTTCTACCTCTTCTTCCAAACCGTACTCCATCAATAGTCTTTCCAAATCGTCCATGGCAAGCGGTTTGGGGATAACTTTCAAATCATTGGCGATAATTTTTCTCGCAAGCTCTTTATATTCTTGAGCTTGATCCGAATTTTCAGCATACTCCACAACAGTCATACGGCGAAGTTCCGCACGCTGGACATGATTGCTTCTGGGCACAAAGTGTATAAGCTGCGTGCCTATCTGCTCGGCTAAATTTTTTGCCAAATCATACTCTCTGTCGGTCATTCTGGCATTGCAAATAAGCCCTGCAAGCCTTACACCGCCTGTATTTGCATATTTTAAAATACCTTTTGAAATATTATTCGCCGCATACATAGCCATCATTTCGCCTGACATTACTATATATATCTCTTGAGCTTTACCTTCGCGGATAGGCATAGCAAATCCGCCGCAAACAACATCGCCTAAAACATCGTAAGAGACAAAATCAAGCTCTTCGTTGTATGCGCCCTCCTCTTCCAAAAAATTGATAGCAGTGATAACGCCGCGTCCTGCACAACCGACTCCGGGCTCTGGTCCGCCGCTTTCCGTGCACATTATGTAGCCTTCGGTAACAGATGTATCATCAGGATTAAACTCTGCAGCTCCCGGTTTACATACATCGTCAAGCTCCAAATCTTCAACGCTTCCGACCTCAGACGCCAATTGCATAATAGTGCATTGCGCTTTTTCATGTAGTATAAGTCTTGTAGAGTCAGCTTTTGGGTCGCAGCCTACTATCAATATCTTTTTGCCGAAATAGTGCGCCATAGCGGCAAGAGTATTTTGGGAAGTGGTTGATTTACCTATTCCGCCTTTGCCGTAAAAGGCGATTTGTCTTAGTGTGGACATCTTTTTCTCCTAAAATTTATTTTTTCAAAACATACATTGCATATACTGTTCCGTTGAGAAAAATCAGGAATCAAAAATCTTAAAAAAGTAAGAGCGGCAGTGGAAAACATTGATATTCAAGACAAATACGGCAAAACCGCGCCAAGCTGCTGCTGTCAGACAAAACCATCATATAGATAAAACTTAACGGCGCGAATGAGGCATGGCAATCTATTTTGCGATAATGTAATATTTCCGCTATTGCAAAAGCGCGGCAATCAAGAATTAAAACAAGAAAACATATTCCGTCATTGCGAGGCACAAAGCGCCGCAGCAATCCATATTTTACAACAATAAAAACTATAATTAATAATAAATGAAACTATCTTTTATTTACATGTATGGATTGTTTATTATTTTCCGGATTGCTTCGCCGCAAGCGGCTCGCAATGACGGAATTATTATCTTATTTATAAATAAATTTTCATACAATGACTCCCTCCATCATTGCGAGAAGTGCCGCACAGTGGCAATCTATAATTTATTCATTATTTCGGCGTATTTGACAATTCATAAAACAAGAAAACATATTCCGTCATTGCGAGGAGTGTAAAGCGCGACGACGCAATCCATACTTCACATTAACAAAAAGTATCGTTAAAATAATGAAATAGTTTTTTACTTATATGCTTGGATTGCCGAGCATGCGAATAATGAAAAAATGTTGCAGAAATAACAACCTTTCTGCCACTGCAATATGTGGAATTGGATAAAATTTTCTTCGTTATTGCGAGCCGCTTGCAAAATGATTCATATTTTTTATATTATCGTACAATACAATAATTATAAAATGCTGGATTGCCGCGTCGCGCTTCGCACTCCTCGCAATAACGGAAAGAGATACTTTTTAGATTGTTCCCTGCTTCGCTTATAATGACGAAAGAGATGTTGTTGCTTTGAACTTATCATGCAAGTAACAATTTCGTCATTGCAAGGAGCGCAGAGACGAAGCAATCCATAATTTACAACAATTAAAAGAGTATCATTAATACATAAAACTGCTTTTTTATTTACAAGTTTGGATTGTTTTATGTTGTTTTTCTGGATTGCTTCATTACATTGATGAGGAAAATGTATTGCATAAAAAATTATTATACAAACAATAATTCCGTCATTGCAACTGCGAGCTTGCAAAGCAGGAAGCAATCCACATTTCTGCCATTTTCATGCAAGAATAGAGTCAATGCAGTATTGCTATTTTTTTAATCTCGCATAATTTTCGCAGTCTAACTGCTCTTTTATACCGCATGCATTGCTAAAATATTCAAGAGTTTTATTGATATATTTATGACAAAATTTACTTAATCTTTCAGCCAATTTTTAATATTAGTCAATACATATATGATAAATGAACTTGTAAAGATAAAAGCGCCGAATATCCAAAACTTCGTAAG
>JAISNU010000097.1 GCA_031276075.1 Campylobacteraceae bacterium
TCGCCCGTTTTGTCAAACACTGCCGACATTGCGCCGACTATCGTTGCCTCATCTATATTGCCGATATTTGGCGTCATCATGCGGAAAAACTGATCCAGCGATTCTTTATCGCGCGGGAACTGTACGCCTTCATTATATTCAGGCCAAAGTCCAATGCGAAATTGCGTAAACCATGTTTGGTCATCAGGAATCGCTTTAATTTCTCCCGAAACCGTTGTCTGCCCCGCTTCTCCGCGTCCGGGTTGATCAACAAGATAAACGCCGTAGCCTTGCCTTAAAAAAATATTTGCAAATCCTTCCCGCCCGTCTGCCGTCGTTTGCCAACTTCGCCGCGACTGCCCATAGCCGTGCAGAAACACCATAGAATACTTTTTGGGATTAACGGGGATTTGATAAAAGACATCGGCATGGTTGCCATGCCGCGTTTGCCCGCCTTGCGGCGTGTACCATGGCATATTCGGGTCAAATTCGCCTTCGCTGAAAACGACAGTACCGCCTGCAGAAAAGCTGCCTTGCTCATGAATGATTAACGCGCGGGAAGTCTGGGCATCGGTTTTTAAATTGGCGCAGCCAAAAAGAGAAAAAACAGCCGCTGCGGCTAAGAGGATATTGATGCAAATACGATTGGTATAGTCGGTATTATCGTTTTTCATTTAACATTCTCCTCTTTCTTTGAGAAGTTTCACAAACATTTCTACCGCTTCTGGCGTATCATGGCGAAAGAACAAACTCTCTGCCTTGTCCAGTTTTTCAATTTCTTGCATGTCGTTTGTTGAAAGAGTAAAATCAAACACATTGAAGTTTTCCGCCATGCGCTCTTTATGCGTGGATTTTGGTATAACTGCAACGCCGCTTTGAATGAGAAACCGAAGCGCGGTTTGAGCCGCACTTTTTTCATATTTCGCGCCGATTTTATGCAGAGTTTCATTTGTAAAAAATCCATTCCGCCCCTCCGCAAACGGCGCCCATGATTCAATCCAAACGCCGTATTTTGCCCCGACCTTCCGCGCATATTTTTGCTGTTGAAAGACATGCGTTTCAATCTGATTGATATGCGGCTTAACTTCTGCAAACGAAGCTATATCCGCAAGTCGGTCGGGATAGAAATTGCTTACCCCTATAGCGCGGGCGTACCCTGCTTTGTATGCTTCTTCAAGCGCGCGGTATGCCCCGTAGTAATCCGCAAACGGCTGATGTAAAAGAAGCAAATCGACATAATCGATTCCAAGCCTGCAAAGCGAATTGTCTATGGATTTTTTCGCTTTTTCATAGCCGTAATTGGAAACCCAAAGTTTTGTAGTGATAAAAAACTCTTTTCTGCCAATGCCACATTTTTTAAGCGCGCTGCCGACCGCTTCTTCATTTTTGTAGCTTTGCGCCGTATCAATGGCGCGGTAACCGATATCGATAGCGTCCAAAACGCATCTCTCGCATTCGTTCAAATCAGATATTTGATAAACCCCAAACCCAAGAACCGGCATATTGACGCCGTTATCAAGCGTTATATATTCCATTTTTTCCTCCCGCAATTTCAAGTGTGAATATATTTTATTCCCAACATACTTAAACTGTATATAAAATACGCAAAAAATGATCCGTTTCATGAGCGCTTCTTGTTATTTGTAAAAATGACAAAAAAGTAATTTTGTCCGCACTCATGTATTTGTAATCCGTCCCGCGTAAATAAAACTGAAAATTTATGAAATTTACAGCTTGCATGCAGCCAAAAAGCCAAATATTTGCTTAAAATCTATCTCATCGCCCATTCCCAAAACGGGATAAGTTCGCATGTCAATCCCCCGTCTTTATATTTGCCTTCACTGCCCAAAGTTATAGCTTGCAGGCTTGTTATGTCAAGCGATTTTAACTCTTTTGATAACTTTTTGAAGCGGCGGTTTATGAGCTCAGGCTGTAAAAACGGCGTGCAAATTATGGCGAGCGAGCGTTTTGGCAGATAAAAATCAAGCATGTTTGTGTAAAAAATCTGTTCTGCTTTTTTTATGAGTTCGCAAAAGACGATATTTTGAAATTTTAATATAAAATCTTTTTCAAACGAAAGCATATTTTTTAGCGCGAAATCCGCAAAATAGAGTTTTTTGTCCGCCCCCGCTTTGTCAAATTTGCTAAGAAAGTATATCAAATGTTCATTTTCAAATTGTGCTATTTTGGCGTAAATGGTATCTTTTGAGAGTTTGATATTTGGCTTTAAAAGCTTGTAAAGTTTATGTACGCTAAGCGTTTGCGCTTGCAGCGGCGCGATATTTTGCAGTATCTTTTGCGCGTATATTTGCAGCAGCATTTGCATCTGTTTTGCGTCCATGCCGCCGAAAGCCGCCTGCGGATACGCGCCGTTTTTTTCAAAAAGGGCAAATATTCCCTCTATATTTTGATGTTTTTTGTCAAAATTGAACGACACAAACTCTTCAAAATCCAAAAGCGGCACAAAAAGCTCTGCAAAGCCATCAATATTAAGTTTTTTAACGCTGCTTAGTATCACCTCTTCAGCATTAGGAACAGAGCATTGGAAATCAAAATGTTCCAAAACAACGATTTTTATGCCGTTTTTTTCTATGAAATTTTGGAGCTGTTTTATTTTATCCGCTTCCACTCTCATGTCGGAAAAATCAATATAAAGCATCTCTTTGCGCGAAAATTTGCCCAAATAATCTATAATAATAGAGCTTTTTCCGCTAAATCTGGGACCATAAAGAGCCGTTTTTTTAGCCGTTATCTCATATTTGCGCGGCAATATTCCGCGCGTTTTCGGAGGATTGTCGTATAAAATCTCTAAAATATCCATGATTTATTCCGTAGTTTTGATTATTTTTCCTTTTGATAAGGAAAAAAATATAGAAAATTTTATCACAAAAAAACTAAAAAATGCCAAAACTATTGACTTTTAGAAAAAGTTTAAGTACAATCACAGTCCTTTTTAAGTCATCAAAAAACTGTTTTTACGGCGCAAAACGCCAAAAGCAGTTAAAATGGCAAGTTCTTTATTTAAGGGATTCTAATGGAAAAGATTCGTCTTAAGCTAAAAGCTTATGATCATAGAGTGTTAGACCGTTCAGTTGCTTCTATAGTAGAAGCCGTAAAGCGCACGGGCGCTGAGATAAAGGGTCCCATTCCGATGCCTACAAAGATTAAGCGATATACTGTGCTTAGATCTCCTCACATCAACAAAGATTCACGCGAACAATTTGAAATACGAATTCACACAAGAATGATTGATATTGTTGCGGCTACAACCGATACGGTTGATTCGCTTATGAAGCTTGACTTAGCTCCTGAGGTTAATGTTGAAGTTAGAGCGATGGGCAAATAAGGGGAAAATGATGGAATTTATAATAGAAAAAGTTGGCATGAGCAGAACGATAAGCGTTCCAAGTACGCCTGTTACGCTGCTTCGCGTTATAAAAGCAAAAGTATGCGAAGTCAATGAAAACGGCGGCGCGCTTGTAGCTTACAGCGGCAGCAAACAGCAGAACAAATCCATATCGGGACAGCAGAAAAAATATAGCCTGAGCGCCGAGTTTAACCGCTTTGCAACGCTTGATAAAGTTGCAAACAAAGAAGCGGGCGATTTGGATGTTTCGTCTTTGGACAGTGCGAAAATTCTTCAAATCACTTTCAAAAGCAAAGGCAGAGGCTTCAGCGGTTTGATTAAAAGACATGGATTTGCGGGCGGACCTGCGGCGCACGGAAGTAGATTTCACAGAACATCAGGTTCTATCGGTAACCGCGAATGGCCCGGACGTGTTCAAAAAGGACGCAAGATGGCGGGACATTACGGCAATGAAACGGTAAGCGTTAAAAACAGCGTTGTTTCATTTGACGCTTCAAGCGGTATTTTAGTAGTAAAAGGTTCAGTATCAGGCGCAAACGGCGCGCTTGGACGAGTAAGGATTGTTAAATGAGTACAAACAATATAAAAGCAGTTTTTTTGGACGACAAGCTTCAAAAAACGGGAGATTTTGATTTGCCGCAGGAGTATGCGCAGATAAATTCCCACAATCTTTATCTTTATACAAAGTCTTATTTAGCCGCATTGAGAGAAAATGTCGCGCATACAAAAAATAAAGGTTCTGTAAGCGGCGGCGGCAAAAAGCCATGGAGTCAAAAAGGCAGAGGCGGAGCAAGATCGGGAAGTTCAAGGTCTTCCGTATGGGTAGGCGGCGGTTCGGCGTTTGGACCAAGAGGCAACAGAAATTATGATTTGAAAGTCAATAAAAAGCAGAAAAAATTAGCGCTTCAATTTGCGCTTTTTGAAAAGGCAAAAGCAGGCGCGCTTTTTGTGGTAAATGCGTTGGAAGTTGCTTCAGGTAAGACAAAAGATGCCGTAAATATCGTTAAAAGTATAAATGCGAGAGATGTTCTTATCGTAAAAGATTTGATTGATGAGAAGACATTTTTATCGTTTAGAAATATCAATAACGCGTATTTGATAGACGCAAGCGAATTAAACGCTTATGTAGCGGCGGCATTTCGTGCGGTTATAATAGAAAAATCCGTACTGGAAAATATAATAAAAGAGGGCTAAAATGGCAGATATTACCGACATAAAAGCGATACTCTATACCGAAAAAAGTTTAAGTCTGCAAGAAGACGGTACGGTTGTTATCCAAACATCTACCAAAATGACAAAAAACGGACTTAAAGAGGTTTTGAAAAACTATTTTGGCTTTTCGCCTTTAAAGATAAACTCTCTTCGAGTAGAAGGTAAAACAAAAAGATTCAGGGGACGCATTGGAACAAGAAATGATTATAAAAAATTTTATGTTAAGCTGCCTGAGGGCGCTAAATTAGAAAATGTGGAGGCGTAATATGGCGATTAAAACATATAAACCCTATACTGCAAGCCGCCGTTTTTTAACAGGACTTAGCAATAAAGATATTACGGCAAAAGCAAGCGTTCCTTCATTGCTTGTAAAACTTCCTGTAACATCAGGCAGAAACAGTTACGGACGCATCACTTCAAGACACAAAGAGGGCGGAGCGAAAAAGTTTTATAGAATCATAGACTTTAAAAGAGCAAAATTCGGCGTTGAAGGAAAAGTCGAGGCGATAGAGTACGACCCTAACAGAAACTGCCGCATAGCGTTGATAGTCTATAAAGACGGCGATAAAAGATATATTCTTCAGCCCTCAGGTCTTAAAGTCGGAGATATAGTAGCTTCAGCCGAAGAGGGGCTTGATATAAAGCCGGGAAACGCTATGAAGCTAAAAGCTATACCTATAGGTACTATTTTGCATAATATAGAGTTAAAACCGGGACATGGCGGACAGATAGCAAGAAGCGCGGGCGGTTACGCTCAGCTCATGGGAAAAGAGAATAAATATGTAATATTAAGACTCCCAAGCGGCGAAATGAGGCAGGTTCTGGCTGAGTGTATGGCAACTGTCGGCGTGATAGGCAATGAAGACTGGTCAAATATTACTATCGGCAAAGCGGGACGAAAGAGATATTTTGGTGTAAGACCTCAAACGAGAGGTTCTGCGATGAATCCTGTCGATCACCCGCATGGCGGAGGCGAAGGCAAGAAAAATTCAGGCCGACATCCTGTTACTCCTTGGGGTAAACCTACTAAGGGTGCGAAAACTCGCAAGAAAAAAGCGAGCGATAAACTGATTATTTCCAGAAGAAAAGGAAAATAACAATGGCAAGATCACTTAAAAAAGGACCTTTTGTTGATGCTCATCTTGCAAAGAAAGTATCAGCTGCAAAAGCGTCCAACGATAACAAACCGATAAAAACATGGTCAAGAAGAAGCACAATTGTTCCCGAGATGATTGGACTTACTTTCAATGTCCACAACGGCAAAACATTTATACCTCTTTATATCACCGAAAATCATATCGGCTATAAATTGGGCGAATTTGCTCCGACACGCACCTTTAAAGGACATAAAGGTTCCGTGCAGAAGAAAATCGGTAAGTAAGGATAAATAATGAGTAATGCAATATTAAAATTTATCCGCGTATCGCCGACAAAAGCGCGCTTGGTAGCAAAAGAGGTGCAGGGTATGAATGCGGAGCTTGCGCTTGCCGCTCTTGAATTTACGCCTAATAAGGGCGCTAAAATCATATCCAAAGTTATCGCTTCTGCCGTCTCAAACGGCGGATTTGAACCAAACGAGGTTGTCGTCTCTTCATGCAGAGTAGACGCAGGACCTGTGCTGAAACGCTTTATGCCGCGCGCACGCGGGAGCGCTTCATCTATTCGCAAGCCTACAGCTCATATATTTGTAGAAGTAAGCAAAACAAAGAAGGAAGATTAATATGGGTCAAAAAGTAAATCCGATTGGTCTAAGACTTGGAATCAATAGAAATTGGGAATCAAGATGGTTTCCCGGCAAGCAGGTTCTCGCTTCAAACATAAGCGAGGATTATAAAATAAGAAAATTTTTGAAAAAAGAGCTTTTTTATGCGGGCGTAAGCCAGATACTTATAGAACGAACCGCTAAAAAACTAAGAGTAACTGTTGTGGCGGCGCGTCCGGGTATCATTATCGGTAAAAAAGGCTCCGATATAGAAAAACTGAAAGATAAACTGCAAAATCTTGCCAATAAAGAGGTTAATGTAAATATCAAAGAGGAAAGACGCCCTCAAGCGTCCGCGCAGCTTGCCGCCGAAAATGTAGCCATGCAGCTGGAGCGAAGAGTCGCATTCCGCCGCGCTATGAAAAAGGTGATCCAAGGAGCGCAAAAGTCAGGCGCAAAAGGTATCAAAATTTGCGTTGCAGGCCGTCTTGGCGGAGCTGAAATGGCAAGAACAGAGTGGTATTTGGAAGGAAGAGTTCCTTTGCATACGCTAAGAGCTAAAATTGATTACGGTTTTGCGGAAGCTTACACGACATACGGAATTATCGGCGTTAAAGTGTGGATATTTAAAGGCGAAGTTCTTCAAAAAGGAATTCAAGCCGAAAAAACAACGGAAGAACCAAGAAAACCTAAAGCTCCGAGAGTAAAAAAAGAGAGGAGTAATTAACCATGTTAATGCCTAAACGCACAAAATACAGAAAACAGATGAAAGGGCGCAACCGCGGCAAAGCCACGCGCGCCACGACAATCGCTTTTGGCGAAATGGCGGTAAAAGCTGTGGAAGCGGGCAGAATCAATTCGCGCCAAATAGAAGCGGCTCGTATTGCAATGACAAGACATGTAAAAAGACAAGCCAAAACTTGGATTAGAGTGTTTCCCGATAAGCCGATTACAAAAAAACCGTTGGAAACAAGAATGGGTAAAGGTAAGGGCGGCGTTGAATTGTGGGTTATGAATATCAAACCGGGACGCATTATTTATGAGATAGCAGGAGTCGATGAACAGTTGGCAAAAGAGGCTTTGACGCTGGCTATGCACAAACTCCCTTTTAAGACAAAAATCATAACCAGGGATAGTGAAAATGAAATATACTGAGTTAAATGAGAAGAGCATTCAGGATTTGAATGCGTTGTTAAAAGAGAAAAAGGTGCTTTTGTTCACATTAAAGCAAAAGCTTAAAACTATGCAGCTGACAAACCCTAACGAGATTAGAAATGTTCGCAGAGACATTGCTAAAATCAATACAGCAATCGCAGCAGCGAAATAGAACATATAAGGGTTAAAAATGGCACTAAAAAGAGAAATTCAAGGCGTTGTAGTACAAAAAGCCGGAGATAAGACAGCGACCGTTTTGGTAGAGAGAAGAGTTATGCACCCAAAATATAGAAAAATCGTAAAAAGGTTCAAAAAATATTTGGTACATGACGAAGCAAACGAATCAAAAGCGGGAGATGTAGTTTTGGCAGTTGAGTGCAGACCGCTCTCTAAGAGAAAATCTTTCCGCTTGAAAGAGATTATCACGGCAGGAGTTGAGTAATGATTCAAAGTTTTACAAGACTTGCCGTCGCCGACAACAGCGGCGCAAAAGAGATTATGTGTATTAAAGTTTTGGGCGGCAGTAAAAAAAGATATGCGAGCGTAGGCGATGTTATCGTAGCGTCTGTCAAAAAAGCCATTCCAAACGGAAAAATAAAAAAAGGTCAAGTTGTAAAGGCTGTTATCGTAAGAACTAAAAAAGAGATTCACCGCGAAAACGGCTCTTTGATTAGATTTGACGAAAATGCGGCGGTTATACTTGATAATAAGGGCGAGCCGATAGGAACGAGAATTTTCGGACCTGTAAGCCGTGAAGTCAGATATGCTAACTTCATGAAAATCGTCTCTTTGGCACCGGAGGTTTTATAATGGCGGTCAAATTTAAAATCAAAAAAAATGATTTGGTAAAAATTATTGCCGGCGACGATAAAGGCAAAAGCGGTAAAGTTTTGCGCGTCTTGCCGAAAACTTCGCAAGTTATCGTTGAAGGCTGCAAAGTGGCTAAAAAAGCCGTTAAACCAAGCGATAAGACAAAAAACGGCGGATGGGAAAATAAAGAGATGCCTGTTCATATCTCAAATGTAGCAAAAGCAGAGGATTGATAGATGAGTATACTAAAAGAAAAATTTAACAAAGAGATAAAACCTCTTTTGATTAAAGAGTTAAATCTTAAAAATCCCATGCTTGTTCCCGCGCTGGAAAAGGTAGTCATAAGCGTGGGCGCAGGAGACAGCGCAAAAGATATGAAAGTTATGCAAAATATGGCGGATACCGTTTCGCTGATTGCAGGACAAAAAGCTATCGTTACAAATGCGCGTAAATCCGTTGCAGGTTTTAAAGTAAGAGAGGGATTTCCCGTCGGCATCAAAGTTACGCTAAGAGGCGCTAACATGTATAACTTTTTGACAAAGCTTATATCTGTCGCGCTTCCGAGAGTGAAGGATTTCAGGGGATTGCCGCGAAACGGATTTGACGGACGCGGCAATTATAACTTTGGTCTTCAAGAGCAGCTCATGTTTCCTGAGGTTGAGTATGATAAAATCATTAAAACCCACGGTATGAACATTACCATAGTAACTACGGCAAGAAATGATAAAGAGGCGTTTAGACTATTGGAATTAATCGGTATTCCGTTTGTGAGAGGACATAAATAATGGCTAAAAAATCAATGATTGCCAAAGCGGCAAGAAAGCCTAAGTTTGCAGTGCGGGGATATACTCGTTGTAAGATATGCGGACGCGCGCGTTCTGTGTATAAAGATTTCGGGATTTGCCGCGTGTGCTTGAGAAAAATGGCAAACGAGGGATTGATCCCCGGACTTAAAAAAGCAAGTTGGTAAGGAAAGCTAATGATAAATGATTTAATCGCAGATGCATTGACCCGCATCAGAAATGCTTCCATGAGAAGGCTTGAAGTTACTACTCTTATACATACGAATGCCGTAGAGGCTATCTTGAAAGTTTTTCAAGATAAAGGCTATATTGAGAGTTTTAATGTAGTAGAAGAGGGCAATAAAAAGTTTATTAATGTCGTATTGAAGTATAATGAAAAAGGTGTAAGCGTCATAAATGAGATAAAAAGAATCTCCACCCCCGGACGCAGAGTCTATAAAGGCTTTGATGAGATTAAAAGATTTAAAAGCGGATACGGCACTATCGTTTTAAGCACTTCAAAAGGTGTTTTGGATAATGAAGAGGCGCACAAAACAGGCGTTGGCGGCGAGCTGCTTTGCAGCATCTGGTAATAAGGACTTTTTATGGTATTCGGTAAACCATTCAAAAAAGTAGAATTATCGTAGAACTTATAGAAAGGACAATAATGTCAAGAATCGGTAAACAGCCCGTAGCGATACCAAGCGGTATAGAGGTTAAGCTAGAAAGCGGCGTACTGCTCTTTAAAAAGGGAAATACCCAAAAAGAGTTGGACACAAAAGGTAATGTTTTCATTAAAATAGAAGACAGCAAAATAGTTTTTTCTCCTAAAAGCGAAAACAAACAGTCAAAGGCTTTTTGGGGAACATACAGAGCGTTATGCAATAATGTGATTGTCGGACTTACGAAAGGTTTCGAGAAAAAACTTGAGATTAACGGCGTAGGTTACAGAGCGGCAGTAAACGGCAGTTTGCTTGAGTTGCAGCTGGGATATTCGCACCCTATAAAATATGATGTGCCCGAAGGCGTTCAAGTTAGCGTTGAGAAAAATGTAATTACGATATCCGGCAGCGATAAACAGCAAATAGGACAAATCGCAGCTAAAATACGCGGTTTCAGACCGCCTGAGCCATATAAAGGCAAAGGCATTAAATATGCTGATGAGACAATCATCCGCAAAGCCGGCAAAACTTCTAAGAAGTAAGGGAAGAACATGAGAGAAAATATATTAGAAAACAAACTCAAGCTTCGCGCAAAACGCAAAAGAAGAATAAGAGCAAAAATATCGGGCACACAAGCACTCCCCAGAGTTTCTGTTTTCCGCTCAAACAGATATTTTTATGCACAAGCGATAGATGATATCAGCGGAACTACAATTGCGGCTGTGGACGGCAAAAAACTATCCCTTAAAGCCAATAAAACTGATGTGGCGGAGTTAGCTAAAACTTTCTCCGAAAACCTCAAATCAAAAGGCATAGAAAAAGTTGCGTTTGACAGAAACGGTTATTTGTATCACGGCGTTGTAGCGGCATTTGCCGATGCGCTCCGAGATAACGGCATCACGCTGTAATAGTGAGGAAAAAGATTAATGGAAAAAATTAATAGAGAAGAGTTTGAAGAGATAATCGTCAATATCGGGCGTGTAACAAAAGTCGTAAAAGGCGGCAGAAGATTTCGTTTTACCGCACTTGTTGTAATAGGTAATAAAAAAGGACTTGTCGGATATGGTTTCGGAAAAGCCAAAGAGGTGCCTGACGCTATAAGAAAAGCCGTAGACGACGCATTTAAAAATATAGTTGAAGTTGAAATAAAAGGTTCAACCATAGCGCATGATATTGAAGTTAAATTTAATGCGAGCAAGATTCTTTTAAAGCCTGCCAGCGAAGGTACGGGCGTAATCGCAGGAGGTTCTACAAGACCTGTTGTGGAATTGGCGGGTATTAAAGATATTCTTACAAAATCGCTTGGCTCAAATAACGCCGCCAATGTAGTAAGAGCGACTATAAAGGCTCTTAGTATGATTAAAAGCCAAAGATAAAAGGATAAAAGATGTCATTAAACAATCTTAAACCTGCCTCTAATGCCACGCACTCTAAAAAAAGAGTAGGGCGCGGACAAGGCAGCGGTAACGGTAAAACAGCAGGACGCGGCAATAAAGGTCAAAAAGCGCGTACAGGCTATAAAATAAAAAGAGGTTTTGAAGGCGGACAGCAGCCGCTTCAAAGAAGATTGCCCAAAGTCGGCTTTACCTCTAAAATAGAAAAACCTTACATAATCAATGTTGATAAAATTAAAGCTGTAGCTGAACTATCGGAGATTACGATAGAGAGCATTAAAAGCGTGCATAAATTATCAAACAGCGTTGCGAAGGTAAAACTTATAGGAGTTAACGCCAAAGAGTTGTCATCTAAAATCAAAGATGAGAATATAACATTTAGCGGAAGTGAAAAATGAGCAAACAGCTAACTAACAGATTTTTTGTTTTGTTAGTAAATACTTTTGCATTTAAAGCTTCGGCTTCTTATAGAGCAGTTCATAGCGTTCATGCCGATACTGTTTTAAACACTTTGGAAACATTAAATATGTTAGGAGCGGCAAAATGAATAAACAGCTGACCAATAGGATTTTTTACACATTATTGGGTATTTTTGCGTTTAGAATTTTGGCTTATGTGGGCGTTCCGGGCGTTGATACGGAAATTATCAAGAGCATTTTCTTCCCCAATGAAGGGAGTTCAAATACTTTGGCAATGTTGAATATGTTCAGTGGCGGCGCAGTAGAGAGATTTAGTATCATCTCGTTGGGTATTATGCCCTACATCACAGCATCTATCGTCATGGAGCTTATCGCGGCTACATTTCCGTCTATCGGCAAATTGAAAAAAGAGCGCGACGGCATGGTCAAATATATGCAGATTATCCGCTACGCCACAATATTCATTACGATTATACAAGCCATAGGCGTTGCCATCGGTCTTCAAAGCTTTACTTCGGGCGGCAGTGCGATTACCATAGAAATGTCAAAATTTGTTCCGATTGCCGTTATCTCTATGCTTGCGGGTACAATGTTGCTGTTATGGATAGGCGAACAGATAACAAAACACGGTATCGGACAGGGCGTGAGCCTTATCATTTTTGCAGGTATCGTTTCCGGCATACCAAACGCCATCAGCAAAAGTATTGAGAATTTAAATACCGGCGAGCTTAATTTTTTTGCTATTATCGGCGTTGTAGTTACCATTTTGGCGACTGTTGCGGCAATCATCTTTGTAGAGCTTGGCGAGAGAAGAATCCCGATATCATATTCAAGAAAAGTTGTCATGCAGAATCAAAACAAGCGTATCATGAATTATGTTCCTGTGAAAATCAATTTAAGCGGCGTTATTCCGCCGATATTTGCCTCTGCCGTTTTGACATTTCCGCAGACTGTTTTGCAGGTAAGCACAAATCCGATTGTTACCGCTCTGCGCGACTTTTTAAATCCGGATAAACCCTTTTTCCAAATTTTAATGTTTTTGTTTGTTATATTTTTCGCTTATTTTTACGCATCAATCACATTTAATGCGAAAGATATTTCCGAAAATCTTAAAAAACAGGGCGGATTTATCCCCGGCGTTCGTCCGGGCGCAAGTACGGCGGAGTTTTTGAATGAAACGGCGAGCCGTCTGACATTTTTCGGCGCTATCTATCTGGCTCTTATAACAACGCTTCCATGGGTACTTGTAAAACTTTTGGGTGTATCGTTCTTTTTTGGCGGAACATCTGTTTTGATTGTCGTTCAAGTTGCTCTTGATACGATGAGAAGGATAGAGGCGCAAATCTACATGAGTAAATACGAGACGCTAAGCGCCATTGGTCTTTAATCAATGTCTATTAATTTAAGACGCCCCGAAGAGATTAAAAAAATCGCAGCCGCTGCAAGGGCGGTTGCCAAAACCTTAGACTATCTTGAACAACATATAAAAGCGGGAATCACGACAAAAGAGTTAAACGCTCTCGGCGAGGAATATATCAAAATGCTTGGCGGAAGAGCCGCATTTAAAGGCTTGTATGGATTTCCCGACGGCATTATCATATCCGTTAATGAAGTAATAATCCATGGAATACCAAGCAACTATAAACTCAAAGACGGCGATATGGTCGGACTTGACATAGGCGTTGAGATAGACGGCTGGTACGGCGATGCTGCACGCACAATCGGCGTTGGGAAAATCAGCAAAGACGATGAAAATATTATCAATTGTTCTTATGATACTCTCATGTATGCGATAGATATTGTAAAAGAAGGTATGAGGTTTAAAGAGTTATCCGCGCAAATAGAGAATTTTATCATAAAAAGAGGTTTTACTCCATTGAGAGGATACTGCGGGCATGGCATAGGCAGACGACCTCATGAAGATCCTGAAATATTGAACTATTTGGAAGGCAAATCCAACCAAGGACATAAAATACGCAATGGAATGGTATTTTGCATAGAACCGATGATTTGCCATACGAGCGGCAAGGCAAAAATTTTGGAAGACGGGTGGGCTGTAGTATCTGAAGACGGATTGAGAGGAAGCCACTGGGAACACACAGTAGCCATAGTAGATAAAAAAGCGAAAATTTTATCTATAGACAGAGAATTTTAAATGGAGAAGCGATGGCAAAAAATGATGTAATTGAACTTGACGGCAAAGTAGCTGAAGCGCTGCCGAACGCTAACTTTATGGTAGAGCTTGAAAATAAACATAAAGTATTGTGCCATATCTCAGGCAAAATGAGAATGCATTATATAAAAATAATGCCGGGCGATAAGGTTAAGGTAGAATTAACTCCTTACAGCTTGGATAAAGGACGCATAACTTACCGATACAAGTAGTTTCGGATTAAAAACCTGCTTTATAAGTAAGCTATCAGTTAAGTTTTTGTATAATTAACACTTTTTGTAAGGCTATGTGAAGAATTATTGAAAAAGTTACCACTTATTTTTTCAATAGTTGGTTTGAAATATCTTCTTCAAACCTCTTCCGTTTAATCAAGTGGAATAAATTTGGGAGAAGAGAATGAAAGTGCGCCCTTCTGTAAAAATGATGTGCGATAAGTGTAAGTTGATTAAGCGCAAAGGTGTTGTAAGAGTTATTTGCGCCAATCCAAAACATAAGCAAAGACAAGGATAAGTAGATGGCAAGAATTGCAGGTGTAGATTTACCCAATAAAAAGAGGGTTGAATACGGACTAACATATATTTACGGCATTGGTCTTCATACTTCCCGTTTGATTTTGGATGCTGCGGGCGTCTCATATAACAAAAGAGTTCAAGAGCTTACCGAAGATGAAGCAGCCGCTATCAGAAATGAAATCCAAAATCGCTTTACCGTAGAGGGAGATTTGAGAAAAAGCGTTGCCATGAACATTAAATCGCTCATGGACATCGGAAGCTACCGCGGTATAAGACACAGAAAAGGACTTCCCGTACGCGGACAAAAGACCAAAACAAACGCCAGAACCCGCAAGGGCAAGAAAAAAACAGTCGGTTCCAAAGCCGCAGGTTAATGTAGGAGTATAAAAAATGGCAAAACAGAAAGTTGCAAGAAAAAAAGTTGTCAAAAAAAATATCGCTAAAGGCGTTATATATATTTCCGCTACATTTAACAATACTGTTGTAACGGTTGCCGATGAAATGGGAAATGTTATAGCTTGGAGCAGCGCAGGTTCGCTTGGCTTTAAAGGCAGTAAAAAATCCACTCCGTATGCGGCTCAGCAGGCGGTAGAAGATGCGCTTAATAAAGCTAAAGAACATGGGATAAAAGAGGTAGGCATTAAAGTTCAAGGACCAGGTTCAGGCCGCGAAACTGCCATCAAAAGCATAGGTGCAAGCGAAGGAATACGCGTACTTTTTCTAAAAGATATTACGCCTTTGCCGCATAACGGCTGCCGCCCTCCAAAAAGACGCCGCGTATAAAAAATCAGGAGATTAAAGATGTCAAGATATAGAGGACCAGTTGAAAAACTTGAAAGAAGATTGGGAGTAAGTCTTGCGCTGAAAGGCGAAAGAAGACTTTCAGGCAAAAGCGCGCTTGATAAAAGACCGTATGCGCCAGGACAGCATGGACAAAGAAGAGCAAAACTCAGCGAATATGGATTACAATTAAAAGAGAAGCAAAAAGCTAAATTTATGTACGGTATCTCCGAAAGACAGTTCGGCAAGCTATTTTCAGACGCTGCAAGAAAAGATGGAAATACGGGTGAAAACCTCATAACATTTATTGAGCAGAGACTTGATAATGTAGTGTACAGAATGGGTTTTGCCACAACGCGCCGTTTTGCAAGACAGATAGTAACGCATGGACATATTTTGGTGGATGGCGAGAGAGTTGATATACCCTCTTACAGAGTCCGTCCGGGACAAAAGATAGAAGTTGCGGAAAAGAGTAAAAAAAATTCTCAAATTCAAAGAGCGCTTGAATTGACCGCGCAAACGGGTATAGTCTCATGGGTGGATGTAGATAAGGATAAAGTATTCGGCATTTTTACAAGATTGCCTGAAAGAGCAGAAGTTATCATTCCGATAGAAGAGAGATTGATTATAGAGCTCTACTCTAAATAATAAGGAGCGCAACATGATGACAAAAATCAATATGTCAGCTTATGTTCCGACAGAACTGACAATAGAAAATATAGGCGATAATAAACTTAAAATCAGCGCATATCCTTTTGAGGCTGGATTTGGCATAACGCTTGCCCACCCGCTCCGCCGCTTGCTGTATGCAAGCACTGTAGGCTTTGCCCCGACATCAGTCAAGATTGAGGGCGTTGCGCATGAATTTGACAGCATAAGAGGCATGTTTGAAGATGTGGCAAATTTTATTATCAATTTGAAGGCTATCCGTTTCAAGATAAAAAACGACAGTCCAAAAGCGATAGTAAACTACTCTTTCAAAGGACAAAAAGAGATTAAAGGCGCAGACCTTATAAATGATGAGGTTGATATAGTAACGCCCGAAATTCATCTTGCAGCTATTAACGAAGATGCGGAGATTAACTTTGAAGTTGTCATAGAGCGCGGCATCGGATATGTTCCGAGCGAAATTATAAGAGAACATACAGGCGAAGGATTTATCGCGCTTGACGCATTTTTCACGCCTGTCAAAAAAGCAATGTATGATATTGAGAATATTCTTATTGAGGATAATCCCGACTACGAAAAAGTGGTATTTACCATAGAAACGGACGGACAAATTTCTCCATTGGATGCTTTTAAACACTCTTTGAAAGCCATGTATGAACAAATGAGCGTATTTAATAACATACTTGATTCAAGTATCAGCGTTCAAGATGCGGATAACGGCAGATTCGCAATTCTTTTACAAAATATCAGCGATTTGAATTTAAGCGCAAGAAGCTTTAATTCGCTTGATAAGGTGCAGATTAAATATGTTGCTGAGATTGCGCTTTTAAGCGATAATGAACTTAAAGGCTTAAAAAATTTGGGCAAAAAATCTTTTGATGAAATTAAAGCCGTAATGAAAGAGATAGGATTTCCCGTCGGAAGCCTCTCTTCCGAAGACGCTGAAGTTTTGAGAAAAAAAGTCAGCGAACTGAAAACAAAATAAGGGATAACAATGAGACATAAGCACGGATATAGAAAACTTGGGCGTACCTCTTCTCATAGGGGCGCGCTTTTGAAAAATTTGACTATAGCTATTGTTAAAGAGAGCAAAATAGAGACAACTCTTCCGAAAGCAAAAGAACTTAGAGGTTTTGTTGAGAGACTTATCACAAGAGCTAAAAAAGGCGACTCAAATGCGCATAGAGCGATATTTGCCGTGTTGCAGGATAAAGAGTCCGTAAAAAAATTGATAACGCAGATAGCTCCTAAATATCTCGAACGAAACGGCGGCTATACAAGAATCATCAAAACAAGAATACGCC
>JAISNU010000086.1 GCA_031276075.1 Campylobacteraceae bacterium
CAATAAAATTTGCCTCTCTATTATCTTTGCATGATTTTATTATGCGGTATAGCAATCCAAAATAATTATTATTCTTCTATCATTACAGCAAATGGACGAAATCGGGGGAATATAAAAAAATTGCAACCGGTTAATGTTTTATCATCTGTTTTTTTGCGGTTTTCCCGTTTGTTTTTACCTAAAAAATAATTGAAGCGCCTGCAAACTAAGTATTGGCAAATGCTAAAAAGCAGTATCTGCCGCAAATGCGGCAGATAATCTATTGTACTACGACAGAAACAGTCGTTTTCGGCGGTACCGAAAAACTCTCCGTAAATGTGTTCTCTGTCGTTTTTCTCAAAAATGGAAAGTGTCCATACGGATATATCGTTTGCGAAGAAGATGTGGGCAGTTTGCGATACTGTTTATAGTCTGCTCCGTTAAACTCTGCAAAGCTAATGCCGCTGCCTGATTCATAACGGCGCGGATATCCGAAACCTTTTGGAGACGCATCGTAAGGAAGCATCGCTATACTCGCTCCCCAATGCCGTAAAGCGCGCGACAGACCGCCGCTGTCATACTGTTTTATGGCTCTGTCTAAAATATCCAACGATTGCTTTCGTGCCTTTTCGTCTTGGTCTGAGCCTGTTATAGACGAGTTGCTGCTGGTTTGGAAAAGCGTTCTGTAAAAATCAGTACCATACTGGCGAAGTAAAAATGCCCCAAAACTACCCGCTATATCATAACTGCTATCTCCGCCGTAATCGCCCCATTCGGAAAAATTATAACGATAAAGAGGTCCTTTGTGCCAATCTATATATCTACCTTTGACATCGTTAAATACGCTGTCTATTTTTTCGGCTGCGATATCTTCCATCATGATAGCCGACATTTCATTTAAAAAGGTATCAAATCCATCGTCCATGAGAACATCACGCTGATAAAAGTGTATCGCATGTGTAAACTCATGCGCTATCGTACTGATAATATACAGTGTGCCGTTGCTATGTTTATAGAGCGTTTCCGTATCTATAAATACAGCCAAAGCTTCATTGGAAGTCGGATATCTTGCTTTTAAATAATTATTGAGACCATAAAAATACCCCATCAATCCAAACGCTTGATTGTTTCTGTCAAAATTGACGAAAACTATATTTAAGGGTTCATTGGCGGGTATTAGATTAGAATATTGATGCACTCCCCAAGGCTCTCCTATAAGACCGACCGCTCTGCTTAATACATCGTTGAGTTTTTGCGTAATATCATTAAGCATTGGTTCTGTGATTTTCCCGCTCACATATTCGCCGTTTTCTACCCATATATTTACAACGCGTCCGCCTGAAATCGTTATTTGCTTTATGACTTTTGCCGTGCGGTTTTCATATACACTAATGTTGTCATGTATCTTCCACACTCCCTCATCATTCACCTGCCATGTCTTTGCATTTGGCGCTTGAACTGCTCTGTTTAGCTCTATTTTTTGCAAAAACGGATTTGCATTGAACTCTCTTATAGCAGGCGGGATATGATTAAATGTATCAACATATTCGCCGATATTCTGCATATTCGGCTCTATCCTATTTGTCAGCGTAGTATTAATCGGGATATTGGGCAGTACTGCCGAACCTGCTCCTTCATTTGTAAAAACAATCGTAATATCTCTATTTGCTACATTGGAGAGATTAACATTAAGAGTTGCGCTGTTTGTATTACCGTTTTTATAGTACCAAACGCCGATACCGCTTCCTGTGTAAGCGTTACCAACAGCTGCGCAAAAACTTCCATTGCAATCAGGAACCAATAATGAACTTGTCCCTCCGCCTCCGCTGCCGCTGCCGCCTCCGTTGCCGCCGCCATTATCTCCTTTTGAACTTCCGCCAATGCCTCCGCTGCCGCCACAGCCTGCAAAAAGAAAAATAACCGACAATGTGAAAAATATCTTACATACTGTTTTTGCCATGTGTTTGGGCTCCTGTTTGAAAAATTAAGAAATTCTATTACAAAAATACTATCTATAAACTTAATCATTGCATGATAGTAAAAATTTAATGCAAAACTTTATTTTTGAGTAATTTTTTTGTTTGTTTTTATAGCGGCTTAATAAAGCGGCAGGAGTGCTTGTTTTTGTTACATTTTATCTTTTGCATTTATGCCGATGAGTTTTAATCCTGTGCGCAGACAAAGCGCCGTCATGCTTAAAATCTTCAAATATCTGTCTTCAAATTCGCTGCCGATAATTTTGTTTTCATTATAAAATTTGTGCAAAAGGCTTGCCAAAAATTTCAAAAAATCTGTCAATTTCTGTATTTGCCGCGACTCAAATACATCTTCTAAAATTTCAGGCAGTAAAAGAGCGTTAAAGAGTAGATTTTGCGCGCTTTCATTCAAGTCAAAAAGCTTGGCGTTTATAATATCCTCTTTTGTTTTGCCGCTTTTGCTAAAAAGCTGATTTATCCTCGCATGGGCGTAATTTATATAATATATCGGATTTGAACTGTCGTTTTGTTTTAGTATGTCTATGTCAAATTCCAAATGCGTATCCGCTTTTTTGCTTAAAAACACGAACCGCAAAGCATCGCTTCCAATCTCTTCCACTACTTCGCTCATAGTTATAAAATTGCCCGCGCGCTTGCTCATTTTATACGGTTCGCCGCCTTTCAAAAGCGATACCATTTGCGCCAAAATCACCTCCAATTTACTTTCGTCGTAACCCATAAAATTTATTGCGGCTTTCACTCTGGCTATATATCCGTGATGATCTGCACCCCAAATATTTATATATTTGTCAAAATTTCTGGCAAATTTATCATCATGATAAACTATATCGCCCGCAAGATAAGTAGGACGGTTGTCCTCTCTGATGATGACTCTGTCTTTTTCATCGCCAAACTCTTGCGATTTTATCCAGATTTTGCCCTCATTCTCGTAAGTTTTGCCGTTTTTTTGAAGTTTTTCGAAACTCTCTTGCCACTTTGGATACAAACTTTTTTCGCTTACAAAATTATCAAAATTGATATTTACGCTTTTTAAATCCTTGCGGATAAGTTTCATCATTTCATCTTTGCCCCACAGGCTTAAATCCGCTATATTTTTTTCGTCTTCAAATATCTTTTCGCTAAATTTTTTTGCCGCTTCATGCGCCAAGTCAATAATATATTCGCCGCGGTAAAACTCTTCAGGCCATTTTGTTTCAAGTTTCAGGATATTTTCACGCCCGGCTAAAAAAATGGAAAGCCCCAGCAAATCTACTTGATTGCCCGCGTCGTTGATATAATATTCGCTTGTGATTTTATAACCCAAATGCGAACCTATGCGACATAGCGCGTCTCCAACTACAGCGCCTCTTGCATGCCCTATATGTAAAGGTCCGGTTGGATTTGCGCTGACAAATTCTATCAAAATGCTCTCATTTTTTTTGTCTTTTGCAAATTCATTTGGATTTTGCAAAAAATAACTCGCGCGCTCATCCAAAAAAGTTAAAGAGAGTTTGAAATTTATATATCCGTTTACGGTTGTAACGCTCTCAAAAACACTCTCGTCTTGAAGTTTTGCCGCAATCTCTTCAGCGATAACGGAAGGCGGTTTTCTCAACTCTTTTGCCAAAGAGAATGCCATCGGCGCAGCATAATGCCCAAGTTCTGCGCTCTTTGGCTTTTCCAAGTAAAACTCTTTATCTACATGAGTTTTTATAACGGCAATAATTTTTTGCTTCACGCTAATTTGCTTTGTCGGCTGTTTTTTTGGTTCTGGTTTTTGTTGTTTTTGCAGCAGGAGATTTTTCTCTTGTAGCTTTCGGCTTCTCTTGCGTAACTGCTTTTACCTCCGCCTCCTCGCTTTTTTCATCATCTTCCTTGACGGCGTCTTTAAAATTTTTCACGCCTGTGCCGAGACCTTTTGCTACTTCAGCGATTCTTTTGCCGCCAAAAAGCACGATAACAATAAGAAGAATAACAATCAAGCCCGGTACGCCAATACTACCTAACATTTTTTACTCCTAAAACAAAATTAAAAAAGTAATTATAACATTTATTTGGCGCTCTTTATCCACTCTTGTATAAATTTATCGGTTTTAACAAGAGAGCGCTTATTAAAAGCAGCGCGCGCGATATTTAGCGTTTGCGCAAGAGCCGTTTTAAAATCGTCGTTAATAACAAGATATTTGTAACGCTTCATGTAAGCCATTTCGGCAATGGCGTTTTTAAGTCTTTTTTCAATATCAGCTTCAGAATCGCTCTGCCTCAAAAGAAGCCTTGTTTTCAAATCATCTATATTTTTCGTAGTTAAAAATATGGAAGTTATGCGGCATTTCAATCTTTTTTTCAAAATCATATACCCTTGCACATCAATATCCAAAATGACAAGTTTGCCTTCGTCTACAAATTTTATAATCTGCTTCAATGATGTGCCGTAAAAGTTGCCATGCACATTTGCCCACTCCAAAAACGCACCGTTTTTTATCTCTTTTTTGAAGCTTTTTTTATCTGTAAAATGGTAATTTACTCCATCAATTTCATTTTCTCTTTTTTCTCTTGTAGTCGTAGAAATGGAAAAGACAGAATTTGGGATTTGCTTTAAAAGCTCGCGTATAATGGAACTTTTACCTGCACCGCTGGGACCCGATATGACTAAAAGCGCACCGCTCACTCTTTATCCTCAAAAGTTATTGTAATATTCATTTTAAGCCCTTTTAAAATATCGCGCAAAATACTGCCTTGCAGCACCCCCCGTACGCTGTCCTGGACTACGCTTTGTATCTCATGCTTTACCGCTTCTTCGGCGCTTTGGGGCAAAAGTCCTCCCTCTTGAAGAGCCTTTTTCATCTCTTTTTCATTCAATTGCGCAAACAAGTCGTCTTCATTTTGTTTGGACTCTGTCGCATAAGAAGGCAATTCGGCGTTTTTATGACTGCTCTCTTTTTTATTCGGCGTTTTTATCAAATCATCAAATTCTTTTGCCAAATCTCCAAATCCGTCAATTTTTTTAGGCTTCTTTTCGTCCTCAATCGGCTCTTTCAGGAAGTTGTCTATTGGCGAAAGCGCCTCATGTATCTCCGCTTCTTCCAATTTATCCATAATATCAAAATCAAAATTTATCTTATCGTCAGTACTGCTTGAGGGCTCGTTAGATGGCGGAATAATTTCAGGCTCTTTTACCTTCTCTTTAACCGCGGGCTTTTCCGAATCATCTATATTAAACACAAAACCATCACCGCTTAGCGCCTCTTCTTTCTTTGCAATTTCGCTCTCCGCCGCTTTGCTTTCTGTTATTTTAATCTCTTCGGTTTTTTGCGGCGCCTTTTCAGCGCTCTCTTTTACGCTTTCTATATTATCACCCAAAGAGTAAATTTCACTAATATCGCTAGAAAGATTAAAAGAGGCGTCATTCACCGCATCAGGCTCAATTTTTGGCGGCTTAAATGCTGATTCTACAGGTTCTTCTATCTCTTCCATGCTGAAAATCGGCTCTTTTTTTTGCAAATCGTCATAAAAATTAAAATTGATAAATTGCCCCTCCATCGCCTGTTCTTCTGGAGTCAGCTGGGAGACGCTCTCATCCACAGCTTCTATTTTGCCCTCCTCAGGCAGTATGGATATAAACTCTTTGGCTTTGGGCGTGATAAATTTTTCAAGCTCGGGAGTTCTTTTTAGTATGGATACAATAAAACTGATAAAATCAGTCGGCAGAAAAGGTTTTGCAAGTGCATAGGCAAACCCCTGCGGAGTAGGCGTATTTTGCTGTTTAAGATATATCAAAGAGGGCGCAAGGCTTAATGCCAGCAGCTCATCTACATGAGATGGAGAGTACGAATCGCTGTCCACGATAACCGCTATAAAGGAGTCTAACGGTAAATTATTATAGCCGCCCATCTCTTCGGCTTCGAGTCCTATACGATTCAAACTCGCATTAACAAGCTTTGAAACTGCAGGGTTTGTATTAATAAGTAAGAAGCGCATATTAATTCCTTTTAACCTTTCGATTGCAAATTGTATTATATTTTAAATTAGTCTTATATTATTAAAGCGGTTTTAACTCCAAATTTTCAAGTTTATATGCCATATCGCAGCATTTTGCAAGATTGAAATCGTGAGTTACCAGAAACAGAGCAGCATTATTGGCTTTAATATAGTCAAAAAGAAGCGCGGTTACTTCTCCTGCGGTTGCAATGTCAAGATTGCCCGTAGGTTCATCTGCAAATATGATTTTAGGTTTTTTTGAAAGCACGCGCGCAAGCGAAACTCTTTGCTGCTGGCCGCCAGAAATGTCGCCCGGTTTTTGTTTCAAAATATGTGCGATGCCAAGCTGTTCTATAAGATTTTTATCAAAATTTGTTTTTGCCAAAATAGTCGCAATTTCCATATTCTCTTTTACGCTAAAACCTTTAAAAAGAAAATGCGATTGAAAAATAATGCCGATTTCGTTTCGTCTTATCTTGATAAGTTCGCTATTTTGCAAATTGTAAATGTCTTTTCCACTTATAAAAACTTCGCCGTTTTTAGGCTTTAAAAGCGTGGAACAGATATGCAAAAGCGTGCTTTTGCCGCTACCGCTGATACCTGTAATGGACATGGATTTTTGTTTTTCAAGAGTGAAGTTTAAATCATGAAAAAGAGGATAATCAAACGAATGCAAAAGATTGCTTACGCGCAACAGTGCTTCCATCTATCCCCCTCTCTTTAAAGTTTTTAAAAGACGCCTTAAAGCATCTTTTAAAATAAATCAGTTAAGCTGCGCCGCGACTTCAGCCGCGAAATCATCAACTTTCTTTTCAAGTCCTTCGCCAAGTTCAAAGCGCACATATTCTACAATTTCTATAGAACCGCCGAGTTCAGCGCCTCTCTCTTTGAGTACCTGACCAATGGTTTTGCTCTCATCCATGACATAAAATTGGCTTAAAAGTGCGTATTGCTGGTCAAGCTGCGTATTGTCTGCGATAAACCGCTCAATTTGTCCATGTATTATTCTATCCCAAATCTTTTCAGGTTTGCCCTGCGCTTTCAATTCTGCTTCCATATTAGCTTTGGCTTTGGCTAAAACTTCGTCTGTAAGCTGTGCTTTGGAGCCGTAAAGCGGGATTTTTTTCTCAAGTTTTTTCAAGCGGCGCGCCTCTTCATTCTCTTTTTCCAAATTTGCTTTGAAGGCTATAAACTCTTTTTCTACAAACTCTTGCGAAAGTTCTGTATATGACAGATAAACAGGCTTCATGGCGGCTGCGTGCATAGCGATATTTTTCAGTAAATCCGCAGCTTTAGCGGCTATCTCTTTGGAACTGCATTTTGCGCCGAGTATTACTCCTACGCGCCCATTTGAGTGAACATAACCGTTTACTGCGCTTGTTTCGTCATTTGCCTTAATTGTAATAAAGCGGCGCACTACAAGATTTTCGCCTATGGCTGCGATTTGAGAGTTAAGATATTCTGTAAAGTTTTTACCCTCTATCACGCTATTTTGCAAACTTTCCATATGAGGTATATCATTTGATTGTATATGTGAAGTAACATTTTTCGTTAAATTGATAAATTTCTCATTTTTTGCAACAAAATCGGTTTCGGAATTTATCTCGCTTATTGTAGCCGCTTTAAAATCTCCCGCAACTTCAACGCTTATCAAGCCTTCGCTTGCAAGACGGTCGGCTTTTTTAGCTGCTTTGCCAAGACCTTTTTCATGCAAAAGATTTATCGCGGCTTCTATATCGCCCTCTGTCTGTGTAAGCGCGTTTTTGCAGTCCATCATGCCCGCGCCGCTTCTCTCTCTTAACTCTTTGATGAGGTTTGAACTTATCTCTGCCATTACTCCTCCTCTTTTACCGCTTTTGGTTTTCTTGTTCTTTTAGGTTTTTCGCTCTCATTTGCCTCTTCGGTTTTTTTAACGCTCTTTTTAGGTTTACTTTCCTCTTTTGTCTCTGTTTCGTCATCTTTTTTCGCGTTTTTTACGGCTTTTTTAGGGTTTGGAGCTTCCTTTGCAATCTCTTCTTTAATTTCAGGTTTTTCCGCTTCTTTGCCTTCAATAGTATTTTCTTCTAAAAACTCTTCGCTGAAATCTATATCCAACTCTTCGTCCTTAAACGCCTCTTCCAAAATCTCTTCTTTCTCTTTTTGCGTTATAACAACGCCATCAGCGTCGGGATTATCCTGCGCTCTTAACTCTTTGCCTTCGTTTACGGCTTCCATCATCTCTTTGCAAAATAGCTGAACGGAGCGGATAGCGTCGTCGTTGCCCGGTATCGGGAAATCCACAACATCAGGATCGCAGTTGGTATCAAGCGGAGCTACTACTGGGATTTTCAGTCTGTTTGCTTCGGCAACGGCTATTTTCTCTTTGACTGTGTCTACAACAAACAACATATCGGGCGAAGTTTTAAGGTTTCTTAATCCTCCAAGATAACTGATAAGTTTCTCTTTTTTTCTGCGGAGCATTAAAGCCTCTTTTTTTGTCAAAAGGTCAATTTGTCCGTCTTTTTCCATCTCTTCTATGATTTCAAGTTTGCGTATTGACTGTCTTATTGTGTTAAAATTTGTCATCATGCCGCCAAGCCAGCGATGGTTTACATATGGCATACCGCAGCCTTCCGCCGCCTCTTTTATAGCCGCAACAGCTTGTTTTTTTGTGCCGACAAAAAGGATAGTTTTACCCTCTGCCGCAGCGTCTCTTACAATATTGTATGTATATCTGAAATATCTTAAAGTCTTTTGGAGGTCAATAATATAGATATTTTTTCTCTCGCCGAAGATGAATTTTTTCATTTTTGGATTCCATCTTCTGGTTTGGTGCCCAAAATGCACGCCGCATTCCAATAAATCTTTCATGGTTACCATGAATTTCTCCTTGTGTTTTTGTTTTTTTAGAAACAATACATTATCAATTCGGCGCCGATTTTGCGCCTCATGAGAACATTTTGTTTCCTTGATTTGGTTTAGTCCTCCACACCCATCAACGGAAAATCCGCAACCTGTCAAGGATTGGTGTGTGTGAGATTAAGGGAGTGATTTTACTTAAAATTTATTTATAGCGCGCTTAAAGATAATCATATTCTGGCTGCAATTTTTATTTAAATGCACTTTATATTATGCTTGATAGCAAATTTTAGTTTTATGGCTGTTTTTGAGGCAAAATTTAAGATATAATTTTTTTATAAAAACAGATGGCGGTTACAGTTCCATGTTGAGATTTATATGGAAGCGGTAAAATTTCGCACAAAACCGTTATCTTTCAAAGGATATTTCATGAATTTAATACTTTCAACCTGCGGAACAAGTATTTTGACCAACAAGGCAGACGATGTTCTGCGCCCACTGTTCATAAAGTATGCCAATGTTAAAAGCGCCGATGATATTTCGCTTTCAAAAGAGCGCAATTGTATCTGCGCGCATATTAACGAGCGAAAAAAGGAGTTTGCAGGATATTCTCATGAAGAAGCCAAAAAAAATTCTGCGGAAATTAACGGTATTCTCTCTTTTTACGGCGAACAGCCGACCAAAGAAAACAGGCGCGATATTCACTATCTTTTGGCAACCGATACATGGCTTGGCGAAGAGACTGCCAATATCGTCAAATCATGGCTGGAAACAAACGGTTTTACAAATATTTGCATCTATCGTCATCAAGATTTGCAAACTAATGAATGGCAATGTTTTAGAAATTCGCTTGCTGAACTTGTGAAGTGGTGCGCTGAAACTATTAAGCCGCAGATGGAACACTATCGCGTCGTTTTCAACCTCTCGGGCGGCTTTAAGTCGGAAACAGGCTTTCTTCAAATGCTTGGCATGTTTTACGCCCATGAAACGGTCTATATATTTGAGCGTTCTAATGAACTTATGCGTATTCCGCATCTTCCAATCAAAATGGATGATGAAGAATCCATTCTAAAAGATTTACGCGATTTTCGCCGCGCCGCTCTTAAATTAGGCATACTATCCAAAAAATCGGGTATTTATTGGTTTGAAATCGACGGAACATACAGCTTAACAGAATGGGGCGAATTTGTTTTTTTGCAGCACAAAGATGAAATTTATCGTAAAAAAATTTACCCCTCGCCGTCTGAAAAAATCATATTTGCGCCGAAATTTTTGAATTCATGCGAAAAAGAAACGCCGCTTCACAAACAAGAAATTAATGAAAAAATAGACTTGCTTGCGCAATTTTTAGAAGGTGCAAAAGAGCAAAGTTTAAGAAGCCTCCGTTACCATCAGGTAACACACCCGCGCAACAGCGAGGTAACATGCGAAGTTTACGCATGGAGCGATGGCGGCGCAAAACGCATTTATTGCAAAAATCTTGATAACAACAGAATTGAACTTCTGTTTTTGGGAGAGCATTTATGACTTTTTAGCATGCTAAATATAATTTTACGCGCTGCAACAATAGCATTGCAACTTAAAACAATAGCAAAACAAGCTTCAATGTGCGTTGCGTTGAAATGTATTTTACATGAATTTGTAGTTTTATTGAAATGAATAGAAATAAATATCCGTATGAAATGCTGCATCGTATTGAAATTCAGGACAATTTTGTGTCTGATGACAAAAAAATTTATTAAGCCGACACAAATATGTATTGAATTTTTGAGAGCAAGCCGCACAACATATCAGATGAATATAAGTTGAACCAAAGCAGGCATCATTATTGAAATCATTAGTATATAAAGTAATTCCGTCATTGCAAGCAACCGTTCTACTTCATTGCCAAGTTGATAGCAGC
>JAISNU010000036.1 GCA_031276075.1 Campylobacteraceae bacterium
CTTTTATTTTATTATTGCGAGTTTGCATAGCTGAAGTTATGTTTATTTCAACTCTGTAAAAAAATCGTCTTTTTTGTAAAGATACGCTTCAGGCGGATTTGAGCCGATTTGACAGATAAGTCTGCACTCCTCTACGCCCGCCGCTTCAAAAGCTTTCAAAAAAACTTCAAATATATAAGCTCTTGTGTTAAAAACAGGCGTCGTGCTTACACCCGCGTATGCAAAAGGCTCTACACATTCAAAACCCTCTTTTAAAACATACTCTTCAAACTCTTTTTGATTTGAAAACTCTTTTATATCCAGCACTACCAAAACCTCAATCACTGCTCTATCTTTTCTAAATATGCTAAAAATTCTTCTTCGTTTTTAAAGCCTACTATTTGCAAATCCGTCAGCTCTATGCCGTCTTTAAAAAAGATAATCGCAGGCGGTCCGAAAAGCGAAAAACGCCTCATTAATTCTCTATCTTCATCACTGTTTTTTGTTACATCAATCCTTAAAAATGTAAATCTATCCAGCGCGTCCTGCACGCTTTTTTGACTTAAAGTTTTCTCTTCAAACTCCGTACAAACAGCGCACCATGCGGCTGTAAATTCCGCTATGACAGGCTTGGCGCTGCTTTTTACCGCCAAATCAAGCTCTTTTATATTCGTTATTTTTATAAAATCAACAGGCAGTTTTAAAGTTTGTTTGGCTTTAAAATTTGCAAATGCGTTAAATGAACTGCCGCCCAAAATTCCGCCTGCCGCTAAAACTGCGCCGTAAAAAAATACCAAGAGGGCAAAAAATCTCAACGCCTTTTTGATTTTGAATTTTGAACTTATCACAAAAAGATAAATGCCAAAAACGGCTGTCAAAACCGACCATAATATCAAAGTAACATTTGCAGGTATCACGCGCGAAAACATATATATTGCAACGCAAAGCATAATAAATCCGAACAATTGCCCTACAATATCCATCCAAAATCCCGGTTTTGGCAAAAATCTACCCGCGCTCGCTCCTACTATCAACAGCGGCACGCCCATGCCCATACTCATGACAAACAAAGCCGCGCCGCCCAAAACCGCGTCCCCGCTCTGCCCTATGTACATTAACGCCCCTGCAAGCGGTGCAGCTACGCACGGACCCACTATCAAAGACGAAGTAAAACCCATCAAAGCCGCTCCCAGCACGCCATGGCCGCTTAATTTTGAAAATTTCGTCTGCAAAGACGATGGTAGTTGAAACCTGTACAATCCAAACATGGAGAGCGATAAAAGAACAAATATCGCGCTAAAAATGGTTATAGCCCAAGCGTTTTGCAGGTATATCTGTAAATTGGCGCCAAAAATTCCCGCCAAAATACCGGCAATCATATATGCCAGCGACATAAAAAAAACATACACAAATGAAAGCCAAAATCCTTTTTTTAGCGTCATACTGCGTTTTGACTGTCCTGCGATAATAGACGAGAGTATCGGTATCATAGGAAATGTGCATGGCGTCAAAGAGAGCAGCAGCCCAAATCCGAAAAAACTTGCAAGCGAAACTATAAAACTGCTTTCATGAAGCATATCGGCAATACCGCTTTTGCTTGGAATATCAGCCTTATACGAGACGCTCATCGGCGGATAACAGATAACGCCTTCGCCCGCACAGCCTTGATAATTTACCCTCAAAACGATTTTGCCTCTCACGCCGTTAGAGCGCAGATACTCCTTAGAAACGGCTGTTTCATAAAAATCAAAATAGACATTTTGCCCTTTAAAAATTTCGGGCTTTGCCGATGAGAGCATCGGCGTGATATTTAATTTTTTAGGCGGCGCAATTTCCACCAAAAGCTTATCGGCAAGCAGATAAACGCCCTGCGCCATTTCTATTCTGACGATAATATAATCGTTTTTCTCCTCAAAATTCACGCTAAAAGCTTCTTCGGGCGGAACTATTTTCATTTGCTGCGCAAACAGCGAAACACACGCTAAAATCAAAACTGCGATAATCTTTTTCAATATCAAAAGCCTTAAAAAAATGATTGGATATTTTATCCAATCTTAATAAACGGCACATTAAGCCTTTATAGGTTATGATTAAGGAAAATTTTACGCTAAGGGGCGAACATGGCTAAAAATGGGAAAAAGTCGGATGAAGTCTTGGAAAAAGAGATAAAAGAGCCTGAAAAAAAAGAGGAGGCGCAAAAAGAGCCAAAAGATAAAGGTAAATTTGTGCAGATTTGGGTAAAAAAGAGCAAACTTGACTATGAAAAAAAGCTAAAAGAGTTGCAAATAGAGCTTTTAAAACTCCAAAAATTCGTCAAAGAGAGCGGGCTTAGGATACTCATCATCTTTGAAGGACGCGACGCAGCGGGCAAAGGCGGCACGATAAAAACGATGACAGGACACATCAACCCCAGAGGCGCGCGCGTTGTGGCTCTTGAAAAACCGTCCGACAAAGAGCGCACACAGTGGTATTTTCAGCGATACATAGAGCATTTGCCCTCAGCCGGCGAAATAGTCTTTTTTGACCGTTCATGGTATAACCGCGCAGGCGTCGAGCCTGTGATGGGATTTTGTACCAAAGAGGAGTATCAAGAGTTTTTGATAGAGGTGCCAAAATTTGAGTCGCTTATAGCAAGATCGGGCATAAAGATATTTAAATTCTACTTTTCCGTTACAAAAGAGGAGCAGAAAAAACGATTTGAAGAGCGCAAAAAAGACCCGTTAAAACACTTCAAACTCTCGCCGATAGACGAAAAAGCGCAGGAGTTGTGGGACCAGTACACTTTAGCCGAATACTCCATGTTTTTGGCGTCTCACACGAAAGAGTGCCCATGGGCGATAGTTTACTCCGACAACAAAAAAAAGGCGCGGCTAAATACAATACGCCATATTTTAAGCCAGATAGATTATCCGAACAAGTCCAAAAAAGATATATTTAAAATAAGCGAAGAGATATTTAAAACGGGGGATCAGGTAATACAAACGGCTACAAACGGGGTGGTAGCGTTGGAGAAAAAGAGTTAATTAGAATTGGCAGCAGCAATTAATCCTTTTTTATTGCATCTTTATTATAGTCTGATGTTTTAAACGCTTCGCGTATCTGGATTGCTTCGTCGTGCTTCGCACTCCTCGCAATGACAATTTTTTCCGTCATTGCGAGCGCAGCGCGGCAATCCATACTTATAATAATCAAAAAGTATCATTGATAATAAATAAAACCGTCTTGGTATTTATATGTATAGGTTGTTTTTATTATTTTCTGGATTGCTTCGTCGCTCCGCTCCTCGCAATGACACAACCACCGTAAGCTTGCGAAACATGAAACAATACACATTTTCCATTATTCCGCACATGGAAATACGCGAAACAAAAAATGTATTCCGTCATTGCGAGACACAAAGTGTCGCGGCAATCCAGAAAAATAAAGAAATAAAGAAAACAATACAAGAAAATATAAATTATCAATTCCAAATTTAATTTATTTCATGTTTTTTTAATTGCAATAGTCTGATGTTTTGAATGCTTCGCGTATCTGGATTGCTTCGCTCCGTTCGCAATGATGGAATTGTTGTTTTATTAATTGTGTGGATTCCCGCCTGCGCGGGAACGATGGAGAATAGACTGCTCGCGCTCCTTGCAATGGCGCAACCACCGTAAACTTGCGAAACATGAAACAATACACATTTTCCATTATTCCGCACATGGAAATATGCGAAACAAAAAATGTATTCTGTCATTGCGACTGACGAAGCAATCCAGATACATGAAAAGACCTTTTTATTTGATATATTTTTTAACTTAAATGTTATGCATAAAACCGCAAAATCACAATAAATCATTTTTTAATACCACCGCATCAATAACATATTTTCGGGCATATTTATTGTTTCATTTTAAAATAATTCTATAAACTTTAAGTATTAAAGATATATAATTATTTTTTTTAAAATAATTCGCAGGTTATATTTTTCAAATGAACAAAGTCATCATCACAGGGCACCCAAGTTCAGCTTACGAAGAGGTAGAGGAGTTACTGCATATATGCGGTATGGCTTACGCCGACAAATCCGTCCGCGAGGGATTTACTCCGCAGCAGATAACTCAAACGCTTTGCAGGGCGCATGGCATATCAAAATATGGTAAAAACATAGAACAGATAGAAGTCGGCGCGCTTTGGCACAGTATGGTGCTTGATTTGATGCTGGCAAATATTGACAAGTTATTTTGGGGCTGGTCTGACCCGAATGTCATTTATCTGCTGAATTTTTGGAAATCAATAGACCCCAAGATAGCCTTTATACTTGTTTACGACAATCCCGAATCCGTCCTCACCCGCCATAATATAACGCATTTTAGCGGGCAAAATGATATAAAAGACGATTTAAATGCTTGGAATGCGTACAATCTGGAGCTTTTAAGTTTTTATCGGCAAAATCAAGACCGATGCCTTTTGGTACATGCGCAGCAGGTTCGCTTATCGGCGGCGAGTTATATACAGCAGTTAAAAGTCCGCATTAGCAAAAATTTAAAATTTCCTGATAAGATATTGTGGAAAGGCGCGGAGATATTATGCGCCACCCCAAAAAAACCGCCAAGAAACAGAAAAAATGCCAAACAAAACGAAGAATTTGAAAATCAACAAACGATAATAACGGCAAATACTCAGCCTGTGCCATATATTGCGGGCGAAAATGACAATCCTCTCTCGCGTTACATAGCCAAAGCTTTGACGCATGGCAATAGACAAAGCGCGAAAGTTTACAAAGAGCTTCAAGAGAGTGCAAATCTGCCTTTGGTAAACGATGAGAGTATAGCGGCTGTTGATGCGTGGCAAGTCATGGCGGAGCAAGTCTATAAAACGCAGACGCAGACCAGACAAATAGAGAGCCTTACAGAGCAATTGAGCCGCGCCGAACAAAGTGCGCAGGATATCGTCCGCGCTTTGGAAGACGAGATAAACAAAGCCAAAACAGAATATGAAAGCGTCAAAAACCATGCCGAATTTTTGAAACAGGAACAGGAAAATTTACAAAGCAAGCTAAATGAACAGAGTAAAAAATTCGGCGAAATAGAGAGGCAAAAAGCCGAGCTTAACCAAAACTTTCAACAAGCGCAAAATTCAGCCAAAGAGAGAGCCGAGCAGTTAAAAAGCCTGCATGACAGGATAGACGAGCAAAATAAAAAAACCGCAGAAATAGAAAAACAAAAAAACACTCTAAATCAAAATTTGCAGCAGGCAGAAAAGTCAGCCAAAGAAAAATCCGAGCAGTTAGAGCAATTTAAAAAGCAGTTGGAAGAGGCTAAAAAAATTGCCTTAGAGAAAGAAAGACAGGCAAAAGAGTTAGAAGCTAAAAATAAAGAACTTCAGATAAAACCGCATGATGCTTCCTTAAAAAATGAGCTGGAGCAGGAAAATGAGATGCTGCTCTCACAACTTCATCAAGTACAAGAGGAGTTGGAGAGGTACTATCTTGAAAATCAAGAATTAAAAAAAAATGTTAAACCAACCGCGCCTAAACTCTACGGTGCCAAAGAGAGAGTAAAAAATACTCTTGAGTATCAAATAGGCGCTACGATGATAGAGCATTGGCGCAGTGGGAAATTGACACTTTTATCAGCAGTCAAAAAAGTGGAAAAAGAGTGGAAAAATCAAAAATCTGAAAATCTACCACCGCTTGAAAAGTATGCGGACGCTGAGGAAGGCTACAAAGCCAAAAAACACCTTTCGTATAGACTTGGCGCAACTTGGCTGAAGCATGGAAATCCATTGACTCTGCCCGCAGCTATTTTGCAGGATATTAAAGAGTTTAAGGAATACAGGGCAAACAATATCAAAGTCTCCGTTATCATTCCTGTTTATAATGTAGAACCGTATCTAAGACAATGTTTGGACAGCGTAATAAATCAAACGCTTAAAGATATTGAGATAATTTGTGTAGATGACGGTTCAACGGATAATTCGCTTGCGATACTTAATGAATACGCCCAAAAAGATAAGAGGTTTACTGTTTTAAGGCAAGAGAACAGCGGGGCAGGCAAGGCGAGGAATAGAGGTTTGGCGATAGCTAAGGGGGAGTATCTGTCATTTCTTGATTCAGATGATTTTTTTGAACAGACTATGTTGGAGGAGATGTATAGGAAAGCCGTAAGTATGGATGCCGATATCGTATTATGCGGCGGTTCTACTTATGATGATGTTACAAAGGAAACAAAGCCTGCACCTTGGTTTTTAAATGAGTGGCATGTAAAAGATTTGGAAGTTTTCTCTCGGCATACATTAAAAGATGATATATTTAAAATTACTCAACCAAATAATTGGACTAAAATATATAAGAGATCTTTTATTTCAAATAATAACTTAATTTTTCAAAATATGAAAACATGCAATGATATATATTTTTCTTATATGGCATTAATTTTTGCAGATAAAATTACTTACATCAATAGGTCATTTGTAAATTATAGACGAAATACAAAAAATTCAACAACAAGCAATAGAGGAGAATATTACAATAATGTATTTTCTGTATTTAATAAAATAAAGACTGATTTGACAAAAATTGGTATATTTGATGAAATAGAAAAGCCATTATATGAGAGATTTAGTGGACACTTTTTTTATGAATATCAGTTTGTTGTTAAGCAGGATAGACAAAAACTTATCTATGAAGTCAAAAAAATGTTTCCCGAAAAATACTATGATATGTTTTTGAAAAAATGTAATGATTATGACAATACAGATAATCCAAAAGTTTCATTGATTATCCCTGTCTATAATGTAGAAAAATATCTCAGAAAATGCCTTGACAGCGCAATAAATCAAACCTTAAAAGATATAGAGATTATCTGCGTAAATGACGGCTCTACTGATAACTCGCTTAAAATTCTTAAAGAGTATGAAAAAAAAGACGAGAGAATTATCGTTATTGACCAAAAAAACGGCGGACTTAGCGCTTCAAGAAATGCGGGATTGGATATAGCAAGGGCTGCATATATTATGTTTATTGATTCTGATGATTGGATAGAGCCTGATACATTGGAAGCACATTATGAAACAGCAATAAAAGAAAAAGTTGATGTTGTGATGGGTAATTTTATGCCTATACTAGAAAATGAAACTGATATAAAAAGATATAATAATTATGTCAAATATTACTCATCATTAGAAAAGTCTGAAGGCAGATATGAATTTGCAGGTGATTTTAAAGAATATAGATCCAGCGCTTGTTGTAAACTATACAAAAAAGAAATTATAGACAGATATGTCCTTAGATTTCCGGTAGGCTTAATAAATGAAGACGAAGCTTGGCATTGGTACTACTTCTCACATGTGAAAAGCACCTATTGTCTAAAAAAAGCATATTACAATAGACTTATTCGCAGTGATTCTATTATGTCTAACAGGGAAATCCATAGTGTTGGCATATTGGATATGTTACATATTTTGGAGCATGTATATAATTACTTGCAAAAAAGCAGTCTGTATGAAAAATATCGCGAGCAATATAATGAATATTTTTCAAGGATTGTAACAAGTGTTTTAAAAAGATGTAATGGCAATAGTGAATTAATTGCTCAAGCAAATATAAAAATACAGGCATTGCGAAAGACGATACCATTGGATGTGGTAACTACAAATAAAAGCAATGTATTGTTTGAAATAAAAGACATTTTACAAAACAAAGTATTATCAAATGCACAATTTAGACATAATTTGCGAATATGGGAAAACAAAATAGTTGTTATAGACATGTTGGATATGAAAATAGCGTATGATATTATTTCAAGCGGCGACAGTATAACTGTCAAAGTTGCTTTAAGAAAAGATTGCGATATGAACATTGTAAATAAATTCTATCCATTATTTCTCAAAGGAAAGGATAAAAAAATTATTTTTATAACTTCAATATCAAATATGCAAACTTCGTTGGTTAATTTCATGCAAAAAGAGATAGATAGAGTAGTTGCCAAAGGACTAATTGCAAAACATACGCAAAGCGTATGATACAGAAGGAATTTACTTTATGATAAACTTTACCAAATTCCTCTGTGAATCTGAAAACCTGACAGACATAGCGCCTCTTGGCAAAGCAACTCAAAGCTCATTATCTCAATGGTCAAAGATAGATGACGCTCAAAGAGCAGTCATAGAATTGGGGGCGGTAAACTACGCCTTTCATACTGATAAAGAGCAAAATCCTTGGTGGGAGCTTACTCTTGATAAACCAAGATTTGTTGAATATATCATCTTGCACAATAGAAAAGATATGTGCAAAGAGAAAGCCCGTAAATTAACAGT
>JAISNU010000133.1 GCA_031276075.1 Campylobacteraceae bacterium
TTTTAGATATAATAAATAAAAAACTATGAAGGCTTAAAAATGGTCAAATATACAACGAAGTATTTTGGGGAAATTAGTATTGATGAAACAAGTGATTTTGAATTTATTGAATTAGTATATAAAAACAAAGAAATAATTATTTCATTACATGAATGTAATATTTATGGGAATAAACTTAAAGTTTGTTTGGAAATCATAGATAAATATGAAGAGATAGATAAAATAGCAAAAAAAGCCATTGTAGAAAATTTCTCCAAAAACAAAATTATTGAAGATTATTTTAGATGTCATTTTGATGAATTGGAAGAAGAAAAAATTATTGAAATATTTGGCATGAAGGATTTTGAATTTTTTGATATAGAAAAGACGGTTGGAAAATTTGGATATCCAAATTTTCTTTTTGGTATAGATGATGGGGAAATAAATTTATCAGTTGATTATATGATTTCAAAAGAATATTCTGATCAAATCTTGTGTGTAAAAATGGATGAAGAATTAAATGTGACAGGTTATTCACATGAAAGTTGAATTTAAAAAAATGATAAAAATAAATATAAGCGGAATACACCCACACTTCGCATAACAGGACTGTTTACGCTTCACCTCATGCAGGCGGACTTGGGCTATGGTTTTGATAGGTCAGTCGCTACGCTCCTTTCCACGGCTCACCCCATCATATTTTGTCAGCATTATGTTATTGTGCAAGTGCTTATCTGTCCTGATTAAAAAAATTAAATATTCCTAAAGATTATAAGTCAAGGAGATTATATATTAAAAAATAAAATGCGGGCGCACTTCGCATATAATAAAGATGTTATTACAAAATAGATGATACTGTGCTTCATTTTCTGTCAAAGCAAGAAAACAATTGAATATTCAGGCAAGAGACTGTATAAAAGCGATTTTTTTAGATCACAGTTGGTAAATTTTAACGGAAAAAGGCGGGTCTGTATTACCCTTCCCCACATAACTATTTGTTTATACATAAACAGCTCTAACAATTTGAAACATTATTGCCTTATATTCTTGCTCGTATTCTGTGCAGCTCGCGTTTACTGCTCAAATTAAGGATGATTATATTGGATATTGGTTATGATTAATTAATACAAACAAGGTAAGTGAATTAGTTTAGAATCTATTGCGATATGGATAGTATGCTTTATGTATTTTCATAATTTGCAATGAAGTCAAGTGCCATTTTGATAAAAGGCAGTTTTCTAAATGCATTTGTATGCTATGATAAATTAAAAAGGCGCAAAATACAAGACGACGATATTTTTTATAATCCATTGTTAGAGTATCTTGATGAGACGGATATTTTATGGAATAATAATATTTTTAATACAATATATGATGATATAACCAAGTTAAAAAACAATAATACATACTCTAAAAGTAGAATATTTCTCCATTTAATAGAGTATGCAAAAATTTATGAACATTTTAGACCATACCCTATTACTCAGGATAATCCATATTGGGGTACTGTATCCAAAATTGAAGCAATATATTTTATATTATTAAAGTATCTGGATTGCGATGAATTAGTTATTGCTTTTTCAAGTAATGCGTCCGAAATATTTCATTCATATCATTACACAAAAAAACGAGAGCATACCGAGATTGATTGGGATGAAATTCTTGATGATATAAATTACATATCAAATGCAATAATGTGTACAATAGGATTGAATGCAATAAGGGCATATTATATTATTGGACATAATTCTTCATACATAATCAAAACTATGGTAAAAAAATTTATAACGGATTCATTTCTAATTGATGAAAACTCCATAGAGCTGATTAAAAACGAAATACACATAGATGGGAAAAAAGTAATTGCAAAAAATGAACATATACTAATAAGATGGTTATTAGAATTAAAATATGAGCGTAAGCTGAAGTCTGTTTAGCTAAAATAAGCCATTTTTTATTGGTTGTTCTATATAATACAAACTAAACGAATTACAAGGGAGCGTTATGCCGCTTATAGAGATTATTGAATGCGTAGCGAACAATCCAAACATTCTCATGTGGAAATTTCCCAATAATGGCTGTGAGATACAAAATGGCGCGAAACTCACCGTCAGAGAAAGCCAGCAAGCCATATTGATTAACGAAGGCGCGATTGCAGATGTGTTTCAAAGCGGTCTGTATACGCTAAAAACGGAAAGTATCCCGATATTTAGCAAGTTAAAAGGCTGGAAATACGGGTTTGCAAGCCCTTATAAAGCAGATATTTATTTTTTCAGTACGCATCAGTTTATTAATAACAAGTGGGGAACGCCGACGCCTGTTTTGATACGCGACGCGGAGTTTGGCAATATCCGCGTAAGGGCGTTTGGCAGTTTTGATATCCGCATATCCGATCCAGCGCTTTTTTTCAGACAATATGCGGGAACTTACAAAGAGCTTACTATTTTTGAACTGCAAGCGCAATTGAGAGATTTTATCGCTCCGAAATTTGGCGAAATTATAAGCGCGCAAAAAATACCAGTCATGGAGATAGCGGGCAATATTACCGAACTTGGCAAAAAGATAGAGCCTCTTATTGCGCCGTATTTTGCGCAGATGGGATTAACTCTTACGCAGTTTGTTATCACTTCCGTTACGCTGCCTGACGAAGTATTGAAACATATTGATTCATTAACCAATATGAATATGATAAACGACATGAAGCGTTACGGCGAATTTCAAAAGGCAAAAGCGATAGGAGAAAAGGGAAATGCGCTAAACGACGCGCTCGCGCAAGCCGCTGCACTTGGTATCATGACAAATCAAACGCGCGAGGATAACAAAACAGGCGAAAATATAACCGCAAAATTGAAAAAGTTAAAAGAGTTGTTTGAAAACGACTTGATAGACGAAAATGAATATAAAGCTAAAAAAGCCGAACTTTTAGCGAATTTTAACGATTAAACATGGCAAACAAAAGCATAAATTTCCTGCAAAATATGACAAATATCTCCTTAAAGCAAAAAAATTACGCCAAAACAGATGAAACAAAAGAGGACAAAGCCGCCGCCGCGCTTTGCCCAAACTGCGGCGCGCCGAGAACAAAACAGGACGGTTTGACGCATTGCGCGTATTGCGGATATAAGTTTATAGACGCGGTATTAACGGACGGCATATATATCAAAGCGGAAGACAACTCTAAAAATGTATGACGATTTGAAAGCGCAGATAGAAGAAAAGCAGGCGCGGTGGTTTGCGTTTTTGGACAAATTAACCATAAAGGCAAAAGAGTTATACGAACCAGCATTTGAGGAGTTAGCCAATATCAGAAAAGCGGACGGCGACCCCAACAAATCAACATACAACAAAGCCTTATCGGGCGTATGCGGACAGTTTGGCGTTATTGCAAAAAAGGCTCATGATACGCTGGAAAGCGAGATTATAGATTTTTATTATGACGCAAGGAGCGAAGCCATTTCGCAACCGCTCTCATCAATACTGTATGAGTTTAAAAATACCTGCTATGAGCGTTTTTACGAACTTGAAGAATCTTTGCTAAACATGGAGCGTGCTTTAAGAGACGACGCTAAAGCGGATTTGGAAGAAGAATACGCCAAAATAATAGACGCTTTTAATGGAACAAGAGATAAATTGCTCTGCTCGCAGTGCGGACATTTGCTGCCAATTGATCGTATTTTTTGCATAAGCGTTCATATAGCTTGTCCAGCGTGCGGCGCGCAAAATACTTTTGAGCCATCTCCTAAAACGCGGAATTTGCAATTTATCGCCAAAGAGCTTGCCGAAAAACGCTGTAAACATCTGCTTGACGCATACGGCGATGAAAAACAAAACGAGCGCGATTTGTATCATAAAGCGCACAATATCAAACTAAACTCTATTCATGCAAGCAATGATGATAAAATAAAAGCGGCGCGGGAAATAGAGGCCATAAATTTGGAACGCGAGCGTTCCATTCAAAATGCCCCGCAGCTTTACGCCAAATATTTGCGCGCCGTTTGCGACGAAATGAATAACATATTGCCCGACTTCAAAGAACATCACGAAACGGCTTATCACGAACAGATAAAGCAAATTGTGAAGGTGGAGATAAAATAACGGATAAGACGGCTTGGCAGAGGCTATATTGGCTCTGCTTTTGGGTCTAAGTTTTAGCGGCTGGGCGGCAAATTAAACGCTCAAATCAACTTGGGAGAAAATACTTCCAAATTTAACGAGGGAGAAAAAATGGCAAATAATTTGGAGCCGATACACGGCATTTCATTTGAGGATTACGCGCAGATGGCGATAAAACTCACAAGCGGCGCAAGCGAAGAGCAGATATGCAAAGCGATGGGAATCGATCGCGCGGTATGGGACGAAGTAAATACGCTTTGGATACAAAGAATGAGTGAGGATTCTACTTTTGAGTTAGTAACGCTTTACGGGCAGTATTTTGCACAGGGCGTTACCAATCCAAAACTGTTAAATCTTGAAACGAATGTTTCGCAAGAGGGCAAAGCAAATTTGGAGCGTTTGAAAACAGATCGCTACTTTTACGAAGAGTTGGCTGGAGCCAGAAACGCGGCTTATGCTTACGGCTTGGACGGCGCGCAGTGGATATTGGAAAATTTCGGCATAACGCTTGGCGATTTTCAATCAGTCGCAATGCAATATATGCCAAAAGGCAGC
>JAISNU010000136.1 GCA_031276075.1 Campylobacteraceae bacterium
GAGATTTCTATAATGAAAAATGTGGATTGCTCATTATTTTATTTCTTGTGATAACTGGATTACTGCGCTTTTTATAATGACAGAGAGTGTAAATGAATGTTTCTTTTCCGTCATTGCGAGGAGTGCAAAGCACGACGAAGCAATCCAGAAAAGTAAAAAAATCAACGAAATAATATATAAAATCCAAATACCAAAAAATATAAACTATCAATTCCAAATTTAAATTATTTTTTTAATCATAATATTTTTTATAATGCTTCATGTATCTGGATTGCTTCGCAAGCTCGCAACGACGGAAGGAGATGGATTTTTTTTGTCCTTGCAAATGCCTTTACTTCATAAGCTTATCATTTGGGGACGACATGAGCGATGATAATTACAGTAGATACTTCAACCCTGTTTCAAGAATTCGTTTATTTTTCTCCATTGTGTGAAAAATGTTTCACTCTTTTGCTGCGCACAGTTAGCCGGACTTGTTGATGGAAGATAGATAGGATCAAAGCCTGTTTTTTGGGCGCATAATTTTTGAAAAAGCTCCGTTGCCTTTTTGCCTGTCGTAAAAACCGCTTTGATTTGAGAGTTTTTCAAAATATCGGAAAAGTCGTTTGCATGAACATTTGTTATCGTGCTATCGGCTGCGCCTGTTATCTTGCAAGAGTACAAAACATCCCAAAGCGCGATACAATTTTGCAGTAAAAATACCTTTTTTGACGCTATATCGTTTGCAGGTTCGTCTTGTCCAAGCGCTAACGCCAAAGTTTTCCAAAAGATATTTTTGGAGTGTCCGTAATAAAACCCGTACTCTCTTGATTTGGGCGAAGGAAAAGTGCCCAATATCAAAACCTTTGAATGTTCGTCAAATACGCATTTCCAAGGATGCGTCAAAATCTTTTTTTGCATTTTTGCCCACTGTTTTAAATACTATAAATCCAGCCAAACGCCCGCAATCTCATATATAAAAACCGTACAAACGCCTGTTTTTATAGCTTGTTTTAATTCTCTGTCTATGTAGTATTATTTTACTATCTTTTGCAAATCTCTTTATAAATTCCGCTTAAAAATATGAAGCTGATTAAAACCAATCTGCATGCAATAATTGTGGCAAATAACTTAAAATCGCATTTTATGATCGTTTTTATAGAAAAATCACTTAGCGGCAGAATAACGCTTTCCGGCTTAGGTTTTAATTAGTATATTAATATGAAAATTGATTAAAAATTATTTTTTATGCCTGTTTTGTCATGAAGCGCCTCTTTTTCAAAATGCGAATATTTTTCCGTCATTGCAAGCGCTAAAGCGATTTATGCCTTTATCATGCAAGTTTCCGTCTCTTGCTTTCTGTCATTGCAAGGAAGGAGCGTAATAATTATTGCAGCAATTATACTTTTCCGTCATTGCGATTGCGAATTTACAAAACAGTGAGTAATCCCGCCCACTCCGTCATTGCGAGGAATACGCAGTATGACGAAGCAATCTACAACCATGAATAAAAAAGCGATTGTTTGTTTTCTATAGCGATAGCGTTTTTGTTATCAATATGGATTGCCGCGCTTCGCTCGCAATGACGGAGGGGGGTTGGATTGCTTTGTCCTGTGTACCTCGCTTGCAATGACGGAAAACTATGTTATTTCTATAAAAACAAGCGAAGTATTTTTATGAAACAGAATGTTTTCCATGTAAAGCGCATTCTTGAAATCTTTCCTTGAAAACAGGCGCGACAACCCTCCTTTTTATCATCGTGAGCCGTTGCATAAGAAACGCGACAATCCTCTCTTCCTCCGTCATTGCGAGCTGACAAAGTCAGCGTGGCAATCCATACCTTACAATAACAAAAAAGTATTATTAATAATGAAATGAAACTATTTGGTATTTACATGTTTGAGTTGTTTTTATTATTTTTGGATTGCTTCGTCATTGCATTCCTCGCAATGACGGAAAAGGTAATATGCACTTTATGCGGGCGTGGTTAGTATGGGTATTTTTCTGGATTACCGCACTGACTTCGTCAATTTGCAATGGCGGAGGAGGGCGCATGTGTTTTGCATAAAGGGCGCGGGGTTGGCTTGGGAGTTTTTCTGGATTGCCGCGCCGCAAGCGGCTCGCAATGACGGAGGACAAATATTTTTTTTAGATTGCGATACTCATTGCAACAACGAAGGCGAAGCGAATTTTGCAAAGCAAAATGTTTCCTTGAAAAGATTGCTGCGTTTTTCACAATGACGGGAAGGAGTGAATTATTTCGTCTATTTTATTTATCATCTGACGACAATATTTTTGTATAGATTGTATTTCAACTCCATATTTTACCTTCAAAATCAACTCTCTTTAAAAAGCTTTTTCGCCAATTGGTCAGCTTTTGACGAAGTCGTATCTTTTTTCATAGTCCTGTAAATTCTATTGATATACTCTTCCAGCATCTGCTGACAATTTATCTCTTTATCGTCTTTTAAAGCTTGATGCTCGTAAGCGCCGTCTTCTTTAAGCTGCCAGCTTAATATATTATCGCTAAGCTGCACCTGCAAAATCTCAAAAAGTTTCTTCTGCAAAGTCTTGTCTTCAATAGGCGTCATGAGTTCAAGTCTTCGCTCCAAATTACGCGGCATCCAATCCGCGCTTGAGATAAAAAGATTTGGATTTGAGTGCTTAAAATAAAAAATACGCGCATGTTCCAAGTATTTGCCGACGATTGATTTGACGCTGATACTGTCGCTCACTCCTTCAACGCCGGGTCTTAAGCAGCAAATCCCGCGAATGATAAGCTCTATTTTGACGCCTTTGCTTGAAGCGTTATAAAGAGCCTTTATAACATCCGGATCTACCAAAGCGTTCATTTTTGCTATGATATGTCCATCATTCTTCTTTTCGGCTTCATTGTTTATCATGGCAATCACACGATTTTTTATCTGCATGGGCGACATGGAAAGGTTTTCAAGCTTTTTGTTTTTGGAAAAACCGGACAGTATATGAAAAAATGTCGTCGAATCTTTCGCATAATTTTCGCGCGAAGTAAAAAAACTTATATCGGTATATATGCGGGCAGTGGAAGCGTTGTAATTTCCAGTGCCAAAATGCATATAAAATTTCAGTCTGTCGTCCACTTGACGGATAATCTGCGTAATTTTCGCATGAACCTTAAAGCCCGTGATACCGTATATAACATGCGCGCCCGCATTTTCCAGCGCTTTTGCCCAATGCAGATTGTTCTCTTCGTCAAATCTTGCTTTAAGCTCTACCATAGCGGTAACCTGCTTGCCGTCTGACGCGGCATTTATCAGCGCTTGAACGATGGGCGAATTTTTCTCAACTCTGTACAGCGTCATGCGGATAGATATAACTTTCGGATCTTTTGAAGCCTCTTGGATAAATGAAGTTACCGAATCAAAACTCTCATACGGGTGCGCTATCAAAATATCGCCCTTGTCTATCGTCGAAAAAATAGACTCGTTTGTATTTAAAGGCGACAGAATTTTCGGCGTATATGGAGGAAGCGTTAAATGTAAAAAGTCCTTATTTCCCACTATTTGCCACAATGCTCCCAAATTTAAAGGGATACTGTACTCGTAAATATCTTTTTGAAAAATCTGCATATGCGAATTTAAAAATTCAACTATATCAGGGTCGGCGTCTTTTTTAATAGCAAGCCTTACAAACGCCCCTTTTCGGCGAAGTTTAAGCCCCTGTTCCATCATAAGCATAAAGTCGTCCGCTTCCTCTTCTTCTATATTCATATCGGCGTTTCTCGTAACTACAAAAGGAGCCGAAGCGATAAGCGCGTAACCCGGGAATATATCCTCAACATGCCATTTCACGATTGATTCAATAGGTATATAAACATTGCCGTGCGCTTTGTAAAATCTTGGCAGTACGCGCGGGATTCTTATCATGCCGTATTTTATTTTGCCGTTTTCGGAGTCTTGCAGTTTAACGGCAAGCGCGAAACTAAGATTATTCAAATGCGGAAACGGATGTGTCGCATCAACCGCTATAGGAACGATAACTGGGAAAATATTTGAAAAGAAAAACTCATCTGCTTTTGCTTGCAATTCGCGGCTCACTCCGCTGTATTTTGATATGAAAAGATTCTCTTTTGCCAACGCTTGAATTATCTCGTTATAACTCTGCTCAAAAACATTTTTTTCGTTTGTTACATACTCTCTTATGGCGCGCAGTTGATCAAGCGTCGTTTGCTGGTCGTTGCCGGTCGTTACGATGCCTGCGGATAAAAGCTGTTTAAGCCCCGCTACTCTTATCATATAAAACTCGTCCAGATTCGTAACATAGATAGCCAAAAATTTGAGCCTTTCAAGAAGCGGCAGCTCTTTTTTGAACGATTCGTTTAAGACGCGCGTATTGAAGCGCAGCCACGACATCTCTCTATTTAAATATATTTCGGGGTTATTTAAATCGTTCATTTTTTCTCCTGTAACTTTTTTTAAAAGTCTTTATTATATCTAAATAGAATAAAAAGAGAGAAATTTTTCGCAAAAACTATTTTTTTAATATTTTTTTGGTACAATCTTATCTATTTTATAAATACACCGAAAAGACAAGCAATGGATACCATTTTAAGCGCACTCAACGAATCCCAACTTGAAGCTGTCAAAAAGATAGATGATCCTGTTTTGATATTGGCGGGTGCGGGAAGCGGCAAAACAAAGACGATAACTTCGCGTTTGGCGTATCTTGTGGGAGCTGTTGGTATAGACCCTGCCAATACGCTTACGCTGACATTTACCAATAAAGCTGCCAACGAGATGAGAGAGAGAGCGTTATCGCTTTTGAGAAGCGCGAATTTAAAAGTCATTTATCCGCCGCTTTTATGTACTTTTCACAAATTCGGATTGCTGTTTTTGAAGTTTTATATTAACCGTTTAGATCGCAAAAATAACTTTATTGTTATAGACAGCGACGATAAAAAGCGTATTTTAAAAAGCTTTGAGGTAGATATACCGGTTTCTGTGGTGTCAAATGAGATTTCACACTATAAAAACTCATTTTTAACGCCTGAACTTGCAAAAGAACAGGCGGAGGGTAAACAGTATGAAATTATAGCTTCGCTCTATGAGCGGTATGAAGCCTATCTGCTGCAAAACAATCTTGTGGATTTTGATGATTTGCTTACGCTTACATACAAAATATTAGATAGCGATGAAGAGTTGTGCGAAGCGACAAGCCAACGCTATCAATACATCATGGTGGACGAATATCAGGATACGAACGATTTGCAGTATAAACTCTTAAAAAAACTCTGCTTTGCGCACGCAAATATATGCGTTGTAGGCGACGACGACCAAAGTATTTACGGCTGGAGAGGCGCAAATATCAAAAATATACTTGAATTTCCTCAAATGTTTAACAATACGACAATTATCAAATTAGAACACAATTACCGTTCCACAGAGGAGATTTTGCGCGCGGCAAACGACCTTATAGAACATAACCGTTCAAGGCTCGGCAAAGTTTTGAAAAGCACAAAAGGTAGTGGCAAAGCCGTACAATTCATGGAGTCTCCTGATGAAAATCAAGAAGCTTCCGCCGTGAGCATGCGCGTAAAAAAACTGATAGATAGCGGCGTAAATCCAAAAGAGATAGCGATACTTTACCGCATCAACGCTCTTTCGCGCTCTTTGGAAGAGGGATTAAACCGCATGCGCATACCGTTTAAAATGGTCGGCGGCGTAAAGTTTTATGAAAGAGCGGAGATAAAAGACTTGATAAGTTATTTAAGGATTATCATCAATCCGCATGACGATTTTTCGCTTTTGCGTATCATAAACCGTCCGCGGAGGGGACTTGGCAAAACTACTTTGGATAAAATCGCTTCTCTTGCGCATGACGCAAAACTATCCATGTATGACTTTATGTGCCAAAATACGGAGCTCATCAAAGAGATAACATCTAAAAAATCTTATGAAAAACTGACAGAATTTTTAGAAAACATGAAAAATATCGCAAATATTAACAGCTCTTACGATTTGATAGATGAAATAGAGAGAGCTTTTGGCATAAGAGCGTACTACAAAGAGCTTCCTGATTCCATAGAACGCACTTTAAATATAGATGAGTTTTTCGGACTTTTCAGGGATTACATCAAGCAAAATCCCGAAGCTACAATAGATGTGTTCTTAAACGAAATCGCCCTCCAAAGCGAACAAGACCAGATAGACGGCGACAGTATCAATATCATGAGCGTTCATGCAAGTAAAGGTTTGGAATTTGAACATCTGTTTGTCATCGGCATGGAAGAAGGATTTTTCCCGCTTATCGGCGAATCAAACGACATGGAAGAGGAGCGCAGACTCGGCTATGTCGCTATCACGCGGGCAAAAAAAGAGTTAACTTTGAGTTGTTCTTTGAGCCGTTTTTACAAAGGCAGAAGAACTGAGCTGACAAAAAGCCGCTTTTTAAACGAAGCGGGCATTTGCGGCGGCGGTTTGATACTGGAAAAAAGTTCCGAATTTAAAAAAGGCGACCTTGTTAAACATAAGATTTTCGGCATCGGCAGAGTAACGGAAGTTACAAAAATAAGAAAAGAGTGCAAACTGCGCATAAATTTCGGCGGCAGCAAGCGCGATATTTTAAGTACATTTGTGGAGAAAATTTGAACAAAAATCTAATCTTTGCAGCAGATAAACCATGCGGCATCTCATGCAGTAAATTTTTATCGCAAATCAAAAAAAAGTACGGCATAAAAAAAGCGGGTTATTCGGGAACGCTTGACATGAATGCAAGCGGCGTTTTGATAGTAGCTTTCGGGCAATATACAAAACTGTTTCGTTTTCTGAAAAAAACGCCTAAAAGATACACAGCCGTACTTTGGCTCGGCGCAAAAAGCAAGTCGTTAGATGCGGAATTTATTGAAAGCGTCCACGAGTTAGAACCTTTTGATATGCAAAGATTACGCGAAGCGGCGGCAAAACTAACAGGACGCATTACATACGCTCCGCCGAAATTCAGCGCAAAACGAATTGAAGGCAAAAGGGCGTACGATTTGGCAAGAGCGGGCAAAGAGTTTGAATTAAAAGAGATAACAACAGAGGTTTTTGACTTTAAAATTAAAAGTTACGAACATCCGTTTATAACTTTTGAAGCAGAGGTAAGCGAGGGAGGATATATCCGTTCTTTGGGCGCGATGTTAACCTCGCTGCTTGGTATTGACGGATGTCTTAAATCACTGCGAAGAAACAGCGAAGGAGAGTTTAAATATGAAAACGAAAAATCGCTTTTGATAACGGATTTTTTGGATTTGGAGGAGAATTTTTACGAGGGCGAAAAAGAGGATTTGCTTTTAGGCAGGGTTTTGCAAAAAGAGCGGTTTAGAAATAGTGCGCATGGCGAATATTTCGTGCTGACGGATAGCTTTTTATCTGTCATCAGGATAGACCAAAACGGTGTTAGTTATATTTTAAACAGGATACAAACATGATAAAATCATATGCGAAAGTCAATATTTTTTTAAAAATCATCGGTGTAAGAGGCGCTTACCATGAGATAATTTCGCGTTTTGTAAGGGTGGATAACCTTTACGACGAGATGGAATTTGTGCAAAAGCCGTTTCATGCAAGAGGTTTTGAGTTAAAAGGCGGTTTTCAGTGTAAAACGCTAAAAAATACGATTTATAAAGCTTATATACTGCTGAAACATGCGGCGAAATCTACAAAAATGAACGATTTTTTCGCCGAATATGCTTTAAATGTCAAAAAAAATATCCCAACAGGCGGCGGTTTAGGCGGCGGAAGTTCCAATGCGGCGGCATTTTTACTGCATGTCAATAAAATTTTAGAGCTTGGATTTTCCATGCAGGAGCTTTGCAATATTGGAAGTAAAATAGGCGCAGATGTAAATTTTTTCCTGCATGAATGCAAAGCGGCAAATGTAAAAGGCGTCGGCGAAATTATAGAGCCTTTGGACGATGCGCCGAATATTGAGCTTGTGTTTGACGATACGGCATGCGATACGGCTTTGGTTTACGGCAAATTCAAAGAATACTGCCATTTTTACTCCGACAAAACAATCGCGGAAAAAATCGCCTCGTTAAGTTCGCAAGAGATATTACAAAAATTTGACAATTGGTTTTTAAACGACCTTTTAAGAAGCGTTTTGATATGCTATCCGTCTTTGAAGGCAAAAGCTGACGCGGGATTATTTTTAAGCGGCAGCGGAAGTACATTTTTTAAGGCAGGATAATGGGCGCAACGATAGCGCGCAATAAAAAAGCGCTGTATGATTTTGAAATATTTGAAACTTATGAGGCTGGAGTAGAGCTAAAAGGCAGCGAAGTAAAAGCTATACGGCTTGGGCGCGTCAATCTGAAAGATTCATTCGTGAAAATTATCAAAGGCGAAGTGTTTTTGATAGGCGCTCATATTTCGCACATGAATACGGCAAATCCGTTTTTCAGACCTGACGAACGGCGCGACAGAAAACTTTTACTGCACAAAAAACAGATAGATAAACTTTTCGGTAAAGTTATGAAAGACGGAATGACTATCGTAGCTTTAAGCCTTTATTTAAATGATAAAAACCGTATAAAAGCGCAAATCGCTTTAGCCAAAGGCAAAAAAGAGCATGATAAAAGAGAGACTTTGAAGCGTAAAGAAGCAGACCGCGAAGCAAAAGCTGCTATAAAACGCGCAGGAGTTTGAGCGGCGGAAATACCCATTTTTCAGTATAGTTTATGGCAAGAGCGATTTGAATTGCCAAATACGCTTATTATGAGATAGGGGCTCAACTCACCCATGAGATTTTAAAATAAGAACTGTTAATACGCTTGCATGATACAGTGGAAGACATTAACCTTCCTCTATCAAGATAAAACACTTAGTATGTTTACATGGTATTAGAAGGATAACAAGGGTAAATGCTATTTTTATTAGAATAAAAAGAATTAAATAGAGTATTCATGTCCATTTGTTATTGCTAATACATCTTTTCCGTCATTGCGAGCCGCTTGCGGCGAAGCAATCCAGAAAAAACACCCTTATTAACCATACTCATGTAAAGTATATGCCACCCCCCCCTTCCGTCATTGCGAGGAGTGCGAAGCATGACGAAGCAATCCAATTATTGCAATAAATAAAATAATGAAGCAATCCAGAAAAACACCCAAGCTCACCGCACCATCATGTATTTTGTATGAGACGCAGGAATGATGGATTTATATAAATAATAAATACGCCTTCCTCCGTCATTGCGAGCTTGCGAAGCAATCCAGAAAACACTAAAAATAATCCAAACATACATAAAAAAAAGGTTGTTCTATTTACTGCTTAATGATATCTTTTCATTATCTAAATTATGGATTGCCGCGCTTCGCTCGCAATGACGGAGGAGAAAGATTGCTACGCAACACTTCCCAATTACGGAAAACAAATATTTATTTACACTCTTTGTCATTGCGAGGAGTGTAACGACGAAGCAATCCAAATCAGTAAGGCATAAATTTTTTGAAAATGATTGTCCAAATTTATTATAAAGTATGGATTGCCGCGTTCGTTTGCAAGGAAACATTTTGTTTCATAAAAACGCTTCGCTTGTTTTTATAGAAATGACATAGTTTTCCGTCATTGCGAGGAGTGTAACGACGAAGCAATCCAGATACGCGAAGCGTTATAAAAGGATATTGCAATTAAAAAACATGAAATAATTTAAATTTTAAGTTGATAATCATATTTTTGAGTATTTGAATTTTTCTGTATTATTTGTTTGGTTTTTTGATTTTTGGATTGCTTCGCTGACTTCGCCAGCTCGCAATGACGGAGAGAATTTTTTTGAATTTAACATACATACATGGTTATTTCAATGGCGGAGTAATGGATTGCCGCGTCAGTCGTTGCACTCCTTCCTCGCAATGGCAGAAAAATTATGCATTAGCTGCAAAACCTCCGCTTATATAAAATAACTCCCAATCCGGTTTTACCCGTTTACCTTACAAAATTTTTTATTATATAAACAGCTGCGAAATAACCGGCAAGCCCTAAAAACAGTGATGAACCGATATAGGCAAATGCTTTTAAAAATTCTCCCCTGCTCGTCAAATATCCCGTATCCAGCGCAAATGATGAAAATGTCGTGAACGAGCCCAAAAAACCCGTTATAAAAAAGAGTTTCGCGCTTAACGGTACATTGCCTTTCATGATGCAGTATTCTGCAAATATTCCGATGAGAAAACAGCCGACAATATTCACGACAAGCGTGTGATAGGGAAAAGTTTCCAACTTGACGATATTAAAAACCGCATGCCGTAAAAACGCGCC
>JAISNU010000032.1 GCA_031276075.1 Campylobacteraceae bacterium
CTGTTGAGAGATTGTCCACAACAACTACTTCATGTTCTGCATCGATTAACTCATAAACTGTATGTGAACCGATATATCCTGCTCCGCCTACAACGCATACTTTCATTTTTTTATCCTTAGATTAAAAATATATTTTTTAAGTCCATTATACATATAAAACAAAAAAAAGTAAATACTTTTGAAAAAATCAATTTTTTCAATTTTTCTATAAATATTCCATTGATATGCCATAGTTTTCAATTTATTTGAAGATATTGACTTTTTAACTACCCTATAACGCGCAAGAGGTTCGTTTATGCCTTTCCCGTATTTAACCCTCTTCAATATATCTAACCATAATGCATAATCCTCATGTCCAATATTTTTCATGAAAATTTTACCCAATTTCTCAGCATCATACATTGCCGTTAAGCATCCTATGATGTTTTTTTTAAGAAGTCCTTTGTAATCAATAAAATCTCTTACATAGAAACTTTTCAAATAATTGCTGTTTTCATCAATAACATCATAAGCACTGTACGAAAACGGCAGATTATTATTGATCATAAATTGAACCTGAACTTGTAGTTTATTTGGCAACCATACATCATCCGAATCCAAAAATGCAATATATTTTCCTACAGCTTCTTTTATGGCTTTATTTCTTGCCAACGCAGGACCTACATTTTTCTGTGATTTTATTAATCGTATGCGTTTATCTATTTGCAAATATTTTTCTATAATCTTAACAGTGTTATCTTTTGACATATCATCCACTATAATCATCTCCCAATTTTCATATGTTTGCGACAACACAGATTCTATTGTTTGCGCTATAAATTTAGATGAATTGCAAGATGGCGTTATAATAGAAACCATTATAAATCCTTAGATAAATATTTTTTGCCATAGATGATTTTTATTTTTTTACTAATCTCATATGGAAAAGTGCTATAAATTAATTTTTTTATGAAAAATACAAGCGTAAATTTAACAAGCTCAAGTTTACTATATTTTCCAATAATAACAGCTTCCTCCAAATACATTTTAAGGTTTAAATCGCTTGATATACCGCTTATACTAAAAACACTTATAATATTATCAATTTTTACAAATTCATATCCCTTATTATATATTTTTGTAAAAAAATCAGTATCTCCTGCAATTTTGAACTTTGTGTCATACAAATATTTCATCGCAATATCATGTCTTATAAAAGAAGATTGGTGAATAAATTGATGGTGGTATTTATGTCCGCTGCTTTTTGCATATCGTATATATTTATTGTATTTATCAAAAACTATTTCCGTATTACCGTATATAACGGCAATATTGCCCGCCTTATTCAATTCTTTACTTACATCTTCAATAGTTGTATTTTTATAAAATCTATCTCCTGAATTCATATAATTTAACCATTTTCCTCTGGCTTTTAGTGTGCCTTTATTCATAGCATCATAAATTCCATTATCTTTTTCGCTAATCCAAAAGTTTATTTTATTCTCATATTTTTTTATAATATCGATAGTACCGTCAGTTGAACTGCCATCTATAATTATATATTCTATATTTTTATAAGTTTGATTTAATACGCTTAAAATAGTATCTTCTATGTAGTTTGCACCGTTAAAAACAATAGTAATTATTGAAACCAAATAATTTCGATTGACAGTTTTTAATTTTGTTTTCATTTATAGCTATTTTGTATTTTATTAAAGTACTGTATTTCTTCTTCAATTAAGATATCAAGAACATCAAAAAATGAATAATTGTATTCCCAATTTAATATTGTTTTTGTTCTTGAGTTATCACCGTAAATATCTTCTATTTCATTTGGTCTAAATAATTTAGCATCTATTTTTATAAATTTTCTATCTAAATTTAATTTTCTAAATATATATTTAACTATATTTGATAATTCAACTGATTTTCCAGAGCATACTATATAATCTCCAGACTCATCCATTTGCAACATCTTCCACATAGCTTCAACATATTTAGGAGCAAATCCGAAATCTCTTTTTATATTTAAATTTCCTACTGTTAAATGAGTCAATTTTCCATTTTTTATTAAAAGAGCATCTCTTATAATTTTTTTAACAAAAAAATTGCTACTTCTTAAAAAAGATTCATGATTAAAAAGTACACCATTACACACAAACAAACCATATGCTTTTCTATAATTAAGACACATGAAATACGCCGACATTTTTGAAACAGCATATGGACTCAAGGGGCTTACAGGTGTTTCTATATTAATTGGCAAATTCTTAACATTCCCATACATTTCGCTGCTTGAAGACTGATATAATTTTGCTAACGGTAAAAAAAGCCTCATCGCTTCTAGCAAATTATTTACAGATATTGTATTAAATGAAAATGTACCAATAGGCTGTTCAAAAGAGAGGCTTACTGAACTTTGAGCAGCTAGATTATATATTTCGTCAGGTTGATATTTTTTAAAAATTCTAATAATATTTATAATATCTGATAGATCCAATTCTTCAATTATAATATTATCATTTATATTAAGATATTTGAGATTTTTAAGATCTCTACATCCATAGCTTCTAACAGTTCCTATGACATGATATTGTTTTTCCAACAATAATTTAGCTAAATATCCGCCATCTTGTCCACTAATGCCTGTTATTAATGCTGTTTTCATTATACAAGGCTCTCATACAATTTTTTTGTTTCATATACTGTTTTATTCCACGAAAAGTTCTTCAATCTCTTTTCTCCATTAATAATTAATTGTTTTCGTAAAAAATCACTGTTTATAATTTTTTCTACAGCATTTTTTATAGAAATTTTATCGCACGGATCGAAATAATACGCTCCATCTCCAGCTATTTCTAAAAATGGATCTATATTACTGCAAACTAAAGGACATTTGCAAGCAAAAGCTTCCAATATTGGTATTCCAAATCCTTCATATAAAGATGGAAAAACAAATAACAGAGCATTTTGATAAAAATGACTCAACTCATTATCACTTAAATTAAAATGAAGTATTCGTTTTGATAAATGAGAATTATACTTTTGCAATTCATTTTTTGAAAATTTATTACCACCGACACAAACAAGACATAATTCATCATCATTCACTAATAATTCTCTTATGCTTTCAAAAAACAGATCAAAGTTTTTATATAAACCTCTATTACCAACAAATAGAATATATTTTGAAGGAAGCTCTATATTAACTATTTTATCTTTTAAAGATATGGAATTGGCAAGATAAATCGTTTGTATTTTTTTCTCATCAATGTTATATATCTCCATTAAATCTTTTTTTGTACTATTTGATATTGTAATGATTTTTGATGCTTTAGTTATAAGGTGTTGTTTATATATAGATATTTTATCACTATTTGGAAATATTTTAAATTTTTCATGAATCATATCATATACTGTTAAAACAAATGGCTTATTTTTTATAATGTCTAAAAAATATATATCATAATATGTTGGATGAAAGATATCGAACGATTCTTTTGTAATGTTTATATTTGTAAAAAATTTATTAATATTAGAAATTATTCTATTTTTTCCTTTAAAATTATAATTCAATAAAAAACTCATATATTTATCTGGATATTTATTCCGCAAATAGTAATTATTTGTCATTTTTAAAGATAGAATAAAATCCATATTACTACTAATCAATTCAAAAAAATATCTTGAAATTCCGCCATATGTCTGCAAAGAAAAAATCTGATGATCATAAAATATTTTCATTATTAGCCTTTTTAGATATTTCTAAATTATCACTTACCGTCTTGCTTTTAAGTCCGATTTTAAATATTTCATTAAAATCAAATTTTGTAAATTTTAAAACTATACTTATTAAAAGCGGAAAATATATATATTTATCAGTAAATAGTTGCAAAGAGTTGAAATTATAATAGTTTATTTTATAATAGGCAGCAATAAAATGCATTGTTTTTTGTTGGTAAAATGAGACATGCTGCCCATGTTCAAGCCCATAATACCACCATTGATCCGATTTTGGAACTATACTTGGCAATAATTCTGTAGTAAAAATTATATTTTTTGATAAAAGTAATATTTTTTCTATTTCATTCATAGGATTTATAAAGTGCTCGAAGCTTTCAAATGTTGTTACCGCTTTTAATGTATCTGCATCATTATATTCAAATCCTTTTGCAAATATATTATCCGTATATTTATCGCTCCAGTAAAAATTGAAACCCATGTCTCTCATTAGTCTGACAAAAATACCATATCCGCCCGCATAATCCAAATAATTTTTGTTATATTCGCAAAATAATAGTCTAAGTAAAATTGACACTTTTTTTGATAGATTTATATTTCTTTGAATATATCCTGTATCTGATAAATTTATAGAATTTTTATATGCTTCTTCTATCCAATATGGTTCCTCTGTTTGTAAAAAACCACAATTAGGACATAAAAAATATTTTATATTATACTTATTTAAAATTTTTGCGCTAAAAATATATTTATTATTTGTACCACATATTTTACACTTCATTGGTTGTTCCTATAATTTCAGATATTGAATCTTTTAGTTTAGCATAATAATTTTCAAGGGAATTATTTTTTAAAACATAATTATAATTTTTTATTTGCATATTTAGGATATCGTTTTGTTTTAAACTTAAAGCATATTTAATGGCATGATCTATTCCCGCATAATCAAGGCTGTCAATCCAAATTTCATAGCCTGTATCGATAGCTGTTTCTTTTGTTACAATAGGAATCAATCCACCATTTCCAATACATGTAAGAACTGATGGACATCCGCCTTCTGAGCAGCTTGGAAAAACTATAAAAGAGCATTTTTTAAGTATATCTGTAAATTCATTATTGTTTATATCAACAAAACCATGCAGTATAATATTTGAAAAATCATACAGTTCCTGCTTATAAGTGCACATGAAATCCATCTCGCTTTCAATATTGCCACATATATGCAAAGTGAGATTTTGATTTTTTGAAAAATATTCCAAAAGAATATCTAAACCTTTATGTATCAATCCTGCGCTTCCAAACCAAAGGAAACTTTTATTTGCATTTTTGTCTCTACTTTTTATAATATCTGCTGCATTTTGAGTTTTATAAAACGGTGCAGGAACAGAGTATATTTTTCTATTATAATATGGTTTATATGTGTTAGCGCAAGTATTATTGCCAAGCACAATCATACCATCTACAAGCACCATTTGATGTGTCCATGTTTTTTCTATAAATCTAGATGATTTAGATATCCAAACGCCTTTTTTATTATAAACATCTTGAACTCTTTTTAATGTGGCATGATTATTATAACAAACATGCATACCTGTGCCATAATAAATAGTTTTTATATTATTTTTAATGGATAATTCATAATAATCTTGAAATATATCACCAAAACCACATATTAAATTATATTTTAATAGATTAACTTTTTTAGTCGTTTCATAATTAACTATATCAACATTATAACCTAATTCGTGCAATACTTTAGCCCAAGAACGAGCTTCAAAAAAGTTTGTATGTGATATATATTCTTTTTTAAAAGGTTTAGTAATATATGCTAAAAGAGCATTTTTTTTAAAATTAGTATTATAAAAATTTGTAATCATGTAACGATTATTTATAAATTTAATCAAATATATGATATTTGGAAAATATTCTTTTATGTAATTTTTTACTTTTATCGCAAAATTCAATTTTAAATCCTTTAAATATTATAATTTAACCCTTCTATCGCATCTCTCCACCGTACTTAATCTATGAGCGATGATTATCAGCGTTTTATCTTTTGAAATATTATATATTTCGTTCATTATTTTACTTTCGGTTTCATTATCAAGCGCTGAAGTGGCTTCGTCCAATACTAATATTTCAGGATTGCCGTATAAAGCTCTGGCTATGCCGATTCTTTGTTTTTGCCCGCCGCTAAGACGCACCCCATGCTCTCCGACTGTTGTATCCAAACCCATATTTGCGTTTAAAAAATCCCAAATATTCGCCGCTTTTAGCGCATTTATCGCTTTTTCTTCGTCAATATCGCTGCCAAACATTATATTTTCGCCGACCGTTCCGTCAAATAGATAAATATCCTGCGGGATATAGCCTGTTTTTGCTCTCCATGAGCGGATATTTTGCGGCGTAATCGGCACGCCGTCCACCAAAATTTCCCCGCTTGTCGGAGTATGTATGCCCATTATCAAATCAACCAAAGTGGATTTTCCTCTGCCGCTTGTCCCCGTAAACGCTACTTTTTCACCTTTTTTTATCTCCAAAGAGATGCCTTTTATAATTTCTGTTTTATCATTGTATGAAAACCAAACATTTTGCAAAACAATGGAACTGTTAAAGCCAATCTTTTCATCGCCGTACTCTTCGGTATAAACGCTCAAATCCTTATGTATAATATCTAATGATTTTTTAAAAAATATGATTTGGTTGTAGCTTGCAAGCATTCTTGAAATCCCCGGAAGCATTCTGTAAAGCGCCAAAGCGTACATGGATATAACGGGTATAATCAAATCGGGATTTTCATACCTCAACAAAAGATACAAAATAGCCGCCAAAAGAACCGAAAAGCCTATGGACTCTATAATATATCTTGGCGCCAAAGACGCTGTATAGGACGCCGTGTAGGATTTTGCAAAATTGCCGCTTTCATGAAAAAAAGTCTCCATTACCTCTTTTTCATTGCCTTTTAATTTCAAAATCTTGAAATTTCCAAATGACGCGGTAATGAGTTTGAGAAAACTCTCTTGCGATTTGCTTCGCCGCTCTCCTTGTACATTTGTTATTTTACTTATGATTTTTACGACAAAAAATACGCTTATACCCATCGCCAAAGTCAGCCCTAGCGTCATTTTAAATCTCACATACAATAAAAGCAGATAAAAAATGATAACAGTAAAGGCTTCGGAACATAAAAACAGGATATTTTGGATTAAAAAACTAAGATTGAGCGTTTCATTGGAAACTGTTTTGATGATAGCGGAAGAGTTGTATTTGATGATATTTTTATACGGCATGTGAAGATAGTTTTGAAAGAGTTTGTTTGCAAATTTAGCGAAATTATCAAATGCAAATTTATTTAAAAAATATGTGTAAAGCAGAGAATAAGCGCCCCTGAAAAGATAAAAAACAACCAAAAAAACGCCAAAATATAAAATAAAACTCTTCTTATCGCCAAATCCAAAAAAATCATAAGCTATCTTATAATATCCGCCGTCTATTATGTCGGGATTGGACGCCATGGATACAAACGGCATAATAGCAGAAACGCTTGCCATTTCAAGTACGGAAAACAGTATTGTGCAGCAAAGCATCACAAGCAGTATTATTTTGGTTTTTCTATCCAAAACCGCTCTTAATTTTTGAATCACGCCCGCTTTATCTTTTTTCATTAAAAACTTTATATACTTTTTTTATACCGTCTTTCAATGAGGTTTTGTATCTCCAACCCAAATTTGAAAGCTTTGCAACATCGCAGAGTTTTTGCATGGTGCCGTCGGGCTTTGTCGTGTCAAACACAAACTCTCCGTCAAATCCGACAACTTTTTTAATGATATCAGCTAACTCTTTTATCGTTAAATCCTCGCCCGTTCCTATATTGATATGCGTATTTTTTACCTCGTTTTTATCTTTAATCAAATCTTGAAAATTTACATTTTCCATGATAAACACGCAAGCATCCGCCATATCTTCACTATATAAAAACTCTCGTTTTGGTTTGCCGCTGCCCCAAATCTCCACCGTTTTTTTACCGCTTATTTTGGCTTCATGTATCTTTCTTAAAAGCGCGGGCAGTACATGAGATGTCTTTAAATCAAAATTGTCGTTTGGTCCATAGAGATTTGTAGGCATAACGGATATAAAATTCGTGCCGTATTGCAGATTATAATTTTCACACATTTTTATTCCTGCGATTTTGGCTATCGCGTAAGGTTCGTTTGTATATTCTAAAGGACTTGTCAAAAGGGACTCTTCATTTATGGGCTGCGGTGCATTTTTCGGATATATACAACTGGAACCCAAAAACAGCAGCTTTTTTACACCGTTTAAATAGCTTTGATGAATGATATTATTTTGAATTTGCAAATTTTCATATATAAAATCAGCCCTGTATGTATTATTTGCCAAAATACCGCCGACTTTGGCTGCGGCTAAAAAAACATACTCTATCTTCTCTTTTGCAAAAAATTCTTTAACTTTTTGCTGCTGCGTTAAGTCCAATTCGCTATGCGTCTTTACGATGATGTTTTTATAGCCCTTTTGAAGCAATTTTTTTACCAGTGCGCTTCCGACCAAACCTCTATGTCCGGCTACATAAATTTTACTGTTTTTATTCATAGTACCTCAAAGTTTTAAAGCCTTTATTTTGTAAATACATATCTTTTTTAGCCAAATTTATGTCGCTTTCTACCATCTCTTTAACTATATCTTGAAGGCTGTATTCAGGTATCCATCCCAATTTTTCCTTTGCTTTTGTGGAATCTCCTATAAGCAAATCCACCTCTGTTGGTCTAAAATACCTCTCGTCCACCGCTATTACTTCTTTGCCTGTTTGCAGTTTATAATCAGGGTTTGCGCATGATTTGACATATGCTTTTTCGCTAAGCCCCTCGCCGACAAATTCCAATTCAATCCCGACTTCTTTAAAAGCAAGCTTTACAAACTCTCTGACCTCAGTCGTAATTCCTGTCGCTATTACCCAATCTTCGGCTTTATCGGCTTGTAAAATCATCCACATCATGCGAATATAATCTTTTGCATGCCCCCAGTCTCTTTTTGACGATAGATTTCCAAGATAGAGTTTGTCTTGAAGTCCGAGTGCTATTTTACTGACGGCTCTTGTTATCTTTCTTGTTACAAAAGTTTCGCCTCTTATCGGTGATTCGTGGTTGAATAATATCCCGTTGCAGGCGAAGATATCGTAAGCTTCTCTGTAATTGACGGTTATCCAGTACGCATACATTTTTGCCGCAGCATAAGGGGAGCGCGGATAAAACGGCGTAGTTTCCTTTTGCGGAATCTCCTGTACTTTGCCGAAAAGTTCGCTTGTGCTTGCTTGATAGATTTTCGTCTTTTTTGTAAGTCCCAGCAGCCTTATAGCTTCTAAAAGCCTTAAAGTGCCTATACCGTCGGCATTTGCCGTATATTCGGGCGTTTCAAAGCTTACATGTACATGACTCATCGCGGCAAGATTATAGATCTCATCGGGCTGCACCTCTTGTATTATCCTTGTTAGATTCATACTGTCAGTCATATCTCCGTAATGAAGTATGAAATTTAGCTTTTTCTCATGCGGGTCTTGGTATAAATGGTCTATTCTGTCCGTATTAAATAAAGACACTCTTCTTTTGATTCCGTGAACTTCGTAGCCTTTATTTAATAAAAATTCGGCTAAATATGCGCCGTCTTGTCCTGTAATCCCCGTAATCAACGCTACTTTTGACATTATCTATCCTCTTTTAAAATCATCTTCTATTCTTACTATATCATCTTCGCCTGTGTATTTTCCAACCTGCGCTTCTATCAAAACGAGCGGGATTTTGCCCGGATTTTCCAATCTATGCACATCGCCGGCTTTTATATATGTAGACTCATTTTCTCTAACCAAAAAACTGCTGTCGTTTATCGTAACTTTTGCCGTTCCGCTTACGACTATCCAGTGTTCGTTTCTATGAAAATGTTTTTGCAGACTCAGGCGTTTATTTGGTTTGACTTCTATCTTTTTGATTTTATAGCCGTCGCCGACCTCCAAAACTTCGTAAGTTCCCCAAGGTCTATTTGCCCTCACATGTAAAGTTGTCAAATCTTTTTTTCCGCTTTGTTGAAGAGAAGCTACAATGTTTTTAACTTTTTGCGAACTTCCTTTTTTGGATATCAAAAGAGCGTCTTTTGTGTCCACAACTATCAAATCATCAATATCAATAATAAAGACCTCTTTGTCTGCCAATATCAAATTGTTTGCACTATCATGATTTTCGGGCATTTCAACTGAAAGCGCGTCAAAACTTCCGACATCGCTCCAGCCTATATCGCTTGGAACAACAGCCGTATTTGCGCTCTTTTCCATAAGCGCGTAATCTATGCTAATCTCCTCTATACGCGCCATATCATGCATATCTATGCGGATAAGCTTATCAAAACAGCCTGTTTTTCCGTCTGTTTTGGCACTGTTAAACGCTTTTAAAGAGGAGTCGTAAATATTTAGGGCATGCTCTTTTAACTCTTTTAAAAAAGTTTTGACTTTAAAGCAAAACATACCGCTGTTCCAATAATAATTGCCGCTTTTTATATATTTTTCAGCAGTTTTGATGTCAGGCTTTTCTTTGAAGCTCTTTGCGCGCAATTCGTCGGCTTCAATATATCCAAAACCCGTCTCGCAATAAGAAGGTCTTATGCCAAATGTTACCAAAAAACCCTCTTTTGCCAAATCCTGCGCTTTTTGTAAAGCGTTTTTATAACTATTTTCATCTTTTATGAGATGATCGCTTGGCGTTACAAGCGCGATACTCTCTTCATCAAGCGCAAAAGACGCCAAAGCTATAGCCGCAGCCGTATTTCTCCCTACGGGTTCTAAAATGCAGCTGCTGTTTTTGACTTCGCTTAACTCTTCAAGCTGATCCATAGCTAAAAAATACTGCTCTACATTTGACACTACAATAGAATTTTCACAAAACGGCGCATTTCTCTCAACCGTTAGCTGAAAAAGGGATTTGTTGTTAAAAAGCTTTATAAACTGTTTTGGCATAAGTCTGCGGCTCAAAGGCCAAAGTCTTGTGCCGCTGCCGCCCGATAAGATGATATTTGTCATAAACCGTTCTTTGCTATTTTTGCTACCGCTTCTCGCATCGCATTTTGATACTCTTGCATCTTCTCTTTACTTTTAGCTTCAAAGCGCGCTACAAGTACCGGCGTAGTATTCGAGGCTCTTACCAACCCCCACCCTTCTTCAAATACAACTCTCACGCCGTCTATCGTGATAATATCTTTTATCTTCGGAAAGTCTTTCGGCGGATTTTGCAAAAAAAGTTTGAGTTTTTCTATAATTTGGAATTTTTCGCTCTCTTTTGTCTCTATTTTTAGCTCGTCTGTTGAGTACATTTTTGGCAATTTAGATAACTCTTCGTCCAAATCAATACCCTCCTGCAGCAATTCAAGCGTCCTTAGCATCGCGTAAATCGCATCGTCGTATCCAAAATATCTGTCGTTGAAAAATATATGTCCGCTCACTTCTGCGGCAATATCTATTTTCGTTTCGCGCATTTTCATTTTCAGATTGCTGTGCCCTGTTTTGTACATGTACGCATGACCTCTTTTGTTTATCTCGTCATACATGACTTGCGAACATTTGACTTCGCCTAAAATTTGCGGATTTTTCAACATTTTTGAGTAAAAAATAACAAGTTCGTCGCCTTTGAAACTGTTCTTTTGTGTTAAAACGGCTATCCTGTCCGCATCTCCGTCAAACGCAAACCCTATGTCATAATTTCCCGTATCAAGCTCTTTTTTTATGTCGCGCAGATTTTTCTCTTCTGTTGGGTCCGGGTGATGGTTCGGAAAAGTGCCGTCGGGCTGGGCAAAAAGGATTTTGGCGTTTAAGTTTAATTGCTTGACAATCTCCGTGACAACGACTCCCGCCACACCGTTTCCGCAGTCTATGACGATTTTGGTTTTTAGATTTTTCAGGCGGTCAAAATGATGGACAAGAAAATTGATATATTCTGTTTTTGTATCAATCTTATCGCATGTCATATCGCCCCAAATTTTCAGTTTTTCATACTCTTTGAGTACTTCTCTGCCCAAACTTTCTATATCCGCGCCAAAAAATGGTAAACGGTTTAGCGTAATCTTAAAACCGTTGTATTCGGGCGGATTGTGAGAGCCTGTTATCATGATAGTAGCATCTACTCTATTTTCACTTTCAAAAAACCCTGCAAAATAGTTACACGGCGTTGGCACAAGCCCCATATTTTTGACTTTTACGCCGGCATAAGTAAGTCCTGCGACAAGATAGCTGAAAAGTTTTTTTGAGTGAGTTCTTGCGTCGTATCCTACGCCCACTTGCGCATTAATTTGCGCGATCTTTTTTCCAAGAAAATAACCTATAGCTTTTACGCTTTTTTCATTTAAATCTTGACCGAAAATGCCTCTAATGTCGTATTCTCTGAAAATATGACGCATTTTATATCTTTAACTTGTATATTTTCGCGTATGGATTGCCAGAAACAAACTCAAACAGATCTTTGTCGTACTCTTCAAGATAAAAGAGTTTAAAATAGACAGAGTTATACATGGCTTCGTCTACTACCAAAAAGACATTATAAGAGCGCAAAAATATGAGCGAATATGCCCCGTCATAATGCATGTTCTGGATATTTTTATAAAATGCTCCCTTATCATCGTAGCCTGTAACTACAAATCTTTTAAGCGGTATACTGCTGCTGTTCGGCGGCGGCGCAACTAATATTCCCTGCTGTTTATCAATATAATAATAACTCTTTCCCCTGTTTTTATCCAAAATCAATAATGCGCCTGTGTCTTCAAAATTTCTTGAAATATGAAAAAACGGCTGTCTTGGCTTGCCGCTCATCAAATCAAGATGGCTGAAACTCATAATAGTAGGGTAGATATCAAGCATTCTATACGGCAGATAAAAGTAGATATCTCTTGTTTTTTCAGGCAGTTTGATATCAGTTCTTAAAGATAATACAAAATCGTTGGAATCCATAAAGCCGTACTCTTTCATTATCCATGCGATATTGTTATTTGGTATGGATTGGTTATTTTTAATAGCTTCGGCTCTTTTTTCAGTATATTCCACATCGAGCCTTGCCATTTGCGCCGCACTTTTTTGGTCATGAGAAAGAGCGAAACTGACAGGAAAATTCACATCGCCCTCATGTTTTGCGCCGTCAACCAGCGTTTTTACATCGGCGTAATAGCGTATCGGATATCCGTAATCCCACCAGGTGAGCACATAATCCTCTCTGCTTGTATTTTTACCAAAATTTTCTATGAGAGATATTTCTTCTATTGCAAAAACGCTGCCTGCCTTATATTCCCATGCAGTTTTCACAAGAGGAGTTAAACTCCATAAAGTCATAATGCATGTAAACGCCAAAGAAAATATTAAGGCAATTTTTCTTTCTTTTATATATACGGCGGCAAGCTCCGTAATTCTAACAATAAAATATCCCATGCCGAATGCAGCGACAGGTATGGCGTACATGACAAATCTCAAACCGCTCCGGTAAGACAACAGTCCGAGTCCCAAAAGCGGCAGCATGAGAAGCATAACGGGGCGTCTTACGCATAGCCATGCATATCCTAAAATACTGATAAGGAAAAGTAATATACTTTCATTAATATTAAAACCAAGCGAGCTTAATAAACTTCCATGCAGTCTAAGAGGTATATCGCTAAATGGTATTTTCTGCGCCTCTACAATCGTTTGAGCTACTGAGAAAAAGTGCAATCCTTCATGATCAATAGTGCCGTCTCTTTTAAAAACAAATATATTGAGTCTGTCTATGATGAGACCCAATCCGTCCGTAAACAAAAAAACAACTAATGAGCCTGCAAGTATATATAAAACATATTTCTCAAATTTTGTTCTGAAAATTATCAAATAAAGCGCTATTATACATGCTATTTTTATGCTAAAAGTTATCCCTGCCATACTTATTAACAGAATAGACAAAAGCTGATAATTAAAGAGATTCGGCTCTTCAAGGCGGTTTAGTTTTATATCGGATTTTATCACATAGATATATATTGCATAAAGTACTATTAGAGCGCAAAATGCGAACTCCAGCGCATAACCTTGCGGATAGCACCATTTGTATATCGCCATCTCAAAAGCGGTTATCAAAACATACGGCTTGACTTTTGCCTCCAAAGCTATGGACAGCGACCAGATAATCATCATCGGGAAAAAAAGATTAAAAATATCCGTATCATAATAGCCGACCACCGTACGCGAATAGTAACTTGTACTGACAGCCGCAATCAGCGAAGCAATAAAGCCCGCAAGCGGCATATTGAATCTACTGCCTATCAAAATAAACGGTATAACAAATAATGACCCCCCAAATACAGGCAGGTAAAACATGATCGTTTCAAGAGAAAACGGCAATATGTCATAAAGAAAATGCGTTATCATCGGCAGCGATTGATCCACAGGAGAGAGGTCGTTTTCCTGATGGCAGTTTTGCTGATAATATTCGCCCAAGCTCTCATTATTTTTGTCGCAAAGGATCAAATCCCTCGCTCCTTCAGCCCAATAATATGAGTCATTGGTCGTAACCATAAATTCATTGTTCCACTTGAATACTCTGCCGTCTATCATATTGGTCGCCCAATAAACCCATGTAAGCCTTATACACACGGAAAAAAGAAAAGCAAAAACGATTAAAATGAAGATATATATGCCTTTTGTCATTTTGGCAGAGTTTAAGAAAGAATACATGTGATACCCTTTAAAATATAAAAAGGAGATATTGTAACCGATAATAACTAAAAAACAAATTACTTCTCGGCTACAAGTGGAGAGCGGCGGGTCTTATTTGACCTCAGCCTCTTGTTTGATGACTTCCAAAAGTTTATCGCCTATGCCCTTAACTTTTAAAACATCTTCTATTTTGGTAAATTTCCCGTTCTTTTCACGGTACTCTATAATAGCTTCAGCTTTTTTTTCGCCTACGCCTTTGATAGATGCTAAGGTTTCGGCATCAGCGCTGTTTAAATCAATCTTTGCGAACAAAGAAACCGCCAAAAACAATAAACAAAGAATAATTTTCTTCATCTAAACCCCTTAAAATAAAATAACGAAATTTTACACAATTAAGCTTCAAGTATAATTAAGCATTAACAATAAAACCGTTTCAATTAATATTAAGCTCTCTATCTACCGCATCTGCAAAAACTTTTTTGTATCCTCTATGCGGCGGCATTTTTTCGCTCATGATAAAAATGTAACGCTTATAATCTTCCATAGTAATATTACCTTTTAAAAGCTCGTATTTCAGATAAAGCCAGTATGTATTCAAAGTGTCGCTCTCGCAGTACTCCCTTATCTTTTCAATCTCGTCTTTAAGATACAGTTCCATCACTTGTGCGCCGTTCATGTCATATTTTCCGGGAAGTCCCGCCATAGTGCAAAGATGATCAAGTTTCAATCCTCTTACCGCTCCAAAATCGCTTATATGATCCATCAAATCCACATGAAACCTGTCGCCGTAACGATATCTGTAACTGTCCCATTTACTTTTGCCAAGCTCTTTATTGTCCGTATCAAAATAAGCAGGACATGAGAGATTATAACGCAGGGCGCGCGTTAAAAGCATAGGCATGTCAAATGAACGACCGTTAAAACTTACAAGTTTGGGATTTTTCCTATTTATAAATGATAAAAATGCGTTTATTAACTCTTTTTCGTTTTTGCCCTCCATGCTGCTGACTTTCACGAATGTCCCGAAATCGTCTGCAATTACTGCTGAAATGGCAACAGTTTCGTGAAATGCTATCGGCAAAAAATCGCTTCCGCTTCTCTCTTTTTGTTCACTCATGGCAAGAGCCGCTACCTCCGCATCGCTTCCTTCAAAGCCGAAAATTTCCCGTATCAAATTAAAATCAGGGATAGTTTCGCAGTCAAATACACAAATCATTAAATTATCCTTTTGGTATTTTTTGTATAATTATAACCCATTTATACTGTTTAAAGGTTGATAATTGCAAAAGATACAATATTTCATGGTTGTTTTTTTTCTAAAACTTTCCAAAATTCTGCCCATTTCATTTATCTTTGCCATGTTTAACTTTTTTAGCATGATTTTATTTTTTATTTTAAAATCCAGAAGAGAATTGGCAATTAAAAATTTAACCCTTGCATATCCCCAAAAAAGTAAAAAAGAGGTTTATATCCTTGCGAAAAATAGTTTTAAAAGTATCGCCGCAACTGCCGCCGAAATTATGATGATAATAAACAACAGGAAAAAGATTGAGGATTTTATCATCAATAAAGATGAAATTTTAAAAATTTTGGCGGATATTACAAAAGATAATAAAAAAGGAATTATTTTTATAACCGCTCATTTTAGCAATTGGGAGATTTTGCCGCACTTTCTGGCAATGAACGGTTATCCTATGATAGCGATAGGAAGAGCAGGCGATAATCTGCTGATAGAAAAAAATCTCACAAAACCTTTCAGAGAAAAATACGGCAACCAGAATATATACAAAAACGAAGCTATGAGAAAGATGGTCAAAGCCCTGAAAGATGGCGGAAATGTGGGGCTGCTAATAGACCAGAAAGCGGGAAAGACAAACAGCGTTTTGACGACTTTTTTCGGCATGGAATGCCGCACAACCATATCTGTTGCGAGTTTGAAATTAAAATACGACCCTTTGGTTATTCCGATGTTTGTAAAGCGCGAAGCGTGCGGCAAATACAGAATATTTTTTTACGGCGCAGCAGAGTGTAAAACAGATGACAAAAACAGCGAAGAGGAGAAAATCCAAGTTCTCACACAGCGCTATAACGACATTTTAGAATGCGCCATAAAAGAAGCGCCTGAACAGTGGTTTTGGATGCATGGAAGATGGAAGATA
>JAISNU010000055.1 GCA_031276075.1 Campylobacteraceae bacterium
ATGTCATTTAGATATTTTCCGCTTGCCTTATCAAGTGTGATAAAGATATTCAGGCTTTGCCCTTGATCTATCCACTTTTGACGAACGGCGCCTGCTTGTATCAAAAGTTTTTGGTCAAGTTCATACGCAGGCGTATAAAAACCCCAAGTGTCCGGCGAGAGTTTAGGCGCAGTTACGGGTATCATGCCCGATAGATTCTCTTCAAACCATTTTCTTTTATAAACAGGCTCTATCGTTTGTGTAGTGCCCACAAGTATAGATATTGAACTTGTAGGCGCTATAGCCATGAGATAGCCGTTGCGCATACCGTCTTTTTTGACCTTTTCTCTCAATTTTTCCCAATCGTGAGTATATCCGAACAGTCCGCCTCTATCTACAAGTCTTTTGGTATTTTCGTTTGCAGCATCTATGGGAAATATCCCTTTGCTCCATTTTGAACCTTCAAATTCCGGATATGCGCCTTTTTCCAAACTCAAATTGCTTGAAGCTTTTATCGCGTTGTAGCTTATCGCTTCCATTATCTCGTCTATTTTTGCCAAATGGTCATATCCGCCCCATGCTATGCTTTGTTCTGCGAGCATTTGCGCTTCGCCCATGACGCCAAGACCTATGGAGCGCGAGAGCAGGTTTGTGCGTTTTACTTTGCTATGAGGATAAAAGTTAAGGTCTATGACATTGTCGAGCATTCTGACAGCTATAGGCACTACTCTTTTTATATCTTCCTGCGTGTTTACTTTGGAGAGATTTATACTGGCTAAGTTGCAAACGGCGGTTTTTCCTTCTTTTACATCTTTTTCAACGATAAATATCGTTTTGCCGTCCAAAGTATCAAGCGCGGTTATTTTTTTAGCTTTTTTGACTATCCCGTCGTCTGTTTTTATATCTTCGTCTTCTTCAAACAGACGCACTTCGCCGTTATTAAAAACAACTTTTATTACATAATGATTTGGCTGCGTGTTTTGAAATATCTCCGTGCAAAGATTGGAGCTTCTGATGATTCCCGTGTGGTTGTTGGGATTGGCTCTATTGGCGTTGTCCTTGAAACATAAAAACGGACTTCCCGATTCAAAATAGTTTGTAAGCACTTTTTTCCAAAGCTCTTTAGCTTTTACGAATTCTTTTGGGATATTGGGATTTTTCTCGTACTCTTCATATCTTTTATCAAATTCTTCGCCGTACAGTTCGCATAAATCGGGTGTATCGGCGGGGTCAAACAGCGTCCACATCGCGTCTTGTTCTATGCGCTTCATAAACAGGTCGTTTATCCAAAGAGACGGAAACAACTCATGTGTGCGGCGTCTCTCTTCGCCCGAGTTTTTCTTCAAATCCAAAAAGTCGGAAATATCCATATGCCAAGGCTCAATATAGACGGCAATCGCGCCTTTTCTTGTGCCGAGCTGATCAACGGCTACGGCAATATCATTTGTGATTTTCAAAAACGGTATAACGCCGCCTGCCGCATTTTTGTGCCCGTCTATCATCCCGCCCATCGCGCGCACCAGACTCCAATCCCAGCCGATACCGCCGCCGTATTTGCTTAAAAGCGACATCTCTTTGAAGCTGTCAAATATCCCTTCTATGTTATCGGGCGTTGAACCTATATAGCAAGAGCTTAATTGATGGCGCGGCGTTCTGGCATTAGATAGTGTAGGAGTTGCTGGCATCACTTCAAACTTGCTTATCAAATCGTAAAACTTTTTTGCCCAATCCTGTGAATTTAACTCATTTTGCGCCAAAAACATCGCTATTGCCATAAACATATGCTGCGGAAGTTCTATCGGCTCGCCTTTGCGGTTTTTCAAAAGATATCTATCATGCAGCGTTTTAACGCCAAGGTATGTAAATTGTAAATCGCGCCTGACATCTATGTAGCTATTCAAATCATCCAAATCATATTTGTCTTTCAAGCCTAAAACTATGCGCCCTTCTTTTTCGCCTCTGTTGAAATAGTCGCGCAAGTGTCCGTATCCTGAAAAACCGTTTACCCTATGATATAAATCATACAAAAAGAGCCGCGCGGCGACAAATGTCCAATTTGGTCTGTCTACATCTATCTTATCAACAGCCGTTTTAATGAGCGTTTGTTGAATCTCGGTCGTAGTGATTTGGTCGCGAAACTGTATCTTGGCGTCCACTTCAAGCTCGCTTAAACTTACATTGTCTAAATCTTTGACGGACTCCGATGTATATTTTTTGATTTTTGATATATCAAGCGGTTCGGTTCTGCCGCTTCTTTTAATAACAGTGAGCATTATTTGCCTTCTTTCCCGAAGACACGGTGAAAAATTTTATCAACATTTTTTGTGTAATAGTCATAGTCAAAACAACTCCTTATCTCTTTGTCGGTAAGTTTGTCGGTTAAGTCTTTATCGGAAAGCAGATTTTGCAAAAATAGACTCTCGCCGTTTTCGTTTATCGCGTCTTTCCCCTGCTGCAAATCCTCCCAAACCTTCATCGCATTTTTTTGTACTATTTTATACGCATCTTCTCTTGAAACGCCTCGCATAGGCAGTTCCAATAAAATGCGCTGCGAAAATACAAGCCCTCCTGTCAGATTTAAATTTTTCAGCATATTTTTCGGATACACGACAAGATTTTCAATTAAACCGCTAAGCCGCAAAAGCATAAAATCAGCAGTTATAAAAGCATCGGGCAGTATAAATCTTTCAACGGAGCTGTGGCTTATATCTCTTTCGTGCCATAAAGCTACATTTTCCATAGCGGGCGCGGCGTAACTTCTTATCATGCGGCAAAGTCCAGTGATATTTTCACTAAGCACGGGATTTCTTTTATGCGGCATAGCGGAGCTGCCTTTTTGTCCTTTTGAGAAAAACTCTTCCGCTTCGTATACTTCCGTTCGTTGATAGTGGCGTATGGCAACGGCTATCTTTTCACATGAAGAGGCTAAAAGAGCTAATGCGTTAAACAAAGCGGCATATCTATCTCTTTGGATTATTTGATTTGACGCTGGAGCAGGCGAAAGACCCAAATCGGCGCAGACTATCTCTTCAAGTTCAATCGGAGCATGCGCAAAGTTACCCATAGCTCCGCTTATTTTTCCGATGCTTACCACATGTTTTACATGCAGCAGATTTTCAAAACTTCTTTTTATTTCGTCGTGCCATATCGCCAAAACAAGCCCGAATGTTATCGGTTCTCCGTGTATGCCGTGGCTGCGCCCTACCATGAGCGTATATTTGTGTTCATATGCTCTTTTTTTAAGAGCATTTAAAAGTATCTCTACATCTTCAATGATAAGTTCGAGCGACTCTTTGATTTGCAAAGCAACAGCCGTATCTATGCAGTCCGAGCTTGTCATGCCGTAATGTACAAAACGGCTCTCCTCGCCCAAACTCTCCGATACGGATGTTAAAAACGCTATAACATCGTGCTTCGTCTCTTTTTCAATCGCTTCAATTCTGTCTATATTAAACGCGGCGTTTTTTACTATTTTCTCACAGTCATTGTCGGATATAAGCCCCAATCTATTCCATGCTTTAACTACGGATTTTTCAACTTTCAGCCAAGCGTCATATTTTGCTTCAATTGTCCATAGCTGCTTCATTTGCGCTCTTGCATATCTTTCTACCATAAATAAGCCTTTAAAGGGTATAATTAGTTTTTCTTTTCTCTTTTACCATTGTAAGAGGAATAGTACATGCGTAATCTTGATGTATGTAAAGATCAAATTTTAACTAAAAGAGAGTAAAAATTGCCTTATATTTCAAAAGATTTTACCTTAAATAAATCTATTAAAGCATGGACATTTTTGGTGCATAAGTTAGGATTTACCATGCAAGAAGCGCAAAGGGCGATAGACAGGAAACAACTTTTGCAAAACGGCTTAATAGTTAAAAGAAAGTCAGATATGATAGCGGGAAATATAACGCTTTTGGTTTATGAACCGCGTCCGAGAGGATTGCTGCCTGTATATGAAAATGAATTTTTTGCCGTTTTTGAAAAACCAAGCGGAGTTTTGGCGCACCCAAGAGATAGAATGACCGAATATTCTCTCAACGACGAAATAAAATATCTTTACGGTAAAAATGCCAACATAGCCCACAGGCTTGATAAAGAGACGAGCGGACTGCTAATGGTTTCAAAAAATAAAAATGAGGAGAGAGGGCTTAAAAAACTTTTTGAAGAGAAGAGTGTACAAAAAGAGTATATTGCATTGGTAAACGGCGAAATAAAAGAGCCGATAGTTGTAAATGCACCGATAATGGCAAACAGCAGTTACGACATGATAAAATTGAAAGTTTGTATAGATAAGTGCGGTAAAGAGGCGGTTACGGAAATTTATCCGATGAAATATTTTAAGGATATAAACGCCACTTTGATAAAAGCAGTCCCTAAAACAGGACGACAGCATCAAATACGGGCGCATTTGTTTCACGTGGAACATTCTATCATGGGCGACCCAATTTACGGAGTGGACAGTAAAAGCGCTACGATGTATTTGGATGGAAAGATGGATTTGAAATCAAGAATTGAACTTACGGGAGCTTCAAGACTGCTGCTGCATGCGTATAAGTTGGATTTTGAATATAAAGCAGAAAAGTACAGCTTCAAATCAGCGATAAATATTGAGGCGGAATTTATTAATTCTACTTTATTGCATCCAAGCCATAGCTGATTTATTTATGTTTTTTGCTGTGTAAATTTATTAATCGTTTTGCGCAAGAAGTACATCCACATTGAAATCGCAATATTTTTTGTAAGATCCCTGTTCTAATTCATAAATGCTTCCTCTTAACTGTTCTCTGTATAACTCATATGTTCGTATGCGGTTTTGAGTGTTAAATTGAATATCTTTAAGTTTTGAAGCTATGGCAGGGTCTATCAGTATGGATTTTTTTATCTCTTCCTCGCTGTTTGTAAAATATCTGTTGCAGTAATATGCCGCATCTTCTAGTTCAATATTTTTTTCTATATTGTCAGGATTTTTAAGTATCTCTTGATATGCTCTTGCATACTGCATGGCTACCTCATGTATTATTGGGTGGTAATTTATAGCTTCTCCGTTGCATTCTTTGATGGTTGTGGTATAAAATTCGCCGCTTGAAGAGGTGATACTTATGTCTCTTTCAGTGCATGGCGTATATGTATCGTAAGTTTGATAAATCCATCGCTCTACATCGTCTCTTACATTATTTTTGTTTGTGTCTATTCCAAGCAGTGTAGCATCATTTTTGCGCGCATCAGGTTCGGGCGGTAATTTATTTGAACTGTTTAAAAAAATAACTATAAAGTATGCGGCAATGAATAGAAAAACTAAAGTTGCGGCGGCTATAAAAAAAACTTTTTTGTTTGAATTCACATTTTCTCCTTAAAATTTAAAATTATACTAAAAAAACCTTAATTTTCAAAGAAAATAACCTTTATCAATGCCCCAATGGCTGCAACAACAACAATGCCCACCAAAACAAATAATGATATATCAAGCCAGCTCACTCTCTCTCCTCTGTTTTAACTGCCCGCATGCGGCGCTTATGTCAAGACCTTTTGACTGCCGTATGGTACAAAGCAGTCCATGTGAATTTAGAAAATCCGCAAATGCCGCGACATCTTTTTCATCAGGTCTCTCAAATTCGCTTCCATTATGTGGATTGAAGTATATCAAATTTACCTTTGCCTTTATCTGACTTAGCAATTTAACTAATTTTTTTGCACTTTGCAAAGAGTCGTTCACATTTTTTATGATGAGATATTCAAACATAATTTTCTTTCGCATATCTATCGGAAAAGCTTTGACTGCTTCAATGACGGATTGGATATTGTATGCTTTGTTTATCGGCATAAGTCTTCCCCTTGTTTCGTCGTCAATTGCATGCAAAGATATCGCTAAAAGTACGCCGATATCCATTTTGCCGAGCTTTGCTATTTGACGGCTGAGTCCGCTTGTAGAGATAGTTTGTCTTTTTGGACTGACAGCAAGACCATCAAGATCTGCGAAAATACCAACCGCTTTTGCAACATTTTGCAAATTGTCAAGCGGTTCGCCCATGCCCATGTAAACTATATTTACACGCCGTTCAGCGCTTATATTATTCAATTTTTTGATAAAAAGAACTTGAGCGGTTATCTCTCCGGCGTTTAAATTCCGCACAAATCCGCTTTTGCCTGTAAGACAAAAAGCGCAGCCCATTTTGCAGCCGACTTGAGATGATATGCAAATAGTGTACCGTGCATGACATATTCTGTTGCCGTCTTTGTCAAATTGTTCGTTTTTCATAGGAAGCAGAACGCTCTCTATCGTAAGTTTATCTTGAAGCGTGAAAAGGTATTTTTTGCTTCCGTCTATACTCTGTTCTTCTTTTGCTAAAGTAAGAGGCGAGAGTATGTAATTTTGTGCAAGCTCATCGCGTAAAAGTTTGGGCAAATTCAACATTTCATGAAATGAGTTTGCATATTTTTGATATATCCATTGATATATCTGTTTTGCACGAAAAGAAGGCTTGATTTTTTCTTCAAGCTCTTCTTTCGTCAAATCCAAAATTGAAGTCATAGAAAATCTTTAAAATCAGACAAAGTGCTTTTTTTTAATAACTCTTTTGCTTCTCGCTGATTTTTAAAAAAGTTCTCATGGGCATCTTTATTGCAGTAATTTGTTATGCAAAACAGTCCAAGCGCAGGTATATTAAACTTTTCCGCCGTTTTTAATACTGCAAAAAATTCCATATTTTCTATGCTCAAACCATACTCCAAAAAAAGCTTTGCCTGTTCGGCGTCAGCGGTGATAAAATTGCTTGAATTTACAACGATTTTACTCAATGTTCCACGTGAAACATTCGTTTCCGCCCCTCTTATTTCGCCCAAAATTGGACTGTATGAGAGATTTTGTAAAAATCCTATCTCTATATTTGCAGCCCTGTTTGAAGTGAGCAGTTGAAACTCTTTATATTTTCCATAGCTTCCCGCAGTGCCGATGAAGAGTAAATTTTTTGGATTTTTTTTCATCAGTACGCGCGTTAAATTGATGGAGGCGTTAATAAGTCCTACGCCTATCGGAACGGCAAACGGAAATGTTTCCCCAAGTCCTGCGCTTAATATCATAGTCTAATAGCCACTCCTTCATTTTTTAGATATTTTTTCAAATCCATTATCTCTATCTCCTTAAAGTGAAATATTGAAGCGGCGAGGGCGGCATCGGCATAATTTTTAAAAACTTCTTTGATATGCTCCATTGTTCCTGCTCCTCCGCTGGCAATGACGGGAATATTTAACATACGGCTCATTTTGGAAGTCAGTTCTATATCGTATCCGTCTTTCGTGCCGTCTTTATCCATAGATGTCAAGAGTATTTCGCCAGCGCCTCTATTTTCTACTTCTTTTGCCCATTCAAGCGCATCTATACCCATGTCTATGCGCCCGCCGTGTTTGTATATATGCCAGCTGCCGCCGCTCTTTTTCGCATCAATCGCTACTACTATACATTGAGAACCAAAACGCGATGCAGCTTGCGTTATGAGGTCGGGATTATCAATAGCGGCAGAGTTTATACTTACTTTATCGCAGCCGACATTCAAAAGCGCGTATATGTCGTCAAGTTTGCGTATGCCGCCTCCGACCGTGAGCGGTATAAAAACTTCCATTGCAACTTTTGCGACCAAACTGACTATTGTGTTTCGTTTTTCACTGCTTGCGGTGATGTCCAGAAAACAGAGTTCGTCAGCTCCTTCGTCATTATATCTTTTTGCAACTTCTACCGGGTCGCCGGCGTCTTGAAGCCCGACAAAATTAATACCTTTAACAACGCGCCCGTTATCAACATCAAGACATGGAATAATCCGCTTCGCAAAAGTCTGCATAAAAACTCCAAAAAAATAGTTTTCCTATAATAACAAATCATTCAAAAAAAACGACTGAAAAATAACTTTTATAGATAAAAATAGAGTAATTAATATAACCATTATATAAGCAAAGATTAGTTATACTCCGCACTTAAACAGTTCAATTTGGACGCATGAATATAAAAGCAAAAAAACATTTTGGTCAAAATTTTTTGACAGATAAAAGTTTTATAGACAAAATCATCCAATCGATACCAGATATGGAAGGCATAAGCCTTGTGGAAATTGGGTCTGGATTAGGTGATTTGACGAAAGCACTGCTTGAGCGGTATGCTCTGCGGGCTTATGAAGTTGATGAAGATTTATATAAGCATTTAAAAAATGCTTTCAAAGAAGAGATAAAAGCCAACCGTTTAGAGTTATGTTTCGGCGATGTATTGGAATATTGGAAAGAGGGCGCTTTATGTCCCAAATCGTATTTTATATGCGCCAACATTCCTTACTATATCACAACGCCTATTATTTATGGGATTTTGGAAGATAAAAATTGCGTTGGGGCTATTTTGACGGTACAAAAAGAGGTAGCTTTAAAACTTGCTGCCGCTTATGGACATACCGATTACTCTTCTTTGTCTGTTTTGGTTCAGATTTTAAGCGAGATAAGCATTCTTTTTGAAGTGCCAAAATCCGCTTTTTCTCCGCAGCCGAAAGTTGATTCGGCTGTTATCTGTATAAGAAAAAATATGAACTTGGAGCTGGAGTTTCGCGATATAAAAGAGTATATTTTGACTGCGTTTAAAGCACGTGGAAAGACTTTGCGAAAAAACCTTCTAAGCCGTTATAAACAAGTTAAAGAGCGGCTTTTTGAGCTTGATATAGAACCGAATCTTCGTCCTCATGAATTAGCCCCAAATATGCATTTTCGTCTATTTAAAAACTTAAATAAATAAAAAAGGTAATAATTATGGATGATAAAAGTACACAAGATGCGCCGAAAAAGCGCTTTTATAAACGCAGACCAAAGAAAAAAGACGCGGTAAAAAACGAAAACAGCAGTCTGCATGAAGCGGCAGTAGAGGCTAAAAAAGCTGCAAAGCAGCCCAAAACCGACATTCAAGAAGATAAAAATGAAATAGCAAGATCCAATTCAAAAAGGCGTAAAAGAAGTAATCTGCCGCCTTCTCCCGTTGTTGGCAATGAAGCATGGCAAAAGGCATTAAACGGCGCTATAGAGGCTAATAAAAAATCCCATTACGACAGGCTTAACAGCTTCAAAAAGATACAAAAAAGCGCTGACAAAGTGCGCATAACGCCACTTGGCGGTCTTGGCGAAATAGGCGGAAATATTACGGTTATAGAGACTAATACAAGCGCGATTGTTGTTGATGTCGGTATGAGTTTTCCAGACAGCGACATGCCCGGCGTTGATATACTGATACCGGATTTTAGTTATTTGAAAACCATCAAAAATAAAATTGCCGGCATTTTGATAACGCATGCCCACGAAGATCATATAGGAGCGATTCCATATCTTTTTAAAGAGATACAGCTGCCGCTTTACGCGACGCCCATGCCGCTTGGCATGATATCAAACAAACTTGAAGAGCATGGCTTAAAAAGCGCAAGAAGCCTGTTTCGTCCCGTTGAGAAGAGAAAGATTTATAAAATAGGCGAGTTTGAAGTAGAGTGGTTACATATTACACACTCTATTGTAGATTCGTCCGCGCTTGCGATAAAAACAAAAGCAGGCACAATTATACACACCGGCGATTTCAAAATAGACCATACGCCGATAGACGGATATCCTACCGATTTGCATAGATTTGCTCATTATGGAGAAGAGGGGGTTTTGTGCCTGTTAAGCGACAGTACAAATTCGCACAAAGAGGGATTTACGCGCTCCGAGAGTTCTGTGGGCAAAACATTTGACGCTATCTTTTCCAAATCAAAAGGCAGAGTTATCATGTCTACCTTTTCGTCAAATATCCACAGGGTTTATCAAGCTGTTCAACACGGCTTAAATTATGGCAGGAAAGTGTGCGTTATAGGGCGTTCCATGGAGAGAAATATCTTTACGGCGATAGAGCTTGGATATATAAGCCTTGATAAAAGTATCTTTATAGACGCCCATGAAGTAAATAAATACAGCGATAATGAAGTATTGATAGTAACGACAGGTTCTCAAGGCGAAACTATGGCAGCGCTTTACAGAATGGCTACCGACGAGCACCGCCACATAAAGATAAAGCCGACAGATCAGATAATCATCTCCGCTAAGGCTATTCCCGGCAATGAAGGCAGCGTTTCTACCGTTTTGAATTTTTTGCTAAAAAGCGGAGCAAGCGTTGCATATCAGGATTTCAGCGAGATACATGTAAGCGGACATGCTGCGCAAGAAGAGCAAAAGCTCATGCTCCGCCTTATAAAACCCAAATTTTTCCTGCCTGTCCACGGAGAATTTAACCATATAACAAAACACAAAGAGACTGCCGTAGAGTGCGGCGTACCGTCAAAAAATATTTTACTTATGGAAGACGGAGACCAGATTGAAATCTGTACTGAATATATTAAAAAAGTTAAAAGCGTTAAAACAGGCAAAATTTTTATAGACAATCAAATAAACAGCCAGATAGAAAACGATGTTGTTATGGACCGCCAACAGTTAGCGGATTCGGGCGTTGTTATGATAATCGCACAGATAGACAGGCGCGAGAAAAAGCTTATTTCAAAGCCGAAAGTTGTAAGTTACGGACTTGTCGCGGATAAAAACGATAAGGAATTTTCAAAAGAGATGGAAGATGTGCTTGTACAGTTTTTGTCCAATGCGAAAAAAGATGTGATAGAAAACAGGGGAGTTTTGGAAAGCGAAGTGCGTCAAGTTGTGCGAAAGCATATCTTTAGAAGTATGAAAAAATATCCTACGATTGTTCCGACAATCTTTATTATGTAAGGTTTAAAATGGATTTTAAAAAAATAGCTCAAAAGGTTATGGAGATTGAAGCAGGCGAGATATTGAATGCATGCGCCGATTTAAGCGATGAGATAAATAGCGCTGTGGAGGTTGTATATAACCTGAAAGGAAAGCTTATAGTAACGGGAGTAGGCAAAAGCGGGCTTATAGGCGCGAAAATAGCCGCGACGCTTTCAAGTACAGGCACGAGCAGTTTCTTTTTGCATCCAACCGAAGCTATGCATGGCGATCTTGGTATGATAGGTAAAGATGACGGCGTATTGGCGATAAGCTATAGCGGAGAGAGCGACGAGTTGATAAAAATATTGCCGCATATCAAACGCTTCAATATTCCTCTTATAGGATTTGCCCGCTCCAAAACAAGCTCTCTTGGGCGCAGCAGCGATATATTTTTGTCCATAGCGGTAAGAAAAGAGGCATGTCCTTTGGAAGCCGCGCCTACAAGCTCCACAACTTTAACATTAGCGCTTGGAGACGCTTTGGCGGTTTGTTTGATGAAAAAGAGAAATTTTACAAAAAAAGATTTCGCCTCTTTCCATCCGGGAGGAAGTCTCGGCAGGCGGCTGTTTGTCAAAATAAGCGATATTATGAGAAGAGATCCGCCGATTGTAAGCGATACGGCAAGTCTTAAAACGGCTATAGACGAAATGACGCACGGTATGATAGGAAGTGTGATTTTGACGGATAAAAAAGGCGCTCTTTCGGCGGTTTTGAGCGACGGGGATTTGAGGCGTGCTTTGATGGGGGATAATTTTTCGGTAAATGCAGCGGCTATTACATATGCGACTAAAAATCCTAAAGCGTTAAATGACGAAAATATGCTGGCAAGCGACGCTTTGGTATTTTTAGAGCAGCATAAAATACAGTTGTTGATTGTTGTGAACAAAGAGAATATACCAACAGGAGTTTTACACATTCATGACCTGATAGAAGCGGGGATATCCTGATGGAGCTTATGCGTTTAAATAAATTTATCTCGCACAACACGAAATACTCCCGCCGCGAAGCCGACAAGCTGATACAAGAGGGCAAAGTAAGACTAAACGGCAGAACGCAGACAGATTTATCCGTTAAAGTGAGTTATGACGATGCGGTTGAGGTCAATAACAGCAGAGTATTTAAAAAAGAGCAGTTTACAGTTATCGTTTACAACAAGCCAAAAGGCGAGATTGTAAGCAAAAAAGACGATAGAGGCAGAAAGACCATCTACGATACGCTACCCAAAAAATTTGCGCACTTTACAAGTATAGGAAGGCTGGATTTTGCAAGCGAAGGGTTGCTTTTATTGACAGATGCCGCGCCTGTCGCTTCGGCTCTGATGAATAGCGACCTTGAAAGAGTCTATTATATAAAGATAAAAGGTTCTGTAAACGATGCCATGACAGACGCTATGCAAAACGGACTTGAACTTTCCAACGCTTCCAAGGGCGCACATTCGCACAGCAAGATAAAAAGTATGAGTTTCGCGCCGTTTTTATCGTATCAGATATTCGGAAGCAGCGGAGGATACACAAAACTCAAAGTCATGATAAACGAAGGGAAAAATAGAGAGCTTAGGCGGTTTTTTGCCTATTTCGACGCGGAAGTGGTTGATTTGAAGCGCGTCAGTTACGGCATAGTTGATTTAGGAACACTCAAAAGCGGTAAACACCGCTTTTTGACAAATTCCGAATACGACAAACTCCGCGACTTTTTGAAAGAAAACAGGGTCTATTACTAATGGAAAATCTCGCTATATCTTTTAGACCTAAAAATATAGAAGATATATGCGGACAGAAACATTTGACAAATCCCAATGCGCCGTTTTTTAAACTTTTAAAAAGCGGCAAAATGCCTCATGCTATGTTTTTCGGACCTCCGGGGACGGGCAAAACCACCATGGCAAGAGTTGTGGCAAATACTTTAAGCAGCCCGTTTTACGAGCTTGACGCCACAAGTTTGAAAGTAGAAGAGTTTCGCAAAATCTTCGCGCAGTACCAAAATACCCTCGCAAAACCTATCATCTTTATAGATGAGGTGCACAGGCTCTCAAAAACGCAGCAAGAGGTGCTTTTGATTCCTATGGAAAACGCGAGCGCGATAATTATCGGCGCTTCCACCGAAAACCCATATTTTTCGCTCACAGCCGGCATTCGCTCGCGCGCTATGCTGTTTGAATTTAAACAGCTTGAATTTGAGGATTTGGAAGAGATATTGCAGCGCGTTCAAAAAAAACTGACATTTACGATAAGCGAAGAGGCAAAATCGTATCTGATAAGCTCATCCGCAGGAGACAGCAGGTCGTTACTAAATCTTTTGGAATACGCTTTACATGTAAGCAATAATATTGATTTGGAATTATTAAAAAATCTTCGTCCGCATGCGTTAAAAGACGGCGTTAGCAGCGATAACACACACTACAATCTAATATCGGCAATGATAAAAAGCATAAGAGGCAGCGATATAAATGCGGCTTTGTATTATCTGGCAAGACTTATAGACGGCGGCGAAAGCCCCGATTTTATCGCGCGAAGGCTTGCCATATTATCAAGCGAAGATATAGGCAACGCAAATCCGGGCGCGCTTGGAGTTGCCGCTAACACATTGTTATTGGTTAGTAAAATAGGCTATCCCGAAGCGCGCATCATACTTGCCCAATGCGTCGTATATCTTGCTTCAAGTCCAAAATCAAACAGCTCTTACGCAGCTATCGGTAAAGCGCAAAAATATGTCAGCGAAAACAGAGCTCTTGAAGTACCCGAACATTTGAAAAGTCCGTTAAACAAAGGCTACTTGTATCCTCATGATTTTGGCGGCTGGGTCAAGCAAAAATATACGCAAATAGAGCTTGATTTTTACAAAAGTTCAGGTATAGGTTTTGAAAAAACGCTTTTAGAATGGCATGAAAAGATTATAAGTAAAGACAAAAAATAAAACCTTTTGTGCAATATCGCGTCTTGCAAAAAATTTTACAACTTTTATACTATAATTATAAAATCATTTAAAAGAGCCGATTATAGAAAAGAAAAAATGATAAATAATAAACTTACAATCAACAGTCATGAGATTAAGGTTTGGCGACGCATAACCATTTTATTTTTTGAGAGGAAAGATTAATGATGGAAGATCAAAAAAGCAGACAAAATTATAAAAAATGGAACATATACGAAGATGACTTTAAAGATGAAGAGATACTCTTTAGAGTTGATAAAAGAAAATGGTTTTATATTTGGGTGGGAAGCATGCTGCCTGGAAGTGTATTGTTGCTTATGTCTATTCCCATGCTTATAGGAGAAAATACCACTATATTATTAATGTGCATCGGATTGATACTTTTTATCTTTGGGATGCGTATTTTTATGTCAACTATAAGTTTCAACGAACTTATCATAACGAAAGAGAGAGCTATCATAAGAAGATTTTTTGTAAGAGACGAGTGCATATATATCAATAATATTAAAAGCATTGAAATAATTACTTATGCAATGGCGATGAACGATATATTTTTTATATGCAAAAACGAACGAAGATATGCATTTATGTTAAGACTTACTATTCCGGGATTATATGATAAAGATTCATATAAGATAGAAGAGATAATAAAAACTTTGCAACAGGAGCAAAACAATGGCAAATTGACAAAACACGACGGAAAGTTTGAATTACAATCATAAAATATATCGCCAAAATTATTGATTTGCATGTCATTCTGCTTTTATCTGCTGATATAAAAATAATTTTAATATTAAAAGTTTAAATTTATACCAAAAAACTACAACTATTTTACATACATTTTAAATGCAAATCACATATATTTAGAAAAAATAAAAGACGCAATATGCGCTTTAAATGTGGCAGAGCGGTAGCATGAGATTTTTTTAAAAGAGATTTGATTATGCAGAGTTAAATATTTTATATCAAATTTCAAATAGTTTTAAGCCATATATCTATACAATTGCGCTCAACAAATATTAATTATAAATATCAATATCTTTATTTTTTAAGGAGTAGAATAATGAGTAAAAGTGTACAGGCAATGAAATGTTCATTGTACGGGATTGGTTGTGCGGGTTACCGCATATCACATTTTGCTACGCGGTTAGCGCAAATGGTCAGTAAGACAAATATGGCGCAGATTAGAAGTTTTTCCATGCTTACAGGTTTGGTTTTTGCGGTTTTTGCGTTTATGGGGTGCGGCAGTTCGGGCAAATCGTCAAGCGCGCAGCAAAAGCAGACAGAAATAATAAACGCGCAAGTACCCGTTATATCCGCTCAACCAATAAGCGCGGTTTATACGCAGGGCGATACTGCAAATGCGTTAGCAGTAACGGCGAGCGTGAGCGATAACGGAACGCTAACATATCAATGGTATAAAACAAGCTCTAATGAGACGACAGACGGAGTGCTGATTGACGGCGCAACCTCAAATTCGTACATGCCTTCAACCGATACAGCGGAAACGACCTACTACTATGTTGTCGTTACCAATACCAATAACAACGCGACGGGCGAAAAAACAGCGGCGGCAATTAGTCAAACGACTGAAATTATCGTTAATGCGCTGCCGTTAAACAACTATGTCGTTAAATGCTACGACGCGGATTTGAATAAAATCGCAACGGTTGATGCTATCGAAGGAGAGATAGCACTTGAAAACATTTGCGGCGTCGGCGATTGGTATTTGGCAGGTGCAAATGCGCCGAGCGTAAATTACAATCTTGACGGCGATGTTAGTTTTTACGGCGCTGCGAATGTGATTGAGATAACCGATCAATCGGAATTGGAAGCCGTTAGAAACAATTTAAGCGGCAAATATATTTTGATGAACGATATTGCTTTAGAGCTTTCAGGCAGCGGCTGGACACCTATCGGTACGGATAGCGCGCGCTTTACGGGCGTATTTAACGGCGGCGGGCATAAGATAACAAGCTTATGGATAAGTCGCTCGAGCACTAATTATGTCGGTTTGTTTGGGTATATAGGCGCGGGCGGCAGGGTAAAAAATCTTGGCGTGGATATTAACGGCGCGGTAATCGGCGCTAAATATGTAGGCGGCATTGCAGGTTATCTTTTATCCGGCGAGATTATTAACAGTTATGTTGCGGGCGGTACCGTTAGAGATAATGACGCAAGTTCCGGCGGTTATATCGGCGCGATTGCCGGACAAATCCAAAATAGCAATATCACAAACAGTTACGCAGTAAACAGTCTTGTTAAAGGCAGACTTTATGCGGGCGGCATTGCGGGATATACTAACGGCTCCTCTTTTATAACCAAATGCTATTCAGCCGTAGATACTGTGGAAACAACCAGCGGTTATAACGGCGGAATCAGCGGTTATATAAACAGCGCTTCCGCAGTTACGAATAGCACGGCTATAAATCATGCGCTTATCGAAGTTGCGACTACAAGCAGGTATATTAACCGCGTGGCGGGTTATGCCGGTACCGGCGCTGCCTCTAATAACTATGCGCTGGATAGTATGACTATAACAACTTCAACAAGCGGACCTCGCGCTGAAAGCAACGCGGGAATGTCCAAAACAAACACAGAACTTCAAACACAATTGACTTACGAGGAGTTGGGTTGGAGTTTTGGAAACGACGACAGTCATCCTTGGGTTATGCCTGAAAATGGCGGTTATCCGATTTTGTATTGGCAAAAGTAAGTCATTATAGCACGCCCAATTCTTCGCGCCGCCGCTTGTTTTGTAAGAATTTGACGCGAAAAAGCGGCTTTTTCCTGTAAACTGCGCTAAACCAATACGGCTGCATAACTTTATACCCGCGCAAGCGGGTATCCGCTCTTCTCGTCATATCCATGAATACAACTATCTAAAACGGAAGCCAAACACCGCTTGGAAAGTCTTTATGGATTCTTGCGCCCGCATGGAGCGCGAAAATCGTAATCCCATTTTGATGAGATTGTTTTAAATATACTTCCACTGCTAAAAAACGGGACAACGCCTGAAAATCAAACCATATTAAGCGTTTTAAAAGATATAGCAGAACGCGCGGGCGAAGAGAGTTGGCGTTTAAAGCGAAGCGGGCGGGGACTATTTGATATATAAAACAACAATATAATGACATGAGAAAATCATAAGTAAAAACAAAAAAATAAAACCGCCCGCCGCAAAAAACAAAACAAAATAACCGCAATTTTATGTTATAATTAAAGAAGTTATTTAAATTTAAAGCAGAAGAGAAAAATGGCAAACGGTAAATTTTGCTATCGGTATTTTATCAATGAAAAGGGGCTGTTATGAAAAAATATATTTTACCGTTTTTTCTATTTTTAGTATTGTTTTTTATTTTGTCAGTCATATTGGCTTTTATTTTGGGCGTCTCAAAGCTTATGGACTATCATGCTGATTTGATAATATTTGCAATGTCAAGCATTATTACGGGTTTAATATTTGTAATGCGCAGCGGCAGAGCTCCCACGCAAAAAGAGATTATGACTTATACGGTTTCTATTATAACAATTTTGATTATTTTATCTATTGCATGGACAACATACAGGCTAAAATCTCTCGCGGACAGCGACGGACCTGTTCTTACCGCTTCGGATATAAACACCTCTGATATCGGCTATTTTGTCGCTTTTTGTATAAAGTATATTTTGGTAATTCATCTGCCGTTTTATTTTACATGCAAGCTTTTATCAAGGAAATATGCGCAGTGAGAGATTACGACAAAAATCCGATAATTATCAAAAACAATTATTTGCTGACAAAAGAGATTATGGATTTTGTCTGTTTTGTCTGCTTTGCAGCGCTTCCTATTTTTTGCCTGTTCTATTTTTATGTTGTACCTGAACAGTTAAAACATTGGGGGCTGATGTATATCATACCGGCAACCATTGCTACTTTTTTGCTGCTTTGCAAAACAATCATGCGTTTCAAAAAGCGCGGGCTGTTTATCAAGATTTATAATAATAAGATAACTTATGACTATTTAACGAGAAAACATGAATTTAAAACATTCACGCTGCCAAAAGAGCAGATAAAAAGCGTCAAATGGGGATTTTTCCCGCATGCAAGACTGGATAAAGATGATAGAATTTGGGAAGCGGAAGGAACGGACAACGCGTTAAATATAGCTGTTGCCTTCTTGATATGGTTTATATTTTTGATATGCACCGTATATCAATTGCTCTATTGCGCTGTCAATCTTAAAATTGAAAAATATGTGCTGATAAGGTTTAAGGGCGGAATTATGGCAATACCTAAAAAAGAGTATCCATCGCATGAAGAGATAAAATTTGAATGGAATACAATATTTAATGCCCAGCCGTACAGAGGAAGCTATTTTGACAAATGAAAAGCAGAAATTGTTGAGCGATTTGTTTGATTGAGTATTTTATGGCTTGTTTGCGGTAAAACGCTTCATGTGCGCCGCGAAAAACAAAATAAATAACCGCAATTTTATGTTATAATTAAAGAAATTATTTAAATTTAAAACAAGAGAGAAAAATGGCAAAAAGGAGACAGAGCGGTGAGAGATTACGATAAAAATCCGATAGAGATAAGAAACAGCTATTTACTGAAAAGAGAGATTGTAGTTTGTATAATTTTTCTTTTGGTATTTACATTCTTTATTTTTCTCGCCGTATCCCAAATAGATGCTTCAGTCAAGGCAAAGCAGCGTGTTTAGATGCGGGCATTATAGGGGATGTATTAGTGATTTTTGTGCTTGTGAAAGCTATTGTCAAATTTAACAAAAATCCATTGTTTATTAAAATCTATAATAATAAAATCACTTATGACTATTTAGCCGAAAAAGGTAAATTTAAAACATTTGAATTGCCAAAAGAGCAGATAAAAAGCGTCAAATGGGGATTTTTCCCGTATGCAACATTAGACGAAAAAGATGAAATATGGATAACCGAAACAACATATGACAAATTCGGCACATTTGTTCTTTCTCCGCTTAATTTCGCACTCTCCTGCATGTATCAGATAATTTACTGCATTGTCAATTTTAAAATTGAAAAATATGTGTTGATAAGGTTTAAAGGCGGAATTATGGCGATACCTAAGGAAAAATATCCGTCAAATGAAAAGATAAAATTTGAGTGGAGGTCATTATTTAACTGTCAAATGGGACACGCGGATCATTATGGCAAATGAAAAGCAAAAATTGCTTCATGAGGCTTTTAGCGTTGATTGATTTTTAGAGCCAAAAAATCCGCGCTCATGAACGGTATTTTAAAGAACTGTGCGTTACGGTTTCAAAGATAAAAACACCATACTTTGCGCAAAATATGGTAGCGGCTCGCAAATTTCACGCATAGATTTTCATACTCGCTTGGCACCTGCATATATAACTTCATGGGAGTTTGTTTTTTGGCTAAAAAAGGTATGCGGGCAGGGTTTTGAAGCGCAACATAAAAGTATGCCGAAATCGTAAATTTTATTGTGAAAACGGCATACCATTACACATTATTTATACACTCAAATCCTTTATATAACTCTCAAATGCTTTTTGCACTTTTTGCAGACTGTTTTGGATTTTCTCTATATTTTTATACTGTTTTTCTATTTCAGCGTCAAGCGCGCCCATTTTTTTGATATATTCCTGACCTTGCGGCGAACCGCTGCCGACAGTCGTTATATTTTGGCGTATTCTTCCCTGTTCGCTAATGCTTTCCGCAAGCGCACTTCGCGCACTGCTTAATTTATCTTTCTCTGCCGTAACGGCATTCATGAGCTGTACCGCCTCTTTAAGGGCGTTTTTTACATTGGACGGAAAATCTTTATTGGTAGAAAAAAGCGTTAAAGTTGTGTAATCCATATCCAATATACCAACTGTCTGTCTATTCAACCTATCCTCTTTGACGCTATATTTTAACTCTTTATTTGAGAGCAAAGCTATCTCAAACCGATAAGCCGAAGCCGTTTTTTCGTTATATTTAGCAGGCGTTATTAAATTTGCGTTAGCGGTAATTGGATGCTCTAAAATGATATTTTTATCTGTCCCGCCGCTATTTTTTAACATATAAATTTTTTCGTAAATTGTTTTTTCGGTTATCGTCATAACGCCTTTTGAGATTTTGACACTGTCAAACTGCGTTCTTGAAGAGTGAGAAACTGTGCCTTTTACTGCCAAATCGTCTCCATAAGAGATAAGGCGTTTTTCATTTTGTCCCAAAAATTTTATAAGCGCGTCTCCTGCAAATGTACCGCCTTCATATACGGCTATCGGACCTGAGGGCAGTTTAAGCCCCGAATCGTTTATAAGCTCTGCGCCAAGAGACGGATTAACGCTTAAACCTTGCGGAATGTGTGTAAAGATAGAGACTTTTCGCGCTTTTATATTACTCTGCACAAACGGTACCATCGCGCTTTGTCTGTGATCCAAAGTAATTGGATTCTTAAGCGTGAAGACAAACTGTTCCCCCGCACTTTTAGACTGTGGAGTATCGTAGTCCGCCAGCGCCGGTGCAGACATTACCGCCTCGTCCGCCATTTCGCTTACCGCGCTTACCGCTTTGTATAATCGCGCTGGCTGATAGCCGCTTTCATAACTTTTTGCTTCGGCAAATCCTTCTATCGACAAAGGCAGAGACGAACGATTTAAAAAATATGGCATGTATAAAGGTTGTGTAAAAGATACTGGGCGTCCCACGATAAGCGAAAGCTCTACATCTTTCCAATTTGTATCACCAGCATTGTCCACTATCGCCCAGCCTTGCAAAAATGGTTTTTTGTCCGATAAGTCAAGCCTGTAAGTCGCTTTCCAGACCGGCGTAGGGATAACATAACTAATTGAAACATTGCGTTTTTTAGAAGAGGGCAGATAGACATTGATATTTTTAACATTTTGTCTGGAGTTTAATATGATATCCAAAGCGCGCGCCAAATCATGCGATATTTTCTTGTCCGTAAATCTGTATGAAGTTACATTGCTTAAAGATACGACTTGTATATTGCCGTTGACAAAAAGCGACAATTCGTCATAATTTTTCTCTCTATTGACTTGCGTGCCTATGATTTTGCCGACAATTTTATTCGGCGCATATATTTCCAGCTCGGCTCCTTTGAGAGAGTGGAGCATTTGTGCAACGCTTGGATTGCCCGATATGTTGATTTTTAACTCCGAAAGTATTTTTTGCAAATCCTCAGGCGCATAACTAACCAAAGGCGCGTTAGTTGCGGGGTCATATATGACGAGCGATTTAAGCGCGTCGTTTACGGCATTATTCTCAAACGGCAGCGTTAGATTTACAGAGCCTTCAACTTCGCCCGCGCGCTCAAAATAACCTATACCCGAAGAAAAAAGCGACACTTTTTTGATGGGCAGCTGCACACTCTCATTTGCGCTTAACGCCGTATTTGTTACAGTAAAAGCCAATAACAAATGTGATAATTTTATCTGCATAATATCTCCTCCAAAAACATGATTTATAAAAGCAATTATAGCCAAAAAGCAAAAACTTTATAACATAATAATTTTAGTTAGATATAATTTTGTTATTAAAAAAATTAGGAATTTTAATGGCGCAAGAGACGAAATATATATTTGTAACGGGCGGCGTTTTAAGTTCGCTCGGCAAAGGTATAGCCGCGGCAAGTTTGGCTACGCTTTTGAAACACATGGGACTTAAAGTCAGCATACTAAAAGCCGACCCTTATATAAATGTAGATCCGGGTACCATGAGTCCTTTAGAACATGGCGAAGTTTTTGTAACAGACGACGGCGCGGAGACGGATCTTGATTTGGGGCATTATGAGCGGTTTTTAGACGAAAATCTTTCGCAGGTAAATAATTTTACCACAGGTAGAGTTTATTCAAGCGTTATAGAAAAAGAGAGGCGCGGGGATTATCTGGGTAAAACGATACAGGTTATTCCTCATATTGTGGGCGAGATAGTAGAGAGGATAAAAAAAGCGGGGAAAAACCAAGATGTGCTTATCGTAGAAATCGGCGGTACAGTCGGCGACATAGAAGGCTTGCCGTTTTTGGAAGCAATTAGGGCGCTTAGAAATGATGTCGGCAGAAAGAGAGCTTATAATATACATTTGACGCTTATCCCGTATATAAAAGTAGCGGGAGAGCTGAAAACCAAGCCTACTCAGCACTCCGTCCAAGAGTTAAGGCGCATCGGTATAACTCCCGATATGCTTATCTGCCGCACGGAGATGCCGCTGCCGAAAGAGTTGAAAAACAAGCTCGCGTTCTCATGCGGCGTAGATAAAAACAGTATTATTGAGTCTGTAGATGCTCCTACGATATATCAAGTGCCGCTGAATTTTTTAAAGCAGGATATTTTAACGCCGATAGCGTCCGTTCTTGACTTGCCGAAAACCGAGCCTGACATGGAGATTTGGAATACGCTTGTAAAAAGGGTCATTGCGCCCAAAGATGAGGTTACGATAGCGTTTGTCGGAAAATATCTGGATCTGAAAGAGTCATACAAATCTTTGACGGAATCTTTCATACATGCAGGCGCAAACGCAGATGCAAAAATAAATTTGAAGTGGATAGACAGCGAAAGCATAGAAGAAGAGAATACGGAGAATATTTTGAGCGATGCATACGGCATTTTAGTGCCGGGAGGTTTTGGTGCGCGCGGCATTGAAGGTAAAATGCGCGCGATAAAATATGCAAGAGAGCGAAAAGTACCTTATCTTGGCATCTGTCTTGGCATGCAGTTAGCTTTGATAGAGTTTTGCCGCAATGTATTAAACATAGAAGACGCCAACTCTACGGAGTTTGACCAAAACTGTAAAAATCCGATAATTTATTTGATAGATGAATTTAACGACAGTTCGGGATTAAAACAAGCGCGCACATTTCAAAGTCCTCTCGGCGGTACCATGAGGCTTGGTTCTTATAAATGCGACACAAAAGAAAGCTCGCTTTTGAGAGAGATTTACGGCGGTAAAGAGCAGATAAAAGAACGCCACCGCCACCGCTATGAAGCCAATCCAAAATACCGCCAAAAAGCGGAAGAGAAAGGTTTTATTGTTTCAGGAGAAAGTGAAGGGCTTATAGAAGCGATGGAACTTAAAAACCACCCTTGGTTTTTGGGAGTTCAGTTTCATCCAGAATTTACTTCGCGCCTTACAAATCCAAACAAAGTAATTTTGGCATTTGTAAAAGCTTCCATTAAGTATAAAAATGAGTCGTAAAATTTACCATGCGGGCAGAATGGATTTTTATAAACGCCAAAATGAATATTTTAGCTGTATGACGGTTTTCATACAATGGATTGAGAAAAATTTGCGTTTTTATCACAAAAAACCTCTGCATGTAAAGCCGTCGGCATGACTAAACTTAAAAAAGAGACAATCAGAGAGATATTGCAAAAACGATTTAAAGACGACTGCCACACAAAACTTTCGCTTATTCCTGCGCCGTTTTTGTTTAAAGATATGCAAAAAGCCGCTTTGCGCATAAAAGAGGCGATAGAGAAAAAAGAGAAAATCGTCATAGTCGGCGATTATGATGTGGACGGAGTGGTTTCTTTGGTGGTTTTGGCAGAATTTTTTGATGATTTTGGCATAGATTACGATATAGAGATACCAAATCGTTTTTCAGACGGATACGGATTGAATCCTTCTATTGTTGAACGAATAAGAGCTGATGTAGTCATTACGGTGGATAACGGTATTTCTGCCGTTGCCGCCGCCGAACTTTGTTTGCAAAACGGCATAGACCTCATCATTACCGACCATCATACGCCGCCTCATGTGCTTCCGAATGCGTATGCCGTGATAAATCCAAAACAGAGTGAATGTTCTTTCCCAAACAGTGAAATATGCGGCGCGCAGATTGCGTGGTATCTGGCTGCGGCTATAAAAGATGTGTGTAAATATGAGTATGATTTGACAAAATTTTTGGATATTTTATCCATTGCTATTATGGCTGATATGATGGATTTGAAAGATATAAACCGCACTATGGTAAAACGCGGACTTAAACTCTTGAATAATTCAACGCGTCCGGCTTTTATGGCAATTCGTGAAATTTTTAAAAAAGAGCATTTTGACAGCGATGATATTTCCTTTTTGATTTCACCGCTTTTAAACAGTTCCGGACGCATGGAAGACGCTCTGTTTTCGTACGGTTTTTTGCGCTCCAAATCCAAAAAAGAGGCGCTTGCAAGGCTTGATGAAATAATAGGAATAAACGAACGCAGAAAAGAGGAGGAGAGGGCGCTTTTTGAAGATTCGTTAAAATTTGCAGATGAAAATGATGCTGTCGTAGTCGTGTGGGGGGAAGCATGGCATGAGGGAGTTATAGGTATAGTCGCGTCAAGATTGGCAAAAAAATTTAAAAAGCCTTCAATTGTTTTTTCACTCAAAGGCGATAATGCCAAAGGAAGCGCGCGTTCTGTCGCGGGCGTGGATATACTCTCTTTGATTGCTAAGCAGTCTGAGTTATTGCTTGGTTTCGGCGGACATTTCGGCGCGGCGGGCGTACTGCTTTTACAAGAAAATCTGGAACTTTTCAAAAAACGCATAAACGAAAACGCAAAAGAGCTGCGCTTGCATGAGGTTGTTTTACATGATGAGAGTCTTGGCGAAATAGAACCTGAAGCGATAGATTTTGAATTGTTGGAGATTTTGGAAGAGTTCGAACCTTATGGACAAAAAAATCCCAAGCCGACATTTATCATGCGCGGCGCAAAAGTCAAAATAGACAAACTGATAGGCAGAGAAGGACGCCATAAAAAATTTATTTTGCAAAGCGGTGAAAAGACAATAGAAGCTCTGTATTATAACTTCAAACAGGAGATAAAAAGCGGCGATATGATAGACATATTGTTTAGTGTTTCAAGAAATGATTTTAGAGGGCTTGTAACGCCGCAGCTGCTGATACGCGAGATATTGCATCATATCCCGCATACTTTTGAAACAGCAAAATAGTAATTTCAAATATTTTTACAATTTTTTTACCGCCGCTTTAATTCTTTATTGTATAATTTTCAGATTTAAAAAGACTCAAGGTGTATTTTACATGTTATCAACAATACTCAAACGCAACGGAACTACTCAGGAATTTTTACCCTACAAGATAGAGGATGCAATACGCAAAGCCTTTAAAAGCGAAAATGTAACTTACGACCACAATGTGTTTTTAAATCTCATGGCACGGTTGCAAACTAAAAGAGTTGCGGCGGTTGAAGATATTCAGGATATGATAGAGCAGGAGTTGTACCGCGCGCGTTATTTTGATGTGATGCGCTCTTTCATGATATACCGTCATACACACAAAATGCAACGCGAGCATATTTTCGGGCTTAATGATGATACGACTTACATAAACTCTACACAAACTATAGAAGAGTATATCAGCGGAAACGATTGGCGCATCAAAGCCAACTCAAACACAGGCTACTCAAATGCAGGACTTATAAATAATACCGCAGGTAAAGTAATAGCAAACTACTGGCTTGATAAGATTTACTCAAAAGAGGAAGGGCTGGCGCACAGAAACGGCGATTATCATATACATGATTTGGATTGTTTAACGGCTTACTGCGCGGGCTGGAGCTTGAGAAATCTTTTAAACGAAGGCTTTAACGGCGTTCGCGGGCGTGTGGAGAGCAGAGCGCCTAAACATTTCAGAGAAGCTTTGGGGCAGATGGCAAATTTCTTGGGCATTTTACAAGCCGAATGGGCGGGCGCACAAGCGTTCAGCTCGTTTGATACATATCTTGCGCCGTATGTTTTTAAGGATAATTTGTCATTTACATCTGTCAAAAAAGCGGTGCGAAGTTTTGTTTATAACTTGAATGTCCCAGCGCGGTGGGGGCAGAGTCCTTTTACAAATATCACGATAGATTGGGTTGTGCCGCAGGATTTGAAAGACCAATACCCCGCTTCAAATAATTTGCATCTTTTTAAAGGCATAGCAGACGAGCAGCTGGAGATAAAAGCAAAAGAACGCGGCGTTCAAAAACTTGAAGATTTGACATATCAACATTTTCAGCCCGAAATGAATTTAATCAACCGCGCATATTACGAAGTTATGACGGAAGGCGATAAAAATTCTCAACCTTTTACATTTCCGATACCAACTGTAAATATTACAGAAGATTTTGACTGGTATGGAGAAAATACCGATATTTTATTTGAAAATACGGCAAAAATCGGTTCAAGCTATTTTCAAAACTTTATAGGAAGCCAATATATAAAAGATGAAAACGGCAATCTTATCCCAAATGATAAAGCGTATAAACCCGGACATGTAAGAAGTATGTGCTGCCGTTTGCAGCTTGATTTGAGAGAACTTTTAAAACGCGGCGGCGGGCTTTTCGGAAGTGCGGAGATGACGGGAAGTATCGGCGTTGTAACGATAAATATGGCCAGACTCGGATATCTTTATAAAGGCAACAAACAAAAACTATATACAGAGCTTGAAAAACTGCTTGATATGGCGAAATCCACGCTTGAAAAAAAGCGCGTATTTGTGCAGGAGATGTATAACAGAGGTCTCTATCCTTACACAAAAAGATATTTGAAAAGCTTTAATAACCACTTTTCAACTATCGGCGTGAACGGCATAAACGAAATGATTTTAAATTTTACAAACGGCGAATACGGCATCGCAGACAAAAGAGGCGAAGAGATGGCTATGGAGATATTGAATTTTATAAGAGAAAAGATGACGCGCTATCAAGAAGAGAGCGGCAATCTTTACAACCTTGAAGCAACTCCTGCTGAGGGTACGACTTACCGTTTTGCGAAAGAGGATAAAAAACGCTATCCCAATATTATACAAGCGGGCGAGGGAGAGAATATCTATTATACAAACTCTTCTCAACTTCCCGCAGGTTTTACGGACGATTTGTTTGAAGCTCTTGATAAGCAGGATGATTTGCAGTGCCTCTATACGGGCGGAACGGTTTTGCACCTTTATATGAGAGAGCGCATAAGCTCTGTCGAAGCATGCAGAAAGCTTGTAAAAAGCGTCATAACAAACTATAAGCTGCCGTATATCACAATAACGCCTGTTTTTTCTATTTGCGAAAAACACGGCTATTTAGCCGGAGAACATGAGTACTGCCCGATATGCGATGAAGAACTGCTTAAAGAGTATGAACTTAAAGCAAAAGAGATGGAGCAGACAGCTTAAAGCGAAAAAATAAGGAGAGGGAAATATGAATGAGAAATTAGCCAAAGAGTTGGCGCATAAACGCACGAAATGCATGGTTTACACAAGAGTTATGGGTTATCACCGTCCGATTGAGAGTTTCAATCTCGGTAAAAAAGGCGAACATAAAGAGCGCGTAAAATTTACCGAAAAATGCTGCGGCTGATTTTTAACTTGCATTAAAAGAGGAATCGTTATTTGTAATAGAGCCGCTTTTATAGAAATTCATACAGAAGAGCGAGAAGCGGTTATTTATTTTTAAAGAGCTGCAAATCAACGTTTTCCATACCCGCTTTATCAAGCTTGGTGCAAAAAAATAAGGAATTTTTATGGCATGTGCCAAACCTGTTTTTGACATAACTCCTTTTACAATGCTTGATTTTCCAGACCATCTTGCATGCATCGTTTGGTTTGCGGGGTGCAATATGCGCTGTTCTTACTGCTATAATCCGCATATCGTTTTAGGCAAAGGAAATATCGGCGTTGATGAGCTTTTAGACTTTTTGCGCAAAAAAGTCGGGCGGTTGGAAGGCGTAGTTTTAAGCGGCGGCGAATGTACTTTGTATCCTAAACTTACGGAACTTTGCTACAAAATAAAAGAGCTTGGATTTAAAATCAAAATAGACACAAACGGCAGCAGCCCGCAAGTTTTGGACAGTCTTTTAAAAAAGAGCCTTATTGACTTTGTTTCGCTGGATTTTAAAGCTGCAAAATCTCTTTTTAAAAACATTACGCATTCAAATTTTTATGACTCTTTTATCCATTCGCTGCAAATTTTATGCTTAAACAGCGTGCCTTTTGAAGTGCGTACCACCGTTCATGCAGATCTTTTAAATGAAAAAGCGATAAATGAAATGGCTGATATTTTACTTGAAAACGGCTATAAAGGCATCTATTATCTTCAAAATTATCTGCATGATGAAAATTCGCTCGGTAATTTAAACGCAAATCCCAAAAAGCTTGACAAAACTCTTTTAACGGATAAAATCAGGATAAAATTCAGAAATTAAGTCAATATGCAGTAAAATGACGCATTTTTTCAAGGAGCAGCTTTGCGTAGAATTTATATCATAATATATGACAAATGTATCTCTTTTTTTATTAGATTTTTAAGTGCATTTGTATTGATTAAATCAAAACGAAAAAATTTTAGAAACAAACTTTTTAAAGCCCATGTTAAATATTGTTATAAAAAACTCTCCGTAACAACTTTGGATAAAAAAATACTCATTTGCAGACCGCATGGTGGATTTAACGATATACTTGTAGTAATTAACAAATGTTATAAATATGCAAAAACATATGATAGAAACTTGTATATAGACACTAATCGTTCAGGATTTTTGGATGGCTTTGATAAGTACTTCAATGTATCTGAAAACGAAGCAGAGAAAATATTTTTAAATACTTCGCATCTGTTGTCAATAACAAATGTTAGTAAATCTGACTGTGAAAAATTAAAAATTATCGCCAACATTCCATTTGATACGCAAACTGTATTTGATTTTTCAAAAGATTATAATGATCAAATTTTAGTTTACGAAAAAGACGGGGGAGGAGACGAGTCTATATTTGTATTTGAATGGCTTTTACTTAAAGAAGAGGTAAAAAAGCATATTGTAAATATCATAAAACCTCTTGGAGAGTATGATGCGGTACATGTAAGAAACAGCGACTATAAAACGGATTATAAAAAGTTTTTTACTCAAATCAATGATAAATTAGATAAAAAGATTGTACTTTGCACGGATAGCTACGAATGTCAGGAATATGCGAAAAGGTTGTGGGGGGGGGGGGGGGGAGACTACAAATAGTTAAAAATATTCCCGATACAAAAGGATAGCCATTGCATATGAACAAAAAAA
>JAISNU010000060.1 GCA_031276075.1 Campylobacteraceae bacterium
TAGAATCGGCTGCGATATAGCAAGCGATAATGTCAGCATGAGGTTTGTGCCTAAAGATTTTAGAGCGATAGTAAAGGTAACTAACGCAAATGGCGGAAACTTTACCTATCTGTCCAATAACACTAATATGACAGCAGAGGTAACTACTAATCTTACTGCAAGGATTGAAGGCGGCATTGCAGCCACAAATTATCACCAAAACTGCTTTGCGAAAAATGTTACTTATACCTTTGATATTCAAAATACAGGTTTTGATGATTGGTATATTACCGGAAGAACAGGCAATCCTCAAGAAAAAGCTGTATTTTTTGAGGAAAACGACCCCCCTCTTAAAGCTTCTATAGAATCAGGTAACAACAATGTAGGTAAGGATGGTACAGGAATATTTGATATAAAAGAAGGGAACTTTACAAACGGCATAATAAATGATATAAAATTCGGCTTCAATTTTGGGCGTCAAGTAAATGCAGCCGAAAATCCTTTCACAATAAGTAATATAACTGAGGCTGTCAATGTTGCAGACAACGCTATAAATGACGGAGATACATATTTGACCAATGCTACGGTTACAGGCGATAATATCACATTTTTGTATGGAAGAGTATTTATAGACGATCAAGAAGATGTAAGTCCGATAACAGCCCCTGTGGAATATGAACTGTACTGCTATCCGTTATCATTATGCGACCCGTCAATGTATGGTACGAGTATTAGCGAAGTAGATACAAAAGACAGCAAGTGGTTTTCCAATAATTGGCATTCTGGTACAAGTTACGGAAATACGACAAATTATACCCCCCGAGGTTCTTCAAACATTACTTCGTCCATATCTCCTGACAGCGGTACAGGCAGCGTAACGATTGAAAACAACGCAAACTATACACCTTATCAGGATACTATCCATGCAGTGCCGAGCGATTGGCTGATATATAATATATACAATCCAAGCGCGAATCATATAGAATTTACAGTGAAATTTATCGGCAATTCCGGCGGATGGGCAGGCAGAGGAAGCACCAATGTAACTGCTCCTTTGGGTAATGTAACTGCTCCTTTAGGTAAGGAGGGAGTTGTATTGGATGTAGATCCCGGCAATAAAACAAAATCAAGGATGAGTTGGTAATGAAAAAAAAAGCATTTACGCTGATTGAACTTGTAATCACGATAGTTATTATAGGCATAGTATCGCTTAGTTTTCCTCTGATAATGATGCAAACAGGCAAAAATATAGCGCTTGCAACACAGCAGGAGGCTATCTTGGCGGCGAAGACATATATTGGAACGATTCTTTCATATTCATGGGACACAAATACGATATATTTTGGGGATAGAGCTATGATACTTGAAACAACAAACAGTACTCATGCCGCCGATGATGAATTTAACAGAGTAATAGGGACCAATCTGCGCGCTGGAAATATAGATGGAATTGGCAGAAGAAGATTGTCGGTAGATTCTATTTATCCTGCCGTTATTACTTCGCCTGCGCCTGCAAATCCCGCAAGCATAAATGATTTTGGTGGTCAAACGCAGATTTTAAATACTGCGGCTGCGGATATGGATTATATGTTTCAGCTCGAACTTACATCAAGTATAGCTTATGTTTCAGACAGCTCCAACTACTCAAATCAAACATTGGATTTTGAATTTAACACAGGAGGCGCAGGGAACATAACGAATATTAAAATGATAACCGTTAATGTTGTAGATGTTACCGGAGATACTGATGTAAATGTAACGCTTAGAGCATATTCGGCAAATATAGGAGAATATGATATGTTAAGAAAAGGGTTAGGGGATTGGTGATGAAAAAAAGAGCATTTACAATGGTAGAATTGATATTGGTTATCGTGATATTTGGTATTATCGGCGCTATCGGCGCTGATATCATCGCGACCATGTATAAAAATTATATTCAGGCAAGAACGATAAATTATCTGCAAAGCCAGAGCGATATTACGCTGCAGCAGATAGCCAAAAGACTTCAATACCGCATAAAAGATACGGCTATTGCGTATCAAAGTGGAGCAGCAGTCGATACTAATAATCCTTTGCAGCTATCTGACTCGCGTGTCGGCGACACTTATGATGTGATAGAGTGGATAGGGTACAGCAACGAAGCGCTGCTAAATGCAGGAGGCAATCCGGGATGGAGCGGTTTTGTAGATTTGGATAGCGGTGATACCAGCAGTACAGGGCAAAGTCTCTCAACTCCGGGCAGCAATCTTACTTTTGCAAAAGATATCATAAGCACACTTACAAATGGCGATATTGATTTAACCACAAATAAAGAAGCTGCGCTGATATTTAGAGACGCTCCTGCTTTGGGCTTGAATATAGTTGAAGCATATAACTGGGAAAAAGGCGGCGGCAGGGCAGATCCTAATTATATTATACCTGTAACGAATGACGGAGATAATATTTTTGACATTACACTTGTTGGCATCGGCAGTAATATTACAGAAGCCATTTATGAACAGTATTATCTCGCGCATACGGCTTATGCGATAGTAACAGATGGCATTGATAAGGATTTTAAATTAAACCTGCACTATAATTTTCAACCATGGGCAGGAGAAAGATATAAAACAAGCGGCAATGTGTCTTTATTGGCAGACAATGTAAATCTTTTTAGAGTGCGTCAGACAGGTTCTACGATTCGCCTTAAACTTTGCCTGCATGACGGCAATAAAAGCGGAGCGGGGGATTTTATCGTTACTTGTAAAGAGGAGGTCGTGCTATGAGAAAGGGAATAGGACTTATCATGGCTATAGCGTTTATCGTTTTAGTGGCGACTATCGGCGCTTTAGCTCTTAGTTTTTCTACGCAGACAAGCAGGCAGACAGGCGATGTTTATCTTAGAGCGCAGGCTGAACTCTTGGCGATAAGCGCTACAGAGTACGCACTTTTGGCGATATCAGCTCACAATATCAGCGCTAGCAATTGCATTAATGGTATAAATATAGTACATAATAGCGGGCTTTTTAATGTTAATATGACAATGTCGTATATAGGGAACGGTTTGCCTGCTGCGGGCTGCAGGGTATTGAACGGTGCAAACGCTATATCCACAGCTGATTCAAACGCCACTGTTTTGATAGATACTATTGTCCAGTCCACGCTTACTGACAGAGAACCCGTACGCATACACAGACGCACGCTTCAAAAACCGTGAGTAAGGTTTCGTATGTTATAATCCGCGTTATATTTTATACGGAGGATTAACATGAATCTAAGTATTTCAGGCAGACAGCTTGAATTGACAGACGCTATCAAAAACTATATTGAAGACGCGGTCGATACGCTTGGCAAATACAACCTTGACATCATCTCTGCGAGAGTTATCGTAAGCGCGGACGAAAAGAACGGCAAGAAAGGTTTCAGCGTTGAATTTGTGATCAATCTGGCAAAACAGGAAACTACTGTCATACGCCAAAAAGACAAGGATTTGTACGCGGCTATAGACCTTGCCATAGAACGCGCCAAAAAAGTGTTTCGCCGCACTCATGACAGGATAACTACCCAAAAAGGCAAAGGCAAAAATGACGAAACGGGAAATACTGTCATAGACGGCACAGACGAGATAGTGCCTATGGAGCTTGAGTTGTACAAACCGCTTGAAATTGAAGAGGCGCTGCAAAAACTTAAAGATACGGGTTTGCAATTTTATGTATTTAACGACATAGATGCCAAAATGCGCGTCATTTACAAAAGAACGGACGGAAAGTTCGGGCTTTATTAGATTTTAGCCGCTCATGCGGCTAAGTCTGAAATCTGCTTTTTTTCTGCAAAATTTTGTCATTGCGAGGAGTGTAGAGCCGTATGACAATCTTTCTCCGCTCCTTTTTGTTATACCTTTTTCCGTCATTGCGAGCCGTTGAAAACAAGCGAGCGATTTTGCAAAGCAAAATGTTTCCTTGAAAACGGCGCAGCAATCCATACATTCCACCATGTACCCTTTTCTATATCCCGCCCTCACCATTATTGTGAAACAATACTTTCCATCATTTTGTGTTTCTCTTTGTCATTGCGAGGAGTGCGAAGTATGACGAAGTAATCCAGAAAATTATAAAACAATCCGAACATGTAAGTAAAATGGCTATTTCATTATATTATTAATGATGCTGCTTTTTATTACTGTAAATTTTGGATTGCTTTGTCAGTTGTTACAGTCGCAATGACGAAGAAAAGTTGTCATTGCGAGCCGCTTGCGGCGCGGCAATCCATACTTTAACAATAACAAAAAGATTGCCATTAAAATAAAATTACCCTTTTTGTTCATATACTTGAATGATTTTGTGTTATTTTCTGGATTGCTTCGTCAGTCGTTACAGTCGCAATGAAGGAATGGGTGCATGTCTATTTATACGAGGAATGTAGAAAGATTATGATTTGGATTGCTTCGTCAGTCGTTACAGTCGCAATGACGGAAGATGGGTAAAATTACCTCGTTTTTTGCTTCGTACGCCTCGCAACAACGGAGAGAATTATTGTTCATATTTGTGCATAAAAGTAACAAATTCCGTCATTGCGAGCGAAGCGAAGCAATCCATACTTTCAACAATCAAAAAATGTTATTAATAATACACAAAGTTATTTTTTCTATTTTATATATCCGAATTGTTTCATGTTATTTTTGGATTGCTTCGTCAGTCGCTACACTCCTTCCTCGCAATGACGGAATGGGCGCATGTCTATTTGCAGAATGTAAAAGGCTACGATTTGGATTGCTTCGCCGCAAGCGGCTCGCAATGACGGAAAGAAATAAGCAATAACGCAATATATAAAACTTGCAAAAAATACAAAAAAGCAGGCGAAATCAAGAATATCATAATTATAAAAAAGCGGCGCGCGAATATCGCGCGCTTGGCTATAAAAGTTCAAATAAAATAATCGGGCGCATTTATGAAAACTAAAATGAGCCGCGTTTTGGTTTATAGCAGTTCAAACGGATTTGAGACTATATTTTTCGTATCAATGATATATGGGATAAGCGCAGTATGTCTTGCGCGTTTAATCGCAACTTCTATCATCTCTTGATGTTTTTTGCAGTTACCCGTCAAGCGGCGGGGCATGATTTTATAACGCTCGGAAAGCGAGTGTTTCAGTAATTTGGTATCCTTGTAGTCTATAAACTCAACTTTTTGTTCGCAGTATTTGCAGTATTTGCGTGAATATTTTCTTTTTTCAGCCATTGTTTTTCCTTAAATTTTTAGTTAAAACGGTATCTCGTCTTCATTTATATCGATTTCGGGAATGTTCTGTTTAGGCGTATTTTGCGTCGTACTTGGCGCAGAGTTACGATACTCTTCGTCAAAATTACCGCCGTCATTTCTATCTTGACCTTTTTGATCCATCATCTTTAAACTATCCGCTGTTATGGTGTGTTTAGAGCGTTTTTGTCCGTTCTGGTCTGTCCATGTATCAAGCTTCAACCGCCCTTCAATAAGCACTTTACTTCCTTTTCTAAGGTATTGATTTGCTATCTCGGCGTTTCTGCCAAAAAGCGTGATATCTATAAACATAACCTCTTCGCTTTGACTTCCGTCCTGCTTCTTAAAGCGGTGATTTGTGGCGATACCTGTCGTGCAGATAGCCATTCCGCTCGGAGTATAGCGAAGCTCAATGTCGCGGGTTAGATTTCCGACTAAAATTACGCGGTTAAACATACGAAATCCTTAAATTTTGATGACGATTTACGCCTCTTCGGATACTTCTTCTATCTTAGTATCATTTTCTGATTTAGCCTCTTTTTCGGCTTTGCCGATAGTTTTAGCAACGCTTTTTCCCCAATAGGCAATCTCTGATTTATTTTCAAATTTTACAGTTAAAAACTTGATAATCTCTTCATTAATACGGATAATTCTCTCAACTTCGCCTATAGTGGCTGCAGGAGCTTGAAAATAGAACACAGTATAATGTCCGCGCTTGAATTTTTGCACAGCGTAGGCAAGTTTTCTTGTGCCCATGTTAAGTTTTGCGGCTACTTTCGCGCCGTTTTTTTCTAAAACTTCTTTGATGAAGTCAACTTTAGCTTTTGTCTCCTCTTCCGTCAATGTCGGACGCAGGACAAACAGCAGTTCATAATGTCGCATATATTCTCCTTGTGGATTTTAAACTCTTAAAAAAGAGTAAGGATTTATTCTGAAAAATGACAGAATAGGACGCGATTTTACTATAAATAACTTTGAAGTTTTATTAATTTGCATAGACGTTTGAACCTAAGCTGTTACAATTACACATTAAAACTCTCCGTGTTTACTGCTTTAATGTTTGTAGATATTTGAGCGTCAAAATGTTTTTGCTATAATACGCCCAATAAAATATAGATTTTTTGGCGGACTATGATAGATATAATAGAGTGCGACTATGAAAACCAAAAACATACGGATGCGGTAAAACTGCTTTTAAATGCGTATATAGCCGATGAAATGGGAGGCGGAAAAGCTTTGAGTAAAGAAGCGCAAAACTCTTTGATAAAAAAGCTTTGCGCTCATAATAAGGCTATAGTTTTATTGGCTAAAAGCGAAAGTGAATTTGCGGGGCTCTTGATAGCATTTGAAAATATCGCTACATTCAGTGCAAAGCCCATGATAAATATACATGATATTGTTGTTTTAAAAGAATATAGAGGCGGCGGAACAGGACGCAAACTCATGAGCGCGCTCATTGATGAGGCGAAAAAACGCGGCTGTGCGCGCATAACTTTGGAAGTAAGAGAAGATAACAAAATAGCGCAAAATCTATATAAAAGTATGGATTTTAAAGAGACGGAACCTAAAATGTTCTATTGGAGAAAGGAGTTATAAAAACATGAGAAAAATTTCCGATTTTATTTTATTGTGTTCTGTTTTGGTATTGTTTTCGGGCTGTGCGGTGAAAGTCGGCGTTGATGCAAATCAAACTTTAAGCGATAGTTATAAAGAGCTTAAAAATGTGCTTACTCATGGCGATTGGTTAGTCATAAGAGGTATTCATGAGAGCGATAATTTCATAGCGGGAGCTACCAATATGCCTTTATCTCACGCCGCTATTTATGATGCCAACACCGATGAGGCGATAGAAGCTGACGGAAGCGGCGTGCATACTACGGCGTTGAAAGATTTTTTAGCAAAATCGCAAAGAGTGATGGTAATAGCGCCGATATGGGCAAATGAGCAGACAAGGGCTGCCGCAGTCAGTAAAGCAAGAGATAAAATCGGGCTTAATTATAACTATACGGGATTGATAGGCTTGGATACGCCAAATAGTTTTTATTGCACACAGTTAGCAATAGACGCTTATAAAGAGGCGATAGAGGCAAGTCCGCCGCAAAATCCTCTTCCCCATGTAGTAAAACCGGGACAAATGTATCATTGGGGACGCATAATTTATGACTCAGGCGCGGTGAAATAAAAAGCCAAAAGCGGTTTTGTCTGCATCTGTCAGAATTTTTACAATTTTTTTGCACTGCTGTCTCTTGCAATGTACGGAAAACCAGCGTTTACGCGATAGGCGCTATTGCTATAATTTTTGCGTTTTTCTCGTTGCTGTGTTTTTTTGCCATGCTACCATAATCTACTTGTACGATTTTTCCGTTTGTGTTTTTTGCCATGATATGACGATTGCGTTGATTGCTTATCGTTTTTTTGTTATGTCTGCATTCCCGCTCCGCCATTCCCATGGACTAACAACAAGCGAAGCGCATTAGTGAGATTTTCAAAAGCGGCTTGCGTCTTTTGCAGCAATCCACACCCTTTTTTCTATTATGTCCATTCTTTCTGTCATTGCGAGGAGGGAGCGTAACGACTGACAAAGCAATCCATAAGGGAAACCATCACTTCATTATCGGCGACAATTCGTACTTTACTGACAAAAAATAGTGCCATTAATAACAATGATGCCATTTTTTTATTTGCATATTTGGACTGTTTATGTTATTTTTAGATTGCTTCGTTGTGCTTCGCACTCCTCGCAATGACGGAGGAGGAAATTTGAAATGACAATTTTTTCCGTCATTGCGACTGCGAGCTTGCGAAGCAGGAAGCAATCCAGAAATAAAAAAATACACATGAGAAGACCATATCCCAAAATCTAAACTATCAACTTCAAGTTTAAGTTATTTCATATTTTTTGATTGTCGTATGTCAATGTTTTTAACGCTTCGCGTATAGATTGTTTCGTTGTGCTTCGTACTCCTCGCAATGACAGAGAGATTTGCATAACTGAACTCATAATAATAGAGAAGTGTAGAAATAACTGAAACAGCAGTTGCGCGGAATTTAACGCAGAAACGACGAAGAGCTTGCAGCAATGAAATTATTACTTTGTTTGCATGTGGAATTTTATGATATGATGAGCAATGTTAATAGAAATTTAAATAACTGTGCTGATTTCAATGCGGTATTAAGTATTAATATTTAAGTTTTGCGAAATATCCTGCATATTTATTTTTTGCGCGTCAAACTTCACGACCAGCGTGTCGCCCATGATATACCACTCTCTGACTCCTTCGGCGGTTTGTAGATAATTTTCATAATTTTGCGCGGTTTGCGAAATCGGAATGTAAATATTTTGCAAAAATGAGGGATTTTTCAGCGTCAATATAAAAATAAACCAAACTATACATGTAAAAAATACTATCCAAAATATCTGCGCCATACCGCAATGTTTCAGTAAAACTCCTCCGACCACGCCGCCGCAAAATGTGCCGAAATATCCGAAAGCGTTGAAAATGCCAAGCGTTGCGCCGCGGTTTTTGACTTTTGCGTATCGGCTTGTCAAAGACTGCATTAAGGGTTCATGGATATTGAAGCCCGTAAAAAACAAAACCGCCCCAGCAATGAAAAAAAGCTCGTTTTTTGCATACCCCATGAGCGCGTAAGAAGCTGCAAAAAACGCTATCCCGACCAAAAGCATCTCTTTGCTTTTTTTCATCTTTTCGCCGATGACGACAGAGGGTATCATGGCAAACATTCCAAAAATCATAGCCGTAAAATAGACTGTCCAAAGCTCTTTTTTGTCCCACAAAAACTGCTCCGTCATAACAATAGGAATACTCATAAACGCCATTGTCATAAGCGTTTTTTGCAAAAAATTGGTGATATTCATGCGGTATAGATTTTCATCTTTTAAAAGATTTATATAGTTGATTTTCTCCGCCTGCGCGCTTTTTATTTTTGGCGGATTTTTTACGGCAAAAAGTAAAAAAAGCGATAAAAACGCCAAAACCGCCGTTAATAAAAAAAGTTTATCCACGCCGAAGTATCCGCCTATGACAGGACCTAAAGTCATGGAAAGCGCGAAACTTAAAGCGATAATCATACCCATAAAAGCCATAGCTTTTGCGCGCGCCTCTTCTTTGATAAGGTCGCTGATAAGCGCGATCCCCACAGCTCCCACAGCTCCCATGCCCTGTATAAACCTCCCGATAAAAAGCAGATATATGGAGTCAGCGTAAGCGCATATCAAAGAGCCTGCCATAAATACGACAGTTCCTGTGAAAAGCGCCTCTTTTCTTCCGATTTTATCGGACATGACTCCCAGCGGTACCTGCATAATCATTTGAGATACCGCATATACGCCAAGAGACGCGCCTGCCAAAATCTCATTTGCGCCGTCTAATTCAAGCGCGTATAACGAAAGTACGGGCAAGACGATAAAAAGCCCTAAAAACCGCAGCGCAATAATTATACTTATGGGAAAAATCGTCTTAAACATCAAAATAGTCCTTTTAAATAGGACAATTATAGTCATTTTTGCTAAAAATATGGATATGTTATCTTTTTAAAGCAAAAAATTGTTAAAATCACTTTTTTGGTTTTGGAGCATGCATGAGGATAATTTTAGCCAGTTCAAACAGCGGGAAAATCGCCGAATTTAAAGCATATTTGAAAGATTATAAAGTGCTTTCGTACAGCGAAGTTATAGAGCCTTTTGAGATAGAAGAGTACGGCAAAAGCTTTAAAGAGAACGCTATTATCAAATCGCGCGCCGTTTTTGACAGGTTAAACGATAAAAACGCTGTCGTTTTATCTGATGATAGCGGTATAAGCGTGCCGCTTTTGGGCGGAATACCCGGAATCTACAGCGCGCGGTTTGCGGGCAAAGATGCAAATGCGCAAAAAAATCTGGAACTTTTAGTAGAAAAATTAAAAGAGGCGGGCGTGGAAAGAACGGATGCATTTTACACGGCAGCTATCGCTATCTCGACCAATAGGGGCGATTTTAGCGTGCATGGGTGGATGTACGGCGAAGCAGTTACCGACCCTAAGGGCAGTAACGGTTTTGGGTATGATCCGATGTTTATTCCGAAAGGATTTGACAAGACTTTGGGCGAGCTTGAAGAGAGCGTCAAGGAGCAGTTTTCGCACCGTTCGCGCGCTTTAAAACTTGCGTTGATTTTGCTTAAAACTTTAATCAAGGATAAAAAATGAATGGAACTATTTTGATAATCGGAGCGGGAGGAGTGAGCCGCGTAGCCACTACAAAATGCGCGTTAAACTCTGATGTTTTTAAAAAAATCGTTTTGGCGAGCCGTACTAAATCCAAGTGTGATGAGATTGCAAAAGATATAAAAAATAGACAAAATGTAGAGATTGGGACAGAAAAAGTTGATGCCGACAGCGTAGAAGAGCTTGCGGCTTTGATAAATAAAGTCAAACCCGATATCGTTTTAAATCTTGCTTTGCCTTATCAGGATTTGACTATTATGGACGCCTGCATAAAGACAAAAGTAAATTATATAGACACGGCAAATTACGAGCATCCCGATGTTGCGAAATTTGAATACAAACTTCAATGGGCAAAAGATGCGGAATTTAAAAAGACGGGTATTTTGGGACTTTTGGGCAGCGGATTTGATCCAGGCGTTACGAATGTTTACTGCGCGTATGCACAGCAAAATCTTTTTGACGAGATAAACGAGATAGATATACTTGACTGCAACGCGGGCGACCACGGTTACCCTTTTGCTACAAACTTCAATCCCGAGATAAATTTAAGAGAAGTCAGCTCAAAGGGCAGATATTGGGAAAAGGGCGAATGGATAGAAACAGAGCCTATGGCGATAAAAATGGTGTGGGATTATCCCAAAGTCGGCGCAAAAGACAGCTATCTTTTATATCACGAAGAGCTTGAATCTTTAGTAAAAAACATAAAAGGCTTGAAACGGATACGATTTTTCATGACATTCGGGCAGAGCTATCTTACGCACATGAAGTGCTTGGAAAATGTCGGCATGCTGGGTATTAGCGAAGTTGAACACAACGGAATGAAGATAGTGCCGATACAGTTTTTGAAAACGCTTTTGCCTGACCCTGCGAGTTTGGGAGCCAGAACAAAAGGCAAAACAAACATAGGCTGCGTGATAAGCGGCGTAAAAGACGCTAAGCCAAGAAAAGTTTATATCTACAATGTCTGCGACCATGAAGAGTGCTATAAAGAGACATTAGCCCAAGCGGTAAGTTATACAACAGGCGTTCCTGCTATGATAGGAGCTAAACTTGTCATGGAAGAGAGGTGGAGCGGTAAAGGCGTTTTGAATATGGAAAACTTTAATGCTAAACCTTTTATGGAAGAACTTAATAAACAAGGCTTGCCATGGGAGATAATAGAGATGAAGCCTGATGAAAGCTTTGAAGTG
>JAISNU010000062.1 GCA_031276075.1 Campylobacteraceae bacterium
CGTTGCCAAAAAGCAGTCGGCTGACGGATACTCCCTCCCATGTATAGCAATGACACAACCTTTTCCGTCGTTGCGAGCCAATCCAGAAAAATAAAAACCAATGGAATAATCACAGAAAAATTCAAAATACCAAAAATAAAATTATCAATTCCAAATTTAACTTATTTCATATTTTTTAATCGCAATTTTTTATAACGCTTTGCGTATCTGGATTGCTTCGTCAGTCGTTACACTCCTTCCTCGCAATGACAGAGGGAGGGGAGTTACTGCACTCTTGTAATGACAAAATGTGTGTTTCTTTGATGTGGATTGCTTCGCCGCCAAGCGGCTTCGCAATGACGAAATGGAACGGCTTCTGCAATAACAAAAAAAGGTGTAAAAATGACGAGGGAAATACAACGCTTGTATCGGTTTATGTTCATAAATTCACTCTTCCAAATCAGCTCAATCCCCAATTTAAATACAACGCTTGTTTTGGTTCATGTATCAAAGGTTGTCGGAAGCAGAGTTTAAATCTGCATTATTTAAATACAACGCTTGTTTCGGTTTATGTGTAACTAAGAGGAATATTCCAAATCTTGGCTTAGTATTTCAAAAAACATGGAAAATTTTATAAAATAGCGATAAATACGGCATTGTGAGGCTGTTTTAGCCGCATAATTTTTGCGGTTTGACATTATGAAAGCAGGCTCTAAAATTTTAATAATTTCGGGCGTGTCTAATCTGCCCTCAACAACTAAAATTTCCATTTTGCAACTCCTAAAAATGTTTGCAAAAAAACAGCGCAGGCAGCAATCCGCGCACCTAAATTTAAAACGCAACAATACTTTTAAAATTAAAGCTTCAAAGAGCTTTATGAGCATTCAGACATCAACAAAAATACTACACAAAATCGTAAAGCTCAAACCAAATCTTTTTTCTTAAATACGGCAAACCCCAGCAATGCGAAAATGCATCCGAGCAGGGCAGGATATAAAAGCGCGTAAAATGCGAAAAATGTTTTGCCGAAACTATCCAGTATAAAATACGCCGTAACTCCCATAACTGTTAGTTCAGGGTCAAAAAGCAAAATGGCTCCTATCCTGAATACTTGCAGGGGATTTGCCATCGCTATCGAAAAGACGATATTTGGCTCTTTGATACCTGCGCTTAATGCGCCTATAAGCAAAATATCTATAAACGCCAACAGAAAAAGCCATACAAAAAATGCGATACCAAGCGCGCTTTCTTGAGTTTTTGCGCATGAGGAGATAAAAAAACTAAATCCCAAAAAGTTTATAATCAGCGAAATCATCAAAAGCGTATAATATATAAAAATCAGCCAAGGCGTGTCCGCGCCGCTTGCAGCGCCGAATACAAGCGCCAAAACAAGAGAAAGCGCGATAGGAATTACAACCGCGATAAATCTTCCGATAAAGCGTCCGAAATAGTAACTTTTCAAAGATACGGGAAAAGAGAGCAGGTATTCAAGCACATTATTGTCGCGGTCTGAAACAATTGTGCGTACGGTAGTAATGAGGATAAATATCGGAAGTATGACAATGCATGTCTGTATAAAAAGCAGCAGCAGCCGTCCAAGTCCGCTAAATCCCTGCACTCTTGACTCTGTAATGCCCGAAGCAAAAAAAATTGCCATGAGCGAGCAGAAAACAAGGCTGTAAAACCAAAACCACTTTGAGCGGAAAGATTCGCGCAAATCAGTGCATATGATGAGCCATAGGGTTTGGTTCATTGTCTCTTTCCAAAATAACTTTTTTCACATGTGTAAAATCAAAATTTTCCACGCCTTCCAAAGCTTCTTTATGTGCCGCAAAACCGTAATGCATGGGGGAATTTGCGCCGCTTGTGTAGTAAGCTTTCCGCGCGTCTATCCACTCTGCGGTTTGAAAGTCAGCCGCATATATAAAAGAGTTCTCCTGCGTCTCTTTATCTTTTAAATGAAGCCATGCAACCGCGCAGCCTATATCGTCAAAAAAGTAGTGCCTGCCCTCTTTTGTAACTATCTGTGCGGCGTAATTTGCCGAAGAGATGACCATTTTGCAATGCGCGCAGACATCGCGGTCTATTTTAATCTCTTTGGGGCTCATGTCTATTTTGCTGTCGCATCCGACAAAAAGCAGGCACACTGCCAACAATTTAAACAAGTTTTTCATCATTTACCACCTTTCCTAAATCCATCTCTATTTTTCTTGTTAGGAGCGATTTTATCTCATCTATTCTATGGCTTATAAAAATCAAAAGCCGCTTTTTTTGCAGCGGTTGTAAGAGGTCGTAAAAACGCTCTCTTCCTTTTGCGTCAAGATTTGCCGCAGGTTCGTCAAATATCAAAATATCAGGCTCTCTGGCTATTGCTATAGCTATCAAAAGTTTCTGTTTCATTCCTCCCGAGAGTTTAAAAAAAAGTTTTTTGAAATGCTCTTTTATATCCAATTCCAACTCTTCGCATATAGAGATAATCCGCGCCTCTCTTGCGCCGCTTGAAACAACGGCGTAGCGTATCAACTCTTTCGCGCTGAGTTTTATCGGCGGCGGCATTTGCGGCACAAAACCCGTATGCCTAAGCGCGGCGCTTCTATCCTTAAAAGGATCAATGCCTGCGATGCGCACAGAACCGAATGTCGGTATCTGTTCGCCCAAAACAGAACGAATCAGAGTTGTTTTTCCAGCACCATTTTGCCCCATGACGATAATGCTCTCATCTTGCTTGAAAGAGAGATTTATATCCTGCAAAATGAAACGCTGTCCAAATTTTTTACTTAAACCATCAATCTCTATCATATTAATTTCTTTAATTTTGTATCAAACCCGAGCGCGTCTTTATGGCACACTTCTATACATCTTCCGCACAGCGTGCAGTCGCCGTTTATTATCACAGCCTCTTTTTTATCGGTATTTTTGACTTTGTCCAGCACATGCGGCACAAGGCACACTTTGGAACATACGCCGCAATGGTCGCATTTGTCGTTCCATTTTATCTTTGTAGCGCTTATCCAGCCCAGAAAACCGTAGGTTGTACCCAAAGGGCAGACATATCTGCACCAAAATCTTTGAGCAAAAAAGAGTTCAATGAAAAATAAGAGCGCGACAATAAACATCGCAAAACTCCAGCCGTACACTATCGCTCGGCTTAAAATGCCGACAGGATTTATTATCTCAAATACCAAATAACCGGCAAAATAAGCCAAAAAAAGAAAAAACGCCCAAAAAACATATTTGATTTTATAATTAAGCTCATATGATTTGATAATCTTTTTTTTGACTAACGACTTATGCAGTTTTTCGCTTATTTCTCCTAAAATATTATACGGACAAACCCATGAACAAAAAACTCTTCCGCCGACTGCAAAATAAAACGCTAAAATCGTAACTGTACCGATTATAAGATTGATATGCAAATTGTAGTGAGCCAAAAACATTTGCATAGAAATAAAAGGGTCTATCAAGTGGAATCCGAAAAATCTCGAACCGCTGAGCGTTCCTTCCAGCGCCTGAAAATCAAGATTGTACGAGAGAAAAAACGAAAAATTTATGCAAAATATGCTAAGCCACCGATAAAATCTAATGCCGAGTCTTTTTTTGCCCTCTTTATTTACTGATATGAAAGTGTCAAAAAACGGCGTTTTTTCTATCAGCGCGCTCGTTTTATACTTATTCATGCATTTAACTTAAAATTTTGATATTTCATCAGATAGAGCCTTCAAATCTTCATCTTTTATATTTTTTAAAAGAGCCGCCATCAGAGGATTGGGGATTTTGCCGCTTTTATAATCATGTACTCTTTTTATGATAAATTCGGGCGGTTTTTTGGCTATTGCCGGGAAAATAACCTCGCCTTTATCGTCAAATCTTCCTTCGCCGTTTTTACCATGGCATGCCGAACATGTAGAGGTGTAAAGTTTGCTTGCGCTCCTGCTTTGCGCCGCGCTGCTTTGAAGTTCGCCAAGTTTTTTCTCCTCTTCGCTTTTAGGCTGCAAAGCAGGCGTATTTTGCTCTTTCAAAACCGCTGACGATACGGTTATTTCGCAGCTTTCGCGCGCAAATGCCAGATAAAACATACAAAAAACAATAAAACCGCACAGAAAAAGCCCGAAAATTTTTACCGCTTTTTTAATTCGACGCATTTTTACCCTCCCTTACCTCTTTGTTGAAAGCGGCTATCTCATCGGCTAAAGCGCGGATTTCGCTTTTGTTCATTTGCGAAACGAGATACTGCATCAAAACATTGTTTTTTGAGCTTGTTTTGTAAGCTTCTATCATGTCAAATATTTCATCTGAACTTTTTGTCAAAAGAGACGGTCCGATAACGCCGTTTGCGTAATCATCATGACAGGCGGAGCATTTCAAAAAGTAGTTTTTGCCAAGCCTTTTGGCAAGCAGCTCTTTTTGCACTTTGTCGTAATTATTTCTAACAGACGCCATTGCGCCGAGTTGGCGCGTAAGCGCACTCTCTTCGCCTTCAAGCGAAAGATTTATCTTTTTATTGCCGCTCATGTCGTAATTTACGGGGATATTGTATTTTGAAACTTCAAACGCTCCGTCTGTTATTTTGATGCTTCCCTCATTGCTTTGGCGCGGCTCTTTTTTATCGTTGCAGCCCGCAAGCAAAAACGCTGCTGCCGTTAAAATTAAAAGCCTTCTCATGTATAAACCTCCTCGTAACGCGGTGTTATGGATATGGCCGAAGCGGGACAAAGTTCGGCGCAAACGCCGCATCCTGCGCATTTTGAATGGATTTGCGGAAATACTTTGTCATTTTCATAAACCATTTCTATCGCGTTCGTTTTATCGGGATACGGACACATATCCGCGCAAATTGTACACTCTTTGCCCTCATAATTTTTATAATTTTCATATACTGTTGCTTCTCTTTCGTTTTGATTGGATTGCAGAGGTTTTAAATCCTCTTTTTCCACCTTTTTGCCCATGTACGCAAAACAGCCGTTTATATCGCTTATATATGCCGCTCCCATGCGAATATCCTCCGCGCTGTGGACTTCGTGGCGCAAAGAGCCTGTTGGACATGCAAGAATACATGGAAACAAATCGCAAAGATAACAGCCTCGTTTACCTGCATCTATATACGGCGTTCCTACGGAGCTTAAATGAGTGATGTCGTACATGTTTATAGAGTGGTAAGGACAGACTTGTATGCACTGTCCGCATTTGATGCATGTAGCCAAAAACTCTTTTTCGTCCAATGCCCCGGGCGGTCTTAAAAAACTGTTTTTTGCATAAAGTTTCGGCGATATATAAATGCCGCAGCCAAATAAAGCTCCGAAAAAAAGCGCGTATGCAGAACCTTTTTTCAAAAACTCTCTTCTTTGCGGCTCTTTCATATCGCAGACCTTACAAGAGGTTCATTATCTACAACCATCAATTCGGGCTGTGAAAACGGCGCAAGTTTTGCAAGAAAATTCAAAAGCCCCATCGCTGCCGTGCCGTAAAAAAATCTTATATTTTCATTGTATGACCAGAGTTTGTCGGCGTAAACGAATTGCTTATATGGTATATCGCCTACGCCGTCTCCGTTGCGGTCAAATCCTTCATAACCGTCCCAGTAGTTGCGCCTCCACTCCACGAAAGCCGCGTCATTTTTTATCATATCGCTTGAGACAAGCTCCATATTACCCTTAAAACTGTTTTCGCTAAAAAACGACTTTTCGCGGCTTCCCATAAATTGCACGGCGTTTGCGTTATAGAGAATATTATTGCGGCGGAAAATATTAACGCTTCCTTGAATATAGGGCGACTGGTCTAAAAAAATGCCGCGCGCGTTGTAAATAATGCTGTTATCCTCTATGATAAAATTTGAACTGTCTTTCAGCCCCAAACCGACGCCGAAAACGCCCGAAGAGTTTTTAATCGTATTATTCCGCGCCGTTATATCATGCGAATACATGAAAAAAATCCCCACAGAGTTGCGCTCAAAAACATTATTTTGCACGAGATTGTCATTCGCGTACATGAAATGCAAAGAGTATCTGCCCTCATAAGCAAAATTGTTTTCATAAATGTTTTTGCTTGAATACCATGCGACTATGTCGCGCGATTTATAAAGCCTGTTGCCTTTCACTAAATTTTCATGCGAATACCAAAATACGATGCCGTCCCCGCGCGCGCCCAAATCAAGCTGCTTTGAAGTGATAACATTGCTGATGATTTTGGAATTTGAAACCTTTTGAAAGTTGATGCCGAAAAGCGAGTCGGTTATTTCGTTATTTTCCAAAACTACATTAGCTGCGTCTTTGACTAAAACAGCCGCATCCAATCCCTCATGTGCGCTGCCCGAACCGCTTATGCGGAGATTTTTCAGCATAACATTTGAACTTGTTATCGTAATAACGCTTCCGTTATTATCGCCCATGATTTTCGCGCTTTTATCTTCCGCGCCTTCAATAATAAGAGGCTTGCTGATGATAATATTGCCTCTGTATTCGCCTCTGCCAAGTTCTATTTTTGAACCTGCCCGCGCGCTGTCTATGGCTTGTTGAAGCGGGTTTGCATTAAGGCTCAGCGCAAAGATAAAAAGTATCAAATATTTCATAAACGCGTCTCTTTTAGCTTTGAAAAAATTGCAAGCACGCAAAGCGCGGATATAAGCAGCAGCAGATAAAACCCTATGGACGGATACGAGTGCGTAGTAAATTGCGCAACTTTTCCGTCTCCAAATACCGTAGGCATGAAAGGCTTTATTTTAAATGCTCCCCACTCTTGCATGTTGTGTCCGAACCAATAAAGCCATGCCGCAAAATCCACCAAAAATCCCACAGGCAAAAGCGCGGGCAGGAGCATTAATATCCATGACTTGCGGCTTTTTACATAGAGATAAAGTATCATCACAAGAGTTGTAAATAAAAATATATACGCCATGAGCGACATTTCAAGCTGCGCGCCGCGTTCCATAGGATACATGCCGATGTAGTGGTTTATTGTATTCATTTCAGCCACTTCGCCGCTAAATCCGTCAAAATGAAACAGCACGGGAATACCGTCGGGAAATGTCTCTTTTGGATAATTCGGAGCTTCCAGCGAAACGCTCCAAACAGGTATGCTTGCTGCGCTCACTTCGGAATTTGTCTCTATCATTTTTGCTAAAGAGTGTGCGGCTGAAGGCGGCGTTGAACTTGACTTGTATTGCAGCGGACTGTAGAGATTCCAGATGAGGTACGAATAGCGCGGGATATTTTCCGTTTGGCGGTTTTTAATATTGCATGACGCACTTTTGAAACCAACTATCGGGATAGTAAAAAATATAACCAAAACCGCCAGTGCGCTTAGCGTAAAAGCTTGCCATTTTTTCATTTTTGCCAGCCCTTTTTTATTAAATTATAACAAAGCGGGACTTCACTCCCGCTTTGCATAAATACTCAAATGCCCGCGTTTTCGTCAATCCATTTTAGATATTCTATAATATCTTTGACCTCTTGGGGCTTCATGTTTTGATTTGGCATTCTTAGATTGAATGCTTTAATCATCGCGTCTATATACGGATTTGCATAGAATTTTTCAGGTGAAATGATAAAGTCGTACACAAATTTTTCGCCGTTTTCATGTCTTAAAAGCACTCCTGTCAAATCAGGTCCAGAACTTACCTGTCCTACGACATGGCAGCCGCTGCAGCCGCCTGCATGAAATGCGTCCTCGCCTCTTTTCGCCGCCGCATTCATAGGAGCCGCTATCTCCCGTTCAAGCAGCGCTTTTGCCCTTAATCCCACATCGGCGGTTTTGACCATATACTGCCAAACCTGCATCTCCCAAAGTATCGCTTGATTGATATCGCCTTTTTTGTACGCCGCGTCTGCTTTTGCCTTAGTATCTTTGATATTGCCGTACTGCACGAACGCATCATCTACATTTTGCTTGACTGTGGGATATTTCTCATAGCCGTTTTTCTGCAAAAATCCGACCACGCTTTGGATAACTCCGTCTGTTGCCGAATTTGTAGCAACTATCTTTTGATACTCTTTCTCCAAATCGGCTTTGCTTAATTTTGAAATCGCCGCAGCTTTGTAGTCGGGATATTTTTTATTCGGGTCTTTGACATACAAATATCCCATCATTTCCAAATGTAGCGCAGAACAAAACTCTGTACAATAGTACGGATAGACGCCCTCCTTATCTGCTGTAAATTTCACGGAAACCGTTTTTCCCGGCTCTATGGAAGCATGGACATTAAGTCCTGATATGCCAAACCCATGCGTTTCATCAACAGCTCTTTCTAAATTGGTGATATAAAGCGTTACCTCATCGCCTTTGTTTACCGTGATATGTTCCGGATTTAAATGGCTTCGTATGGCTGTCATGTAAACTTTTACCTGATTGCCGTTTCGCTCTATTCTCTCTTGCCCCGCAAGCGTCATGCCCTCATGTTTGCCGCCGCTTCTTGAATCCGTGCCCATTTGCAGAGTTTTGACGGGATTAATTTTTGCCGCGCTGATAGAAACCATGTCATGAGGCTCGCCAAGAGGTATCGGCATATCGTAAATAACTTCCATTTTTGGACTTGTTATATCTATCAATTGATGGTTTTGCGGATGCAAAGGACCAACCGAAGCAAATCTGTCAATAGAAAGTTTATCCAATGCGATAGCGTATTTGCCGACAGGTTTCGCGCTTTTGCCTTCTATGGAATCCAAATGCCCGATGTTGTAGTTCACATTTACTCTATCCAATATTTTCATATCGCGGTAATTCCATTTGACGATTTGCGAATCCACATACAAAGATGTATATGCTATGCCGTCCACAGCGTCAAATGTCGTATGCAGAGGTCCCAAGCCAAGTTCCAGCTGTCCATGAAGGCTCTTTTGCAAATCAAGTATCGGAATGCCGTAAGAGTCTTTGCCGACAAACTCTTTTGCGTCAATAAGCTTTTTAATTTTTGCAAAATCATACACAGACTCATGACTGTCAAGCTTTCCGCCGATAATGATAAATTTACCGTCAGGCGTAACATCTACTCCATGAGGCGATTTCGGTTCGGGTATTAAAAAGAGTGCGTTTGCTTTCACAGCCGCTTCAATAGTGATGACTTTATGTCCGTTTATCACTTTGTAATTTTTAGCGTCTTTGGCAAGTTTTTCCAAAATCTGCCAATTATATACCTGTAAAAAATCCACATCATTTCGGCTCATGCCCGCTTCAAACGGCGGAAGTCCGCGCTCCAAGCCGCCCGTGTACATTTCGGAGTTGAAACTGTTTGTAAAAGCCCAGCCGTAAGAGATGCCTTTGCCCGCATCGCTCAAATCCTGCATGTAAGGCGGAAGCTCCAAAGTAAACGAATTTTTCTCATCTATCCTGCCTTTTGCGCGGTCAAATTTCCACAGCGTTACGCCGCCTCTAAATTTATCCTCATAAGCTTCTATCGGCACATACTCGTCTTCAAACGGCGCGGCAAGCTGCGCGGCGTCAAGGATATACTCGGTATTGGGCGTTACAAACGGTCCGCCATGAGTATTTTTAAAGACGGGATCTGCCACTATCTGCACAGTTTCGAAAGTTTTAAGGTCTATAACCGCAACGCGCGGATTTGCCTTATCGTTGATAAACAAAAACTCGCCTGTATATTCGCCGTTTTTTTCAGAAAAATTAGGGTGGTGCGAATCGCCCCAAGTTACCTGTTTGCCGCGAATATTTGCATATTCGAGTATTTTTTTGGACTCTTCGTCATATCCGTATCCCTGCCAAGGTTCAGGCGTGAATACGCCGATATATTTCAAAATCCTCATAGAAGGAATGCCATACACTATAACTTGACCGGACTGCCCGCCTGAGCTGAATGCGTAATATTGATCCTTCATTCCGCTCGGAGTATATGTTTTTGCCGCCGCCAAAATGTCCCGCTCGCTAAGCCCGCGCTCTTTCATGATTTTTTGCAAATCGCTGCTTTGCGCACATAAACTCGCAATCGCAAAAGCAAAGAGCAGTGTAAACCTTATGCCTTTTCCCATGAAACCCTCCTAAGGTTAAATTTGTTACAAATCTGCCTAAACCTCTTTTTTTAAGCTGATAAGCTTATAGATTAAACAGATTTTAATTATTAAATTTTACAATAGGTACAATCTTTTTTCGGTCGCTAAAAATAGATTTAAGGATAAATCATGACAAAAGAGCAGCGCCAAGTCCTTGAAAAAAGTTCCGTTTTATTGATAGAAGATGAAGAGCGTTTGAGAAAAAGCTTCAAAAAAGTGCTAAGTTTATATGTTGGCGAAGTATATGAAGCAAGCGACGGCGAAGAGGGGCTTAAAGTATATGAAAAACGCTGTCCGAATATTATCATTACCGATATAAGAATGCCGAAAATGAACGGGCTTGACTTTATAGAGACGATAAGAAAAACCAATAAAACCATTCCGATAGTCGTAACTTCGGCATATTCAGATATGGATTATTTATTAAAATCCATCAAACTTTTGCTTATAGAGTATCTTTTGAAGCCGATTCAAGAGAAAGATTTGATAAGAGTCCTCTCTTCCTGTGCGGCAAAACTTTTAGAAGAAAACGGTGCATGCGCGGAGCTTGAAAGCGGGCGGTACGATTGTCAAAACAGAGTTTTTACAGACGAAAAAGGCGCCGTTTACGAATTAACCGCAAAAGAGATAGAATTGCTTGAGCTTTTGCTGAAAAACAGAGGGAAACTTTTAAGCAAAGAGTATATAGAGGAGAGTTTGTATATCTGCGATGCCGCGCCTGCGTCGGCTTTGAAAAATATCATTTTTAAACTCCGCAAAAAAATCGGCTATAAAACCATACTGAGCGTAGGAAGAGGCGGCTATAAAATCAAATAGGCAGGCTTATAAAAAACACTGCGCCCTCTTTTGTATTTGCCGCACTCAAATTTCCGCCGAATTTATCGTTAATAATAAGTTTTGACATGTAGAGTCCAAGCCCCGTTGAGGAGCTTTTTTTGCCCGTGTGAAACGGTTCAAAAATGGCGTCTATGGGCTTTATTTGTATGCCGCCTGCATTATCGTCTATGCGTAAAAGAAGTTTTTTTTCTTCGTTTTTTAGCGTTATTTTTATCCATTTGTCGGGATTTTGCCTCATAGCGTGCTTGTCAATGGCGTTTTGGATAATAGACAATACAACCTGCGCAAGAGAGTTTTGCTGCCCGTAAATTTCGGCGCTCTCTTCCATATCCAAAAAAAGTTTTATCTCTTTGAGTTTCAATATTTTTTCCGTAATCGTAAGCGCCTGTTCTATTGCGGATTTGGGATTGAAGCGGACATTTTCGGCGTTTTTGTAAAAGGCTTCGAAATTGCTGATAGTCTCTGACATGAACCGTATAATCTCCTCATTTTTATCCAACTCCTCAGCTAACTCTTTTTGCGTAATTTTCTTTTTAAGATACATATTATTAAGTCCAAGTTCAGAGAGAGGCTGGCGCCATTGATGCGCGATAATTGCTATCATTTCGCCCAGCGCCGCAAATTTTGCCTGTTTGTGCAGCAGCACATTTTTCAGCTTCTCTTTCGTCATGTTTTCTATATTTATCACGATAACGCCGTCTTCATTGGCGGAAAGATTGATGCGGCATGGAAACTGCTCGTTTTTTTTATTTAAAAGTTTCATTTCATAACTTCTATTTTTTAACCGCCTCCTGTTTTTTGCGAAAAATGAGAGAAGTCCTCTTTTGTGGATAGAGCGGTAAATTTTAGGCAGGATTTTTTGCAAACTTTCTAACTCCCGCATCTCCTCTTTTTTGAAACCCAAAATATTTTCCGCTTGAAGATTGAAAGTCTTTACATGATAATTTTCATCTATGGAGATGATAGCGTTAGGGCTGGAATCAATCACGGCGTTTGAATAATTTTTCTCGCCGATTAACTCTTTAGTTTTGCGTTCTATAACGGTATTGGCAGGACGAAATATAAAAAATGCTTCAAGCAGAAGCATAAAGAGCGTCGCAAAACAGATAAACGCTTCAAATTTTTTGAGTTTTGCAGTTTTTGACTCGGCTTCTTTGAGGTAAAGAGCCGAAGCTTCGCTCAACTCTTGCAGCAAGGGCGCGGCATTTCGCAAAAGATAAGTCAGGCTTACGCCGTCGGTTGTTTCGCGGAATCGTTTCGCGCTTGTTATGTAAGTTTTGATTTTTACATCAAGATTTAACGGCTGTTCGAAATATATTCTTTTTATCTCTTCCGACATAGACAAAGAGAGTAGAAATTTGTGATTTTTCTCCATTTGTTCTATACTGCTTTCCAACTGCTGCGTTTGATAATATATCGCGTAAAGCGCGATTTGCTGTGAAAGCATCACCTGCTGTCCGCTGGCGTCTATCGTTTGAGCGTCGTTTGACTGCGAATCGATGAGGTAACTCATATTAATATAAGCGAGTATGGACAAAAGCGCGATTAGCGTCAGTGCGGTAACATATCGTTTTGTGAGGTAAAATCTGCCCTGTTCCATACCGCTCATGGTAATGAAGGTTTGATAAGAGTTTCATAAAACGCGCAATTGCGCGCCGTTAAAAAAAGTAAAGCGTTTTAGTCTGTCAAAATGTTGAAAACAGCACGGAAATAAAAATAAAAAATGCGTCATGTTACAAAGACGCTATTTCTATATTTGTCATTCCCGCGCGAGTGATACTTTCGCAAAAAGTCATCGCGAGCGCGGCGCGGCAATCCACAGCCAAAAAATGTATCCCCTCCGTCATTACGAGAAGTGCGAAGCATGATGAAGCAATACATAAAAACAGGTTTTTCCGTCATTGCGAGGCACGAAGTGCCGCGGCAATCCAGAGAAATAAATAAAAAGAATTAAATTTATTTTGTCCTATGAATACTTTTTTATACTTTTGGATTCCCGTATGCGCGGGTATAACGGAAAACAGGTCATTATGTAAAATTTAATCCATACAAGCAAAAAATAATAATAACCAATTCCGTCATTGCGAGGAAGGAGTGTAACGACTGACGAAGCAATCCATTGATT
>JAISNU010000064.1 GCA_031276075.1 Campylobacteraceae bacterium
ATTGGCGCAGCAATCCAGAATTTGCAATAACAAAAAAGGTGTTCGTTAAATAATAAATAGAACAACATTTTTTATTTATGTTTGGACTGTTTTATGCTATTTCTCTGGATTGCTTCGTCTCTGTGTTCCTCGCAATGACGGAAAGGGAGAATTGCTGCACTTTACTCACAATGACGGAAAATAGGCGATAATTCACAATGGTTGATAGTTCTTTGCCGTTTCTATGACTGGGATATTAGCCTGAATATTCACAAGCAATGGAAAGTTTTACGCTTTTACCGCTAAAAATGTTGCAAAATTGGCATATTTAAATACGCTGACGACTTCATGAAAGCCTGCCGTTTTCATCATATCTATATTTTCGTTTTCGGTGTACGGCACGAGGACATTTTCAAGTGATTCTCTTTTTTGGGATATTTCAAAGTCGCTGTAGCCTTGCCGTTTTTTAAACGCGAGATACAAATCAATCATTTTTTTATTTAAGATTTTATTTTCATAAATAATTTTTTCACTAAATATACAAATGCCGCCTTTATCTAAACTGTTGTATATTTTGCCGGCTAATTCAACTCTTTTCGGCGGACGGATAAATTGAAACATATAATTTGCAATAATGACGGAATTCATGCCAAAATTCTGCTCCATAATATCGCCGTTGATAAGCTCTATATCCGCGCCGTAAGCTTTTATCTTTTGGCGCGCTCTTTCGCACATAGCTTCGGAATTATCAATCCCTCTAAGACGGAGCGGAAATTTAGCCTTTTTTGCAATAGAGAGCAATGTATTTGCCGTAGAACAGCCAAGATCTGTTATCGCTTTGTTTTCATTTGCATATTTTAAGCTAAGTTCGCATACAAGATTTAAAACTTCCGCATAAAACGGGATGGAACGGTTCAACATATCATCAAATACGCTTGCCACGCTTTCGTCAAATTCAAACTGTTTGTTAATGGGCTGTTTAAATATTTTATCTTTCATCGCTCTACTTTTGTCAAAGCTTCGGGATATATTTTGCAATATTTCAAAAAATCTCTCGCATTTTTTATATCTTCGCCTATCTGTTTTTTTAAGTCTTCCAGATGTGAAAATTTTCTGTTTTGTCTGATAAATTCAACGAAAAAAAGTTCGCATTTTTCATTCACTTGCGTTTGGATTTTAGTATCCAAAATATGCGTTTCAAGTGAAAATTTTCCGTCTGTGCTAATACGGTTTCCCACAAATATAACACTGTCGTATATGCGTTCTTTTATCTTTGTTCTGCCTGCATAAACGCCAAATCCCGGCACCAAATACTCATCAACTCTTAAATTTATCGTTGGATACAACTCTTTGCCGCCAAGCCCCTGCCCTTTTTGCACGAAGCCTATAAGAGCGTATTCGCGCCCCAAAAGTCTGTTTGCCTGAAATATCTCGCACGCTTGCAAAAAAGCTCTTATTTTTGTCGTATGCACCGAAATGCCGTCATAACAAAACTCTGGAATTGTAACAACTTTGCCGTCAAAAAGCGCGTCCAATTCGTCTATGCCGCCCGCTCTGTTTTTGCCGAAACGAAAATCATATCCAATTACTATTTTATTAATATTTGGAAAATCTCTTTTTAAAAGCGCAACAAACTCTTCGCTGTTCAAGTCTTTAATATCCGCAAAATCGTAATAAAAACACGGATTTGGCACAAATTCATCACGCCTTCGCTTTGGCGTAAGATCGGCTCTGTTTTTATCTATAACGACCATTGCTCCGCGCGCGCCAAGCTGTTCTATAAGTTTTTTATGCGCCCTGTGAATGCCGTCAAACTCGCCAAGCGCGAGCGCGTTTATCTCATTTTTACTCAACTTGTGCGAAAACATCTGTTTTAAAACCATTCTCTTGTAAAAACTGCTTAAATTCGCGTTCATTCATCAAAGAAACGCCCAAACTCAAAGCTTTATCATATTTACTGCCAGCGTCCTCGCCGTAAACAACAAAATCCGTTTTAGATGAAACCGAAGAGCTTACCTTTGCGCCCACGCTTTCCAAAAACTCTTTTACGCTCTCTCTTGATACGCTGAGAGTTCCCGTTAAAACAATACTTTTGCCTTTTAGGGGATTTGGCGCAATATCCTGTTTGTCCGCCGAAGGTTCTATCAAAACCAGCAGTTTGTCTATCAACTCTTTATTTACGCGGGCAAATTCCATAAATGATTTGACCATTTGCACGCCAAATCCGTCAAGCGCGTTCAACTCCTCTTCGCCGGCATTTATGAAGTCAAGTCCGAAATGGCGCGCTATTTTTTTGCTTGCCGTTTCGCCTATATGCTCTATTCCAAGCGCGTTAATGACGCGCCAAAGTTCGCTTTTTTTGGTATCGGCAACGGCTTTTAAGATATTTTGCGCTTTCTTTTCCTTAAATCCTTCAAGCGTTAAAAGCTGTTCTGTTTTAAGCGAAAAAATATCTGTGATATTTCTAATCAATCCCGCATTATAGAGGCTTTTTATAATCTCTTTTCCAAGTCCGTCTATATTTAACGCCTGTTTTGAAGCAAAAAATATAAGCGATGCCTGCGCTCTTGCGTCGCATTTGAGATTTTGGCACTTTATAAGCGCGCCTTCGTCCAGCAATTCGCCGCCGCACACAGGACAATTTACAGGGCGTTTTGGTATCTGTTCGCCGCCGCTTCGTTTGTTTTTTTGCACTTGTATAATCTTTGGTATCACATCGCCGCTTCGTATGATAGTTACAAAATCGCCGACTCTTATATCTTTTCTGTCTATTTCGTCAAAATTGTGCAGCGTTGCCCGCTCAACCGTAACGCCGTCTATGTCTATGGGTTTTAAATTTGCCACAGGCGTTACTGCGCCGGTTCGTCCAACTTGCAGTGAAATACTCAAAATCTGCGTGCTTCTCTCCAAAGGCGGAAATTTAAATGCAACCATCCATCGCGGATATTTGGCGGTATATCCAAGCTCCTCTTGAAGAGCCGTTTCATCAACTTTGACGACCATACCGTCCATCATCATCGGAATTTCATTGCGTTTTTTGATAAATGTATTATAAAGTTCATGCACTTCATCAACGCTTTTGCATGTAAGCCTCATGGGCGGTTTCATAAAGCCAAGCGAATAGATAAAATCCATTTTTTGACTTAGAAAGTTAAATTCAAGGCTGTTTTGTCCGATACCCCATGGACAAAAGATAAGTTTTCTTGACGCCGTAACAGCAGGATCAAGCTGCCTCAGACTGCCCGCCGCCGCATTTCGCGGGTTTGCAAAAAGCGGCTCGTTATTTGCTTCGCGCTCTTTATTCAACTCTTCAAAATCGCTCTTTTTTATCAAAACTTCGCCACGGACTTCTATAATTTTGTCATAATTTATACTCAAAGGAATAGAACGGATAGTTTTGATATTGTTCGTAACATCTTCGCCCTGCACGCCGTCGCCTCTTGTTATCGCTTGGCGCAGCAGTTTGTTTTCATATATAAGGTTGAGGCTCGCGCCGTCAAATTTGGGTTCGCAGTAAAAAGTAAAATCTCTCTTTGTTTTATAGACTCTCTCTATCCAGTCATCCAAATCATGCTCGTTAAATACATCTTCCATGCTCCACATGCGGCTTAAATGCGCCGCTTTTGTAAAAGCTTCCAAAATTCCCCCGCCTACTCTTTGCGTGGGAGACGCCGCATCTATTAAAGAGGGATTTTTATTTTCATACTCCAAAACGGCGTGGTATAAACTGTCGTACTCTTCGTCCGTAGCCAAAGGAGCGTCTAAAACATAATAGGCATGCGCCCATGAGTTCAACTGTATAAGCGCGTTTTTATACTCTTGATAATTCACTTTTTTGCCTCGTTTTTATATGTGCCGTTTTTAATGCGTTTTTGTATTTCAAATTTCACTATTTTTAAAAGATAGTTTCTGTCTCCGCCGACAATTCTGCCTTTCTCCGCATATCCGCAGTTTTTGCATATCAAAAAGGTGGTTTTGTTGGTCAGCGTTATTGTTGAACGGCAGTATTCGTCGTCGCATATCAATTCGCTTCCGCATTCGGGACAGTGGCACCAAAGGGATATGATATTGCCTTTTTTATATTTCCATTTCCAAATGACATTATATAAAGAGATAGAGTTAAATTTTTTATACTCTTCGCTTCTGCTCAAAATAAATATCAATATTATGATAATAATTGCCATTGTAAACAGAGAAATCCACAGCATCCACCATTCGTAATACCCGAAAATATTTATGAAAAACAGTTTTACATAACTCATGCAAGCGCCTCAAATACACGAAAAGCCTGTACATGCTCTTTAACATCATGGCATCTTACTATTGACGCGCCCTCTCTTACGGCTTTTGCATGTATGATAAGAGTAGCAGGAAGCCTGTCCTTAACTTCGCATGGAGTTATCTTATCTATCATTGATTTTCGGCTCGCGCCTATCAAAAGCGGATATCCAAAACGCAAAAAACAGGAGTGGTTTTTAATAAGAGCGATATTATGCTCCAATTTTTTGCCAAAACCTATACCCACATCAAGTATAATATCGTTTATGCCAAAACTTTTTGCTTTTTCTATGCGCTCTTCAAAAAAACCGCCGACCTCTTTAATAACATCGCCGTATTCGGGATTTGCTTGCATGCTTTTAGGCTCTCCTTTCATGTGCATGATGCAAACAGCGGCGTTATGTTTTTTTGCTATCTTGCATACTTCGTCATTTGACAGCCCCGTTATATCGTTTACTATCTTAAAGCCGCAAAAGAGCGCGTAATCAAGCGTCAGCGGCGAATAACTGTCAAGACTGAACACCGTTTTTTCATAAAATCTGTTTTTTTTGACTGTATCCAAAACGCCGCGTACTCTTTTTAACTCTTCCTCTTCGCTTACCGTTTCGCTACCGGGTCTTGACGAAAGCGCGCCTATATCTATCATATCCGCGCCGTCGTTTATCATTTGCGCGATTTTTTGCTCCGCTTCGTTTACGGCAGTTCTGCTATTTTCAAAAAAGCTGTCGGAGTTTATATTTAAAATCCCCATTATTTTTATTTTCATTTGTACCTCCTGTTATAAATCGTCAAAAGCGCGCACAAAAGAAGATTTGAACCTTTTGAGTTCAACTCTGCCAAATGCAGCATTTTTTCAAAAAGTCCCAATTCATCGGCATTGAGTTTTATATCCTGTTCGCATGCCTCTTCCAAAATACCTTGCAACAGCAGTTTTATATCCTCTTTTTCTATGAATTTTTTTTGCGTTATCAGCGCATATATCTCATGTATGCCCATTTTTTTCAAATCAAACCCGCTTTTTTGAACCTGCGTATCGGATTCTATCGTTTTTATCGCAAGACGCGAACGAATAGTCGGCAAAAATATCATTCTTGAAGGCGCGCACATGATAAAAGAGATATTTCGCGGCGGCTCTTCCAAAATCTTTAAAAGCGAGTTTTGCGCAAAAATATTGAAACTTTTAGAAATCATAACTATAATTTTTTGCTCGCTCTCCGTTATATACGCCTCTCGTATAACCTCTTTCGCGTTTTCTATCAAAAAATCTTCGGGCATAAAAAATTTGATACTTTTAAGCGGATAGTTATCTGTTATGTATGATTTTATCCTCTCTAAATCCCTGCATGTAAGGATATAACTCTCATCAATCCTCAAGCGAAACCTCGGCGGACAATACGGCGTCAATACTGCGGTTTAAAAGCTTAAAAAGTTCCAATAATTTAATATCAAGCCTCTCATCGGTCAATTCCAAATAAAAACTGTTTTGCACCTGTTCGCCTATTATCCACAAAAAGCTGTCATATTTTCTTTTAGCTATTTGATATTTAATATCATTGCTTTTTCCGATATAAAAAAATGTATAATTTCCGCCAAACATTAAAGAGAGCATATCCTCAAACAGAGCAAAATCTTCATTGCTTTTCAGAGCGTTAATATTCGGAAAAAGGCTTTTGACGCTTACGAAAGGCACAAATGGACGCGATTTGACGGGCTTGTTCAAAGAGAACAGCATATATTCGGCAAACCATTCGTAATCGCTGTCATTCATGATGATAAAGGTATAACCGTTAAGCAGTTTTTTCAGCGTAGAAGCAAGCAAAGGCGTCCATTCCGATCTTTTCTCTTCCAGCCAGCTTAATCTTGTCCCCTCTTTTCTTATCGCTTCAAGCGTCCATTGTTGAAACTCTTCTTGCATGTTACCTGTCTAATTTATATGCTTTGTGCAATGCTCTTACGGCAAGTTCGCCATATTTTGCCTGTATAATCATAGAGATTTTTATCTCGCTCGTGCTTATCATCTCTATATTGATATTTTCATTTGCCAAAGTGCTGAATGCCAAAGCCGCAACTCCGCTGTGAGATTTCATACCAACGCCGACGATTGAAACTTTGACTATATCGTTGTCGTATTCAAGTTTTTCGGAAGATTGCAGCTCCTCCATAATCTTTTTGGCAAACTCCAACTCATTTTGCGGAACGGTAAAACCGAGATTGGTTGTACCGTCAACGCCGACATTTTGGATAATCATATCTACATTTATATTGTTATCAGCCAATTTTTTGAAAATGCTTGCGGCAATGCCGGGCTTATCAACAACGCCTCTTAGCGTAATTCTTGCTTGATTTTTATCAAGCGCTATTCCGCTCACAACTGCTTGTTCCATGATATTTTCTTCCTTTGTGATTAAAGTTCCTTCGTTTTTATTGAAACTACTTCTTGTTATAAGATTTACATTCAATTTTTTTGCAAGCTCCACAGAGCGGTTTTGCAGTACTTTCGCGCCCAGACTTGCTAATTCCAGCATTTCGTCATAACTGATTTTGTCAAGTTTTTTAGCTTTTGGCTCTATGCGCGGGTCGGTGGTGTAAACTCCGTCCACATCCGTAAATATTTCGCACAAATCCGCCTCCAATGCGCCCGCAATTGCAACAGCCGACAAATCGCTTCCTCCACGCCCCAAAGTCGTTACTCTACCGTCTTTTGTAACGCCCTGAAAACCTGCTACTACGATTATTTTACCGCTGTTTAAAGTTTCGCGCATACATGCTGTATCTATTTGTTCTATGCGCGCTTTTGTATGAAAACTGTCGGTTATGATTCCTGCCTGCCTGCCGCTCATGGCAACGGCTGGATATCCAAGTTCATTTAAGACTATCGCTAAAAGTGCGCTTGTTACTCTTTCGCCTGCGGATAAAAGTATATCCATTTCGGCTTGCGAGGGTGTTTTGCTGAAAAATTCGGCGTACTCTATAAGTTTATTTGTCTCTCCGCTCATGGCAGAAACCACGACGACCAAATCATTGCCGCTTTTTTTCGACTCTATAACTCTATCGGCTACCGCGCGGATACGCTCCAAAGTTCCTACGCTTGTGCCGCCGTATTTTTGGACTATCAACATTACAAATATCCTTCTTTTTTGAAATATTCCAACACTTTTTTATACACTGGCTTTTTAAAATGGGTGATATAATCTAAAACTTCGTCTGCATTTATAAATTTATAATCCGTAAATTCCGGGTGTCTTGTTTTGATGTCAAGTTTCGCGCTCTTTTTTAAGCGGACAAGAAAATATTTCTGCTTCTGTCCGTCATACGGGTACATTTTTTCGCTTGCAATTTTACTTGGAAAATCATAAAAAAGCCAATCAGGATATTCGGCTACTATTTCAACTTTTTTCGTGCCTATTTCCTCTTTAAGCTCCCGCAAAAGCGCATCGCTTGGACTCTCTCCTTCGTCTATACCGCCTTGAGGAAACTGCCATGCGTCCGCTATATCGCTTCTTTGCGCTATAAAAATTCTACATTTAAAAGGATATTCGGGCGAGACGATAACTGCGGCAACATTGGGGCGGTATTTTTTCTCGCTTGGCGTTATTTTTTCCGACATGTATCAGCCTCAAATTTTTGTTATAATGGTAGCCAAGATGTGATTAAAATTGTGTAAATTTTTCAATGTTAAAGTATCAAATATTTTAAGAATTCGGCTTTTATTTAGAGGATGAAAAAGTGATTTTATATCTGCATATTCCGTTTTGCGACAGTAAATGTCCGTACTGTTCGTTCATCTCTTATACTGATAAAAATAGTTTCAAAACAGGCTATTCCAAAGCCATATTAAAACAGCTTGAATTTGAAACGGAAAAATTGGATACAAAAAGCATAAAATCCATTTTTATCGGCGGCGGTACGCCATCAGTATTTGACCCGAAATTATTAAAGCCTTTCATGCAAAAACTCTCGCCGTTTTTAAGCGCCACCGCAGAGATAACTACGGAGGCAAATCCAAATTCCGCTTCGCTTGAATGGCTTTTTGGCATGAGAGAACTTGGATTTAACCGTATAAGTTTCGGCGTTCAAAGCTTTAATGATAAAAAGTTAAGATTTTTAGGCAGAATTCACAATGCAAAAGAAGCGCAAGAAGCGGTGATAAACGCGCATGTAGCGGGGTTTAAAAATATTTCGGCTGATATCATGTACGATACGAAAATAGATACAAAAAAACTTTTGGAAAATGATATTAAAACCGCCGCTATGCTTCCGATAAATCATTTGAGCGCGTATTCGCTGACGCTTGAAAAAAATACTCCGTTTTTTCAAAAAAAAGATGCGCGAAAGGAGTCTCTTACGAAGGCTAAATTTCTTGTGAAGGCATTAAAAAACGCGGGATTTTCACAGTATGAAATCTCCAATTTTTCGCGCGGATACGAATGTTTTCACAATAAACAATATTGGGCGCATGAAAGTTATATCGGCATAGGGTGCGGGGCTGTGGGCTTCGACAGGCGAAAACGCTTTTATTCTTTAAAAGGAGTGGAAGAGTATATCAAATCGCCGCTTGCCCAAAAAATAGAGTATTTGAGCGATGAAAATTTGCGTTTGGAAAAGCTTTTTTTGGCAATGCGTTCAAATATCGGTATAAATTTGGAGTTTTTTACGGAACATGAAAAAATAGATATACTTGCGAAAGCAAAAAAAATCAGTATAAAAAACGGCAGAGTTTATAATAATAACTATTTTTTAGCCGATGAAATAGCACTTTTTTTGAGCTAAATTTTCCAAAAACAGCAAATCACAGCCTCCTAAAATCTAATGAAACGCATTTTTGAATAATGCGTATTGCCTTGTTTGAAAGCCGTTTTGCCCCTTAAAATATAACAAAACGCACTTTTTGATTAGACAACAACCTGCCGCCGATATTGTTGCCGGCAGCAAAAGCTAAACAAACACTTTTCATGCCCGTTAAAATAGTCTATCTTTGCCATTGCGAGGAGGAAGCGAACTATTAACGAAGCAGCTCAAAAACGCTTTTTTTCATCATTACGAGAGTGTGGCAATCCAGAAAATACCATAGTAAGCAAAATACTATCGTCGTGAACAGTACAGAAACAAAACAACTATTTTTCGCCATTTCAACCCCTATTCCGTCCAAGCTTACGAAGCAAACGCATATCGTGAGAAATGCGGAAATCCATCTCCATTCGTCATTACGAGAGCGCAGCAATCCAAAACGCCCTCCTTCCGTCATTGCGAGGAGGCGAAGCAATACAAATTATATTCTATTTCTTTGCATTTATAAATATGCGCGCTACTCTCTGTTATTGCAAGGAATGGGCATAACAATTAATAAAGCAATCTACATTTTTTATGCAAGCTTAACTTTCGTCATACGAGCCGTCCCTTTCTGTCATTGCGAGCGAAGCGCGGCAATCCAGATACATGAAATGTTATAAAATTCAAAATATTGCAATTGAAAAAATATGAATAGATTAAATTTTGAGTTGATAATTTATATTTTTTAAGCATTTGGATTTTTATTGTTTCGTTGATTTTTTATTTTTCTGGATTGCTTCATCTCTGCGTTCCTCGCAATGACGGAAAAGGCGGTTTTTTTTGGGTTGTTTCATTGCTTTGCTTCTCCGCTATGATAGAATAGTTTGGATTGCCGCCTGCGATGGAATGACGAAAATGAGCATAAGAGTTGAGATATAACAAAATTCTGGATTGCCGCGTCAGTCGTTGCACTCCTTCCTCGCAATGATGGATTTATGTAAATATAGACATTTTCTTTATCGTTGCAATGAGTACAACGGTGAAGCAATCCATAATCATGAGTAAAAAAAATTGTTTATTTTTTTCATAACAATATCTTTTTTGTTGTTTTGTTTCTGGATTGCCACGCCGCAAGTGGCTCGCAATGATGAAGAGGAGAGTTTTGTGAATTGTTCAGTCTACTCATTGCAATGACAAAAAGGATCGGTCATTTTCGTCATTGCGAGCCGTTGAAAACAAGCGAAGCGCTTTTGCGAAGTAAAATGTTTCCTTGAAAACAGCGCGGCAAGACGAAGCAATCCATAAAAACACCCAAGCCGACCGCATACAAAAACGCACAGCCTTTTCTGTCATTGCGAGCCGTTTACAGCGAAGCAATCCACAAACACGAATAAGAAAAAACTATCATTTATTTTTTTATAACAATACTTTTTGTTATTATAAATTATGGATTGCTGCGCTTCGCTCGCAATGACGAAGAGACGGGGTTTCCACGCTCTCTCTCATGCAATGGCTCATAATGACAAAAAGGGATTACGATGACGATTTTGTCAGCTTGCAATGACAGAAAAGGCGGTTTTTTTGGATTGCTTCATTGCTTCACTTCTTCGCCAATGATAGAATGGTCTGAATTGCGACGACACTTCGTGTCTCGCAATGACGGAGAAAAGGGCTTCCGTGTTCTCTTATGCAAGCGGCTCGCAATGATAGAGGGATAGGAATTGCTATATTGTCTTCAAGGGAACATTTTGCTTCGTAAAAGCGCTTCGCTTGTTTTCATAGGAATAGCGGAAAGAAGGTTCTGGATTGCCGTGCTCCTTTCTCATACAATGGCTCATGATGACAAAAAGGGATTACGATGACGATTTTGCCGGCTCGCATGACGGAGTATGGTTTTTATCTTTTGAATTTCCATTTTTTTACTCTAAAAGCGAAATTACTTTGGCAACACAAATGCAGATACCGTTTTCCATAAAAACTCTTGCTTGTATGCGATATGGAAGATATGAAACGATGAAAGTTAGCTCTTTTGTTTTGCACTCTTAGCGCGTTTTTCGTAAACTTCGTTTGAGGCTGAAACATTTGCAAATTTCGCCTTACCGTAAAGCACGCACCCTTTTTCGCCCGGCAAGCACTCTTTTTTTAATAAATTACACTTTTTATCAATCAAATGCGAACACTCCCAAGATCCCATTTTACTTCTTCATAAAATAAATCTTTTGTTCGGGTGAAAGTCTTTCTACCGCATATCTTAACATTGTACGGGGCATTTTAAAACGGTGTTTTTCCAAAAATACCAAAAGCTCCTTATATCCGTTGTCAGACACTTTTCCTAACTCTCTTAGCATCCATCCGCAGGCTTTGTGAATCAAATCATGTTTATGCGTCAAAAACTTTTCGCATAACTCCAAAATCAAAGCAAATTCGCCCTTATGTATCAGATACCAGTTTGCCACAATACTCATGCGCTCCTCCCATAAAAAACCGCTTTGCGAAAGAGTGCGCAATATAGTATAATCGCCTGTCTCATAAGAGTATCTGCCCAAAATTTTATAAACAGATATATCTACCAAATCCCAATTATTAATATATTTTGTATGTTCGAGATATAGATTGACTATCTGCTCTTTTTCACTCATCGCAGCTTTATCAAACCTGTTTACCATCATCACAAGAGCAACAGTTCTTGCTTCATGAAGATGCTCTTTTAAAAGAACGGCTATTTCGTTAAGGGATATTTTATTGTAAAATTTTTTAGCCGCAGATCTTAAATTGCCCGCATTTATACCGCAAAATTTATCGTTTATATCGCCGTATCCGCCCTCAAAACACTTGAAAAACTTTTTATGATGAAGCGCATAAGCCTCATCGCCGTATTTCAAAAGCTCGTTTATAATATCTTGCGCATCAATGTTTGGCATTTTAAATATATGGACTATTTGTTTTTCAAACTGTTAATTTTCAAACATCCGTCCACACTTTTCAAATTGCACGACTGTTTGTAGTACGAAGCGGCTTTGGAATAATCAAGCAAGTCGTCTTCGTAGTTGTACATTTCGCCAAGCTCGTAACAACTCGCGGCATCTTTTAGCTTGCAAGCGGCGTCAAACAGTTTGACCGCATCGCCCAATAGTGCAGCTTTGGAAGTTTTTTTGTAATTATAGTAGTAAACATGAGCTATTGCGGATATGTAAAAAGGGTTTTTCGGCTCTATTTTGTTCGCTTTTTTTAAAAACTCTATTGCTTTTGCGTCATTTTTAGTAAAACCGTCGCCCAAAAAGTACGCAATGCCGACATTAAAACAGCTGTTTGCAACATTTTCAGCGCACTTTTTTTCATAATCGCCTATATTTGCGCTGTCAAACTCTTGTGCCATCAAGCCAAAACATACCAAAAAAAACAGAATTAAAACTTTTCTCATTTTGTTTCTCTATTCCTTACATTTCGTAGTTTATCACAGCCGTCAAGGCTTTTTAATTCGCATGATTTTTGATAATACAGCGTCGCCATTTCATAATTAACGCTTACTTCGCTCTCGCCGTATTCGTATATGCCGCCAAGAACATTACAGCTGTCAAATTCGCCGTATCTACAGGCGCGGTTGAAAAGATCCAGCGCTTTGTTTAAATTTTCTTCAATACCATTAACTCTATAATCATAATAATACATTTTGCCTATTGTCGCTAAAAAAGTGGGGTTTTTAGGTTCTATTTCGCGCGCTTTTTCAAGGTATTCAAGCGCTTTTTGATCATCTTTTGGCATACCGTCTCCAAGAAAATAGGCAATACCGACAAAAAAACAACCCGAAGCTTTCTTATCTGTACACTCTTTTTGATAACTGCTTATTTTACGGCTATCAAATTTGGGCATTTCTGCGCAAAGTCCGAATGACACCAAAAAAGCTATACTAAAAAGTAACATCAAATTTTTTTTAGACACGAGATTATCCCTCTAATGCGCTTGATAATAAATTTGTTTATTTTAACAAATTTTTTCTAAAAATAGACTGTTTTATACATTTAATCAACTTTTAGTAGTTTTTCAGTAGAATTAAGGCTTTTAAATTAAAACCAAGGTCATAAAATGAGCGAAAAAGCAGCTTCGTATGAACCAAAAAGCATAGAAGAGAGTTACTACAAAATCTGGGAGAGCAGAGGATATTTTGAACTTGACGGCAATAAAAATATACAAAAAACAGATAAAAATTTCTCTATCATGATGCCTCCGCCAAATGTAACAGGAAGCCTTCACATAGGGCATGCACTAACTTTCACGCTTCAAGATATATTAACGCGCTATAAAAGAATGGACGGATATAAAACTCTTTGGCAGCCCGGAGTTGACCATGCCGGTATCGCCACTCAAAATGTAGTTGAAAAACAGCTTTTAAAAGAAGGTATTAAAAAAGAGGAATTGGGACGAGAAAAGTTTTTGCAAAAAGTGTTGGAATGGAAAAGTTACAGCGGCGGCGAAATAATAAAACAGCTGCGAAAACTCGGAGCAAGCCCCGCATGGAGCAGAGAACGCTTTACCATGGACGACGGACTGAAAAATGCCGTACGAAAAGCATTTGTAACTCTTTATAATGAAGGATTGATAGTACGCGGAAATTATATGGTCAATTGGTGTACGCATGACGGCGCGCTTAGCGATATAGAGGTTGAATATGAAGAGCATAAAGGGAAACTGTATTATTTAAAATATTTTTTTAAAAACTCCGACAAATACCTCACGCTCGCCACGACAAGACCCGAGACATTTTTCGGCGATACCGCTGTGATGGTAAATCCTGACGATGATAGATATAAAGAATTTATCGGCAAAAGCGTCGTTTTACCGCTGATAGGGCGCGAGATAAAAGTCATAGCCGATTCGCATGTGGATAAAGAGTTTGGTTCAGGATGCGTTAAAGTAACTCCTGCGCACGATATAAACGACTACGAGGTAGGCAAACGGCACAATTTGGAATTTATCACTATATTCGACGAAGACGGCATTTTAAACAATCATTGCGGAAGTTTTAAAGGCAAAGAGAGATTAAAAGCAAGAGATGAGATAGTAAACGCTTTGCAAAAAGCGGGCAATATAGAAAAAATAGAAGACTACATCAATCAAGTAGGACACTGCTACAGATGCAAAAATGTCGTAGAGCCGTATATCTCAAAACAGTGGTTTGTCAAAAAAGAGATAGCAAAAGGCGCGATAGAAAAAGTTAATGATGCGCTCGTAAAATTCCACCCGCCGCATTGGGTAAACTCATACAACGCATGGATGAGAGATTTGAAAGACTGGTGCATATCAAGACAACTTTGGTGGGGGCACAGAATACCCGTATTTTATTGCGATGAATGCGGACATGAATGGGCAAGCAGCGAGGAAAATCCGCAAAATTGTCCAAAATGCAAATCCAAAAATTTTCATCAAGACCCAGATGTGCTTGACACATGGTTTAGCTCCGGACTTTGGCCGTTTTCAACGCTTGGCTGGGAAAACGGCGCGGGCGCAAACGGAAAATTTAACGAAAGCGATTTGAAAGATTTTTATCCAAACTCCATACTGATCACGGGATTTGACATTCTGCTTTTTTGGGTTGCAAGAATGATGTTCTCCGGCGAACATTTTATGAAAAAACTGCCGTTTGAAAATATCTATTTGCATGCGCTTGTGCGGGATGAATTTGGTCAAAAGATGAGTAAATCAAAAGGCAATGTTATAGACCCGCTTGATATGATAAATGAGTTCAGCGCGGACGCTTTGCGTTTCACAATGGCGGTTTTGGCGGCGCAGGGGCGCGATATAAAGCTTAGCCGCGACAGGCTTGAACAGATGAGAAATTTCACAAATAAACTTTTCAATGCTTCAAGGTTTTTACTCTTAAACGAAAAAAGCTTCAAAGATTTACATGAAACGCAGATAAAAACAAAACTCGGACTTTACATGAAAAGCCGATTAAACGCCGCTGTTAAAGAGGTGAGGGATTATCTTGAAAGCTATAGATTTAACGATGCGGCTACGACAATTTATCGTTTTTTGTGGGGCGAATTTTGCGATTGGGGCATAGAGCTTGCAAAAGCGCAAAAAGAAGCTGTCGGCGAACTTGGCGCGGTTTTCAAAGAGGCTATGAAACTTTTGCATCCGTTTATGCCTTTCATCTCCGAATACCTTTATCAAGAGTTGAGCGGAACATCGCTTGAGACAAGCGAATCTATCATGATAAAGCCCTATCCCGCCGATTTGGCGCGCGATTATGATATAGAGGAGACTTTTTCTCTTGTAATAGAAGCGATTGTCGGTATACGGCGCGCAAAAGCAACGCTTGATATAGCAGGAAGTATTCCAAAAGCTGCTGTAAAACTTGAAAAAGGGGCGTTGGACGAAACATTTACGCCGTTTATCAAACTGCTCGCAAAAGTAGAAAATATAACTTTTACAACAATAAATGTACAAAATGCAGTGCGCGATGTGGGCGATAATTTGGAAGTTTTCATACCGCTTGAAAATGTGGACTTTTCCGCGCTTATTCAAAGATTGAACGCTCAAAAAGCAAAGCTTGAAAAAGAGACGGCGAAACTTGAAAATATGTTAAATAATGCAAAATTTATAGCAAATGCGCCAAAAGATGTCGTTTTGCAAAATCAAAACGCGCTTAACGACGCAAAAGCCAAACTCTTAAAGATAAATGATGAATTAAACACGCTCTCAAAGGTCAAAAATTGATAGAGATATCAAATCTTGGCAAATATTTCGGCGACAATAAAATACTGCATAATATTAATTTAAAAATTGAGCAAAACGAAATATTTGCGATAGTAGGACACAGCGGGGCAGGCAAATCAACTCTGCTTCGCTGCATAAACGGACTTGAAAAATATGATGAAGGGGAATTAAGGGTTTTTGGTCAAAATATCGGCAAAATGAGTGAACAGAAGCTGCGGTATTTGCGAAAAGATATAGGAATGATTTTTCAGCACTTCTCTTTATTGGAGCAAAAAAGCGTATATGAAAATACGGCGCTTCCCATGCAGCTTTGGGGATACAAAAAGAGCGATATAGATAAAAAAACTGTGGAGCTTTTAAATCTTGTTGGACTCATTCATAAAAAAAATTCTTACCCGAAAGAGCTTAGCGGCGGCGAAAAACAAAGAGTCGCCATAGCAAGAGCTTTGACTTTGGAACCTAAAATCCTTTTAAGCGACGAAGCTACAAGCGCGCTTGATCCGAAAACCACAATGTCCATACTGGATCTTTTAAAAACTATCAATAAAACGCTCGGCATTACGGTTGTTTTGGTAACTCATGAGATGAGCGTCGTGAAAAATGCGGCAAAAAGAGCGCTTTTGCTTGAAAACGGACAAATCATAGGTTTGGGCGAAATAGAACAGCTGTTTTTAAAGCCCGATGAGAGAATGAGAAAATTTTTAGGCGAAGAGGATATACTGCCAAATCACGGAGTAAATATAAGACTCTATTTCCCAAGCACTGTATCCGACAAAGCGATAGTTACGGCTATGGCAAGAGAACTTAATATTGATTTTAATATAGTCTGGGGAAGACTTGAAAAGCTTGGCGAAAGCGTAGTAGGCTCTTTGGTCATAAATGTTGATTCAGAACATGTTGATATCGCAAAAAAATATTTGCAGGCAAAAACAGATATCTTTTGGGAGATAATCCAATGAGCGATAGATTTGCATTAATAGCAAAATTAATATTTCAAGCTCTGCTTGAGACTGTTTACATGAGTTTGGCATCTACTTTTTTTGCGGTGCTGACAGGATTTTTAATCTCTGTGGTTTTAATTATGACAGACAAAAACGGACTCTCGCCAAACAGATATATTTACGGCGTGCTTGATATTATAGTAAATACATTCCGCTCGTTTCCGTTTATTATATTAATCATTATCCTTTTTCCGCTTACAAAAATCATTGTTGGCAAAATGACGGGCACTACCGCGTCAATCGTGCCTTTAACGATAGGAGCGGCGCCGTTTGTGGCGAGAATATTTGAAAGTGCTTTTAAAGAGGTGCATTATGGTATAATTGAAGCCGCCAAATCGTTCGGCGCAAGCAAACTTCAAATAATCTTTAAGGTTATGCTGCCCGAAGCGATGCCGAGCATTATTTCGGCAATTACTCTAACGCTGATAGTAATTATCGGATTTTCGGCTATGGCGGGCGCGGTCGGCGGCGGCGGCTTGGGACAAGTGGCTTATACATATGGATACACCGGATTTCAGACGGATGTGCTTATTGTAACCGTTGTGGTGCTTATTGTATTGGTTCAACTTTTTCAAGCGCTCGGAAATATGATTTATAAAATCATCAAACATTAACTTATGAAAGGCGGTTTTTTATGAAAAAGCTTTATGCTTTATTGGTGGGTATTGCGCTTACATTCAGCGCTTGCTCTGACAACAAGAGTTCTTCAAAAACGATAACGGTAGGCGCTACGCCTGCTCCGCATGCCGAGATTTTGGAGTTCGTCAAGCCACTTCTTGCAAAAGAGGGTTATACGCTTAATATTCAAGTCTTTAACGACTATGTTATACCTAATATTGCGGTATTTAACGGCGAAATTGATGCTAACTTTTTTCAGCATACGCCGTATCTTGAACAGTTTAACAAAGATAAAAATACCGATTTAATAAAGACCGTTTCGGTTCATTTGGAGCCTATAGGTATCTATTCGGCTAAATTAAAGTCTGTACATGAGCTTGAAGAAAGCGCGAGTATAGCTATACCGAACGATCCTACAAACTCAAATAGAGCGCTTGAATTATTGCAGGCGGCAGGCGTTATAAAACTGAATAATGAAAAAGAGTTGAAAACAAAATTTGATATTGTAGAAAATCCGAAAAATATCCAAATCGTTGAATTGGAAGCTCCCCAACTTCCGCGCACAATCAATGATTTTGACTTGTCGGTGATAAATACCAACTTTGCTATCGCGGCAAATCTAAATCCGCTTAAAGACGCTCTTTTCATTGAGAGTAAAGAGTCTCCTTATGCAAACATTGTTGTCGTAAAAAAAGGCAATGAAAATAAAGAGGCTATCAAGGCTCTTGATAAAGTATTAAACTCCGAAGAGGTTCGCCAATTTATACGCGAAAAATATCAGGGCGCGATAATGGAGGCTTTTTAATTTGATAACGGCTATCTCATTATGGCTTGTTGAAGCTATCAGCGGTTTGGGATATACGGGGATTTTTATACTTATGGCGATTGAAAGCTCCGTATTCCCGCTTCCAAGCGAGATAGTTGTTATCCCTGCCGGTTTTCTTGTGTATAAAGGCGAGATGAATTATGCGCTTGTGGTACTGGCAGGAACTTTTGGCTCTTTAATGGGCGCTTTGTTTAACTATTTTATCGCATTCAAACTTGGACGCGCCCTGCTGCTAAAATACGGCAAATATATATTTTTCAAACCGCATCATTTGGAAAAAGTAGAGACTTTTTTTAAACTTCATGGAGAAATTTCAACATTCAGCGGAAGACTGCTTATCGGCGTGAGACACTTTATCTCGCTGCCTGCGGGACTTGCAAATATGAATTTGGTAAAATTTTCACTCTACACAATACTTGGTTCGTTTATCTGGGTAAATATCCTCGCACTTCTTGGCTTTTTTATAGGTGAAAACGAAGAGTTGATAAAAGAATATCTCACCTATATAATCATAGCTATAATAATCCTCATCGCCATAGCCGCACTTTTCTATATAAAAAGACTTGGCAAAAAAACCGCCGTATAAGTGGAAGTGATGCGTTATTGGCGATAGGTAATCAACGACCTTCTCGCTAAGCTTCCGCCATCGCTATCATATTTTTACATTTATAAAAGAGGTTTGATCATTTGAAAGTCTCTTACTCCGTCATTGCGAACCGTCGCATAAGAAACGCAGCAATCTCCCCTCTTTTTTATCATGCGAGCCGCTTGCGGCACGGCAATTTCTACCTTTTTCGTTATTGCGAGGAGCGTTAGCAACGAAGCAATCCATATTTTACAATAATGAAATGGTATCATTTAGAAAAATGAATAACTGCTTTTACTTATGATTATGGATTGTTTTTATGCTATTTTCTGGATTGTTTCGTCCTGCTTCACTTCGCTCGCAGTCCTCACAATGACGGAATGTGTTTTTTTGTTTCACGGATTGCTTCCTGTTTCGCAAGTTTGCAGTCGCAATGGCAGAAAGAGTCGTCATTACTGTATGAATGTATATATTGAGAGTTTCAATTTTTTTAAGTCTTTTACTAAGTTTAAAGCCGATATTTCTTTCCTCTGTCATTGCGAAGAGTGCAAGCTTGCACGATAGGACAATCCCCATCATTACATCACTGTAAGACGCGGGGTGTTGTCGCAATCCATCATTGCGAGGAATACACAGCATAACAAAGCAATCCAGAAACCTGTCATTTCGCCATTGGAAGCGTTGTGCAAAAATCTAACCAATTACAAAAAGCAACAAGTTTTGTCATTGTGAGGCACAAAACGGCGCTGTAATTTATAACCAAAAACGCCTCCTTACTCCATCTGTTGAAAGCAGTAAAGCAATATAAAAAACTTTCTGTCATGCAAGTTCCCCTCACTCTCCGTCATTGCGACTGCGAGTTTACGAAGCAGGAAGCAATCTATAAAACCCATTAAAATCAAATCAAAAAATAAGAGAATAGATATAAAAATATACCTGTTTTTTATATCCAAAATATGGATTGCCGCGCCGAAAACGGCTCGCAATGACGAACTTGGGACAAAACAACTTCATTATAAAATTTCCTTTTGCATCATTGCAAGCCGTTTACGGCGCGGCAACCCAAAAATAAAAAAATCAATAAAATAATACAGACAAAGCCAAATACTCAAAAATATGATTATCAACTTAAAATTTAAATGATTTATGTTTTTTAATTACAATATCTTTATGTTTATAACGCTTCGCATATTTAGATTGCTTCGTCGTGCTTCGCACTCCTCGCAATGACAGAGGGGCAGACTTTTTCTGGTTTTGGATATACTCATTGCAATAACTAAAAAGGCTGCATATGCTTTGTACAAGTGTAATTAGTATAGATATTTCTGGATTGCCGCGGCGCTTCATGATTCACAACGGCAGGAAAAATTGTCATTGCAAGAAATACGAAGCGGATTTTAAAATTTTACTAAGCGATATTTGTATAAACCGCCTGCACATCGTCATCGTCTTCCAAACGGTCAATGAGTTTTTCAATATCCGCAAGCTGCTCTTCACTGAACTCCACAGGAGTATTCGGCACATATTCAAGAGCCGCTTTTTTTGGTTCAATACCAAGCGATTCAAGTGCGGACGACAGCAAACCAAAATCCGAATACGCCGCATAAGCGTAAAAACTGCCCTCATTTTCATCAAGCTCTTCAAGTCCGCCGTCAATTAAAGCAAGCTCCAAATCATCTCTGCTGATTTTCGGCTTGTCAAATTCAAACACCGCTTTATGCGAAAACATAAATTCCAAAGAGCCGTTTTGCAGTATCTGTCCGCCGCATTTGCCAAAGTGCGTTTTGATATTAGCTACCGTTCTTGTCGGGTTATCCGTCGCACACTCTACCCATATAAGCGCGCCGTGAGGGGCTTTGCCCTCATAATGCACCTCTTTTATATCCTGTGCGTCTTTGCCCGCAGCGCGTTTAATCGCCGCTTCTATATTGTCTTTTGGCATATTTTGCGCTTTGGCAGTCAAAATAGCGGTGCGGAGTTTGGAGTTCATCTCAGGGTCAAGCCCGCCCTGTTTAGCCGCCATGGTTATGGATTTTGCGAGTTTTGGAAATACTTTGGACATTTTATCCCATCGTTTCTCTTTTGCTGCCTTGCGATATTCAAATGCTCTTCCCATAAATCTATCCTAATTAAAATCTGCCTGTAATAATATCTTACATAAGATAAAAAATATTTTAGCATAGCAGTTTTATCGGTGAAAATTTTATGCAAAATATATCTGTTTGTATTTAGAGAAAGTAATATTTATTTTTTCGTCTTGCGGCTATTCTATTTTGTCATTGCAAGGAATGCAAGCGAAGTGCGGCAAGACAAAGCAATCTATAATCATGAATAAAAAAACAGTTATTCATTGTTTCACAATAACGCCTTTTGATTATTAAAAGTATGGATTGCTGCGCTTCGCT
>JAISNU010000151.1 GCA_031276075.1 Campylobacteraceae bacterium
GTTACCGCAAATAAACTTGAATGCGTCTCGGGCGGAATTTTTTGCAGACCAAACCAAATATCCAAAGGATACAGCACAAGATGTTTCATATTCAGCTCAAACCATGAAACGATTTTATCGGCTTTTATCAATTGCTCCACAACTGTTTTAAATTGCAGATACTGCTCTTTTTCAAGGCTTTTTAAAGTCGGCATGCTAAGATATATGATGTTTAAAACAGTGTCGTTTTGAAGTTTTAAAATCTCACTTTTTATCTCTTCAAAATCCGCCTGCTGCTCTCTTGAAAGCTCGCTTTTGACGATATTTTGCTGTATTTGCCTGACTTTTTCGTCTTCGTCCAATAAAAGAGCAAATATTATCAGCTGCGCTTTTTTCCCGTCCATCGTGCCATTATAAACCGTGCGCGGGATTTCGTCTATCTTTTGCATGGCGTTTTGCATTTTTTTGGCATCCATCGTCCCGATATTATCCACTTCGTTCAAAATGGCGGCGGCTGTTACAGCTTTAAAAACCTCTTTTTTTTGTGCTGTTTTTTCATGTTTTGACTCTGCTTTGACAGGTTTTGGGGAAATAAATTTACCATCCCAGTTTGGCTCGAGCGCGCGGATTCTTTTTTCAAGCGGAGGATGCGTATCAAATGAAAAAAAATTCTTAACTCCGCTTGAAAAGTAAAGATGGCTGAATTCGTCCGCTTTTGCAGAACTTATAGTAGAATTTGCGCAGCCTATTTTTTTCAGCGCGTCCGCCAATCCTTTTGGGTATCTGGTAAATTGCGCGGCACAGGCGTCTGCGAGATATTCGCGCCCTCTGTTTATAGCGGCTTTAATGGAAGAACCGAAAAACAGCCCGATGTATCCTATGATATACAAAGCTATTCCTACTAAAAGCAAGATTCCGCCGCCTTTTTTGTTGCCTTTTGAAAGCACTCTCATAATAAATTCACCTATCAGGCTTATAAATAAAATGCCGTTCAAAATTCCTATGGAACGAATATTTAGTTTCATATCGCCGTTAAAAATATGGCTGAATTCATGTGCGATGACGCCTTGAAGTTCATCTCTTGTGAGGAATTCCACAGCTCCTTTTGTTACACCTATGACGGCATCGTCGTAATTGTTGCCAGCAGCGAAAGCGTTTATTGTAGCGTCGTTTTCAAGGATGTAAACGCTTGGGGACGGAATACCCGAAGCTATGGATATTTCGTCCACGATATTTAAAAGCATCGTCTCTTTGGCAGAAGCTATGTTTTTTGTTATCAATTTGCCGCCAAGCGAAACAGCTATAAATTTGCCGCCGTTGGTGGAGAGCCGTAATATTTTGTATATTGAACCAGCAATGATAACCGCCAATGCTCCAAAAAATGAGCATAAAAACAGTTCGCGCGGCATATTTTGAAAAACAAAAACGGGCGAAAAAGAATAGCGTTCATGTCCATAAAGCAAAGCCGCCCCCATCGCGTAAGATACTGCGGCGCAAACGCCAATCGTTCCCGCAAAAAAAAGCAGAGTCAAAAAAGCCGTTTTTCTCTTTGCTTTTCTTTGTTGTTCAAAAAAGTTCATTTAAACATTCCGTTTTCATGCTGCAAAAATACGCATTTTTACATTTAAAATTCATTTGCTAAAATGCGACTTTTGGAGCGTTTTGTATGACGGCATGGTCGTCAAATTCAAGCAGGCTCGCATCGCTTTCATGTCCAAACACAGAAGCAAAAATATTTTGCGGAAATGATTGACGATAGGTATTGTAAGACATGACGGCGTCATTATAAGCCTGTCTTGCAAACGCGACTCTGTTTTCCGTAGTCGCTATCTCTTCATGCAGTTTTATCATATTTTCGTTTGCTTTTAATTCAGGATAAGCTTCAACTACAACATTCAATTTGCCCAGCGCGCCCGAGAGATTTTGCTCCGCCGCGCCCAAAGCTTGAATATTTGACGGATTTGACGGATTTGCTTTCGCTTTTTCTAAAGACTGTGCGGCTTGATTGCGCGCTTTGACGACAAGTTCGAGCGTTTCTTTCTCATGTTTAAGATAAGCTTTTGCCGTTTCAACAAGATTTGGTATGAGGTCATACCTTCTTTTTAACTGCACCTCAATCTGTGCAAATGCGTTCAAGTAGCGGTTTTTGAGCGTAATAAGCGTATTGTAAATGCTGATTACAAACAGCGCAAGCAAAAGAACAATCACTAAAATAACGATTAACGAGACCATATTTTCCTCCTGAAATTATTTTCGAAATTATACAATAAAATTTATATAATGCGAAAAAAGACTTTATTATATTCATTTCAATGTAAAATAATGATATTTTTTCGTCATTATGAGCTGCCAAAAACAAGCAAAGCGTTTTTGCAAAGCAAAATATTTCCCATGCAAAGCGCATTCTTGTGCATGTGAAGCGCATTTGCGAAATGTTTCATTGGAAAAAAAATGAAGCGCGTTCCAGAAATGTTTCCTTGAAAACGGCGCGACAATTCCCTTTTTATCATCATGAGCCGCACATGAGAAATGCAGCAATCTTCCTCTTTT
>JAISNU010000150.1 GCA_031276075.1 Campylobacteraceae bacterium
GATCTAAAAACTAATAAGTTTGTTTACGCTGGCGCAGTAGAAGAAATTTCTATCCAAGAGCTTGCGCAGACAAAGGAGCATTATATAGGGTTAGCTTACGATTCGGAAGAGGGCGGCGCATATAAAGAGGTTTTAATTTTTGAAAAACCCTCAAATAGACTTATCCAGACGATTTACGGCGGTGAAAGCAAAGAAGAATACGACTTGGGCTACAGCACGCATTGTTTTGGCGCTTGCCTGTCGGTCGGGGATTATAATTTTGACGGCATAGAGGATTTTTCCCTGTTTTATTCATATAGCCGCTTTGGCGGCGAGGATAGAACCTATTTGTTATACGACCTGAAGAAACGACAGTTTTTCCTGAGCGAACTTGGCGGACACAATCTGATATTTGACAACAATACCAAAACGATCAGGCAAGATATAATGCATGAGGTAAATTACGGCGCGGTAGAGATAAACGCGGTATTTAAAGTGGTAAATAATAAAATGCAGAAGATAAAAGAGGAGTGCGCTCTGGTTCATTACGACGAGGAGAGCGAAACTTTTTTTAAGCACGACTGCAAGGATGGTTATTGGGGCGGATTTTGGCATTTAAGCTCTACGGGGCTGAAAAAGAATTTTGAGTTATTTGCCGCTTTAAGCGATGATAAGGCAAAAGGCGTCGTAATATACAAAGGGCAGAGCGAATTTATAACTCTTGTCTTAAACGCCAAGAACGGCGGCGACTATATATACGACGAAATATATATGGGCAAAAAGAACGGACAATATATTTTTACGATAAACGAGAACGGCGAAGTGGCTGTTTCATATACCAACAAAGACGGCAAAAAAATTTAAACTTCAGCCGATAGATGAGCATTTTTAATGTACATGCGTTGTATTGAAATACAGAATATCTACGGCGTCAAAACTTTTGAGTCTTCATGAACCGAAACAAGCGTTGTATTGAAATTTTTTTAATTAGCGCAGTTTGTAACTCGTACGCAACATGAACCGAAACAAGCGTTGTATTGAAATTTTTTATTCATGCGGAGGGGTATTTTTATCTCCCCTCTTAAATAGAAACAGATGCTGTATTTGGAATGCGTATTCTTTTTATAAAATTTTTCGTAGATATTTTTTTGTGTCAAAATTACGCGCATTGACCGATATTTTTGTTGTACTGTGTAAAAAGGTAACATATACTCTTAAGGCATCCCCAAATCATCATTTTTGATTTTGACAAAGCTTTCTTAAAAAACTTTTTAACTATAATAATAGACTAAATATACGCACTTAAAGGTTCGCCAATGAGTCATATGTCGTTTGCTCATCCGTATTTCGGAGCTTTTTTTATATTATTTTTGGCATTCGGAATATTTGCCGCTATAACTTTTCTTTCGCGCTTTATCAATAAAAGGCTTGCGCGCAGGAATGATGAGAAGCTGAAACTTACTATTTACGAATGCGGATTTCCGACTGCAAAACAGCCAAACCGCATTAGTCCGCATTTTTATCTTTTTGCGCTGTTATTTATTTTGTTTGATGTGGAAATTATTTTTATGTTCCCATGGGCAGTGAATTTCAAAGCTTTGGGGGTTTTCGGTTTTGTAGAAATGGCGCTTTTTATCGCTCTTTTGGCGATAGGTTTTATTTATGCTTGGAATAAAGGAGCGCTGGAATGGCACAACATAAAATAAATTATTTTCAAGACAGCGGGCTTCCCGTTGCGCTTACAACGCTTGATAAAATCGTGCAATGGGGCAGAAGCAATTCGTTTTGGCCTGCTACTTACGGGCTTGCATGCTGTGCTATCGAAATGATGGCGGCTGGCGCGGGGAGATTTGACTTTGACAGATTTGGAACGATTTTCAGAGCGAGTCCGAGACAGGCGGACGGCATTATTGTTGCGGGTACGCTTTCAAAAAAACATGCTCATTTGATGAAAAGGGTTTATGATCAGATACCAGACCCAAAATGGGTTATCAGCATGGGAAGCTGTGCCAATACGGGCGGACTTTTCAATACATACGCTACCGTTCAGGGAGTGGACAGAATAATTCCCGTTGATATATATCTGCCCGGCTGCGCGCCGCGTCCGGAAACTTTACAGTATGCTGTGATGCTGCTTCAAAAAAAGATAAGGTCTGAAAAGATAACAAGACAAAACAGACCAAAAAGGCTTGTTTGATGCGCCAATATGCAAATAGAAAAAATGTCCAAAAAAAAGAGTACTACAACGACAGATTCCGCGTCAGCGCTTCGCTTGAAAAATTTTCTCCCAAAAGCGATGAAATTTTTGCACAGGATTTTGCCAAACTCTCTTCAAAGTTTCAAATAAATGACGCTTATATAGAGGCGGGGCAGCTTGTTGTCTGGATAGAGCCGAAAGATAATGTAAAAGTATTGAAATTTTTGAAAAACCACCTTTTTTATAACAATCTAAGCGAAATGAGCGCTGTAGATTTTTTAGCCGAAAGAGGGGAATTTGAGATATTTTATCAAATGCTATCCATGAAAAAGCGAAAAAGAGCGCGCATAAAATTCAGCATTAAAGAACAAGAGGAGATAAAAAGCGCGGTTGAAGTTTATAAAAGCGCGGATTGGGCGGAGCGCGAAGTATATGACATGTTCGGGATAGTTATCTCGGGACATCCGTACATGAAACGCATATTGATGCCTGACGATTGGAGCGGCTATCCGCTTAGAAAAACTTATCCTTTACAGGGAGACGAGAGCGCGCAATGGTATGAAATAGATCAGTTATTCGGCAAAGAGTATAGAGATATTATCGGTCCAGAGATACGAGACAGTGCTTTGATAGAAAAAGAAAACACGAGAGGATACGCCAGAATAGGGCATGAGGTGCATTTTGGCGAGCCTTACAGCGATAAGTCTGGCAAAATCGGCGAATACCAAGAGGAAAATGGAGTATTTCTTGTGAAAAAGATGAAAAAGAGCAAATCCGTTACCCTTAAAAAGAGGCATTAATTATGGCAGTACAACAGCCCAATAGACTGAAACCGTTTTTTGAAAATATCTCTTTTGACAGAGATGATAATAATATGATACTAAATCTTGGTCCGCAGCATCCGTCCGCTCATGGACAGTTAAGATTGATATTGGAGCTTAGCGGCGAAAAAATCGTAAGAGCGGTGCCCGATATCGGCTACATGCACAGAGGTATGGAAAAGATGGCGGAAAATATGATATATAACGAATTTTTGCCTGTAACCGACCGCATGGATTACATAGCCGCGAGTTCTAACAATTATGGTTTTGCTTTGGCGGTTGAAAAGCTTATAGGCGTTGAAGTTCCCCGCCGCGCGCAGATTATTAGAATGCTGCTTTTGGAGTTAAACCGTATCTCTTCGCATCTTTTTTGGCTTGCTACTCATGCTTTGGATATCGGGGCAATGACGGTGTTTTTGTATGCGTACAGAGAACGCGAATTTGCTATGGATTTGATAGAGGATTATTGCGGCGCAAGACTTACACACAGTTCTATACGAATTGGCGGCGTGCCTTTGGATTTGCGTGAAGGCTGGCTTGAGAAACTCGGCGAATATCTTGATAAACTGCCCGAAGCCATCAAAACTTACGAAGGGCTTTTGGATGAAAACAGAATTTGGCGCATGAGGCTTGAAAATGTCGGCGTACTCACAGCTGAATCGGCGCAAAGCTGGGGCGCTTCAGGCATTATGCTAAGGGGAAGCGGCATAGAGTGGGACATAAGAAAAGAGGAGCCTTACGAACTTTATGACGAAGTAGAATTTGATGTGCCGATAGCTTCCACATGCGATTGTTACGGCAGATATAAACTCTACATGGAAGAGATGCGCCAATCTTCGAGAATATTAAGACAGCTTATATTCATGTATAAAGATACACAACCGCAGATAATAGCCGACGCGCCCGAGTTTATCAGCGCGCCCAAAGAGCAGATAATGACGCAAAACTACTCTTTGATGCAGCATTTTGTGCTTGTAACACAAGGCATGAGAGCGCCGAAAGGCGAAGTTTATGTTGCGACAGAATCCCCAAAAGGCGAACTTGGATACTATATCAATTCACAGGGCGGCGCGTATCCTTATAGAGTTAAAATCAGAACGCCTTCATTTTGGCATTGCAGTCTTTTTCAAGAAATAATGTGTAATTCATACTTACCAGATGCGATAGCCATGATAGCAAGTTCAAATATTTTGCTTGGCGAAACGGATAGATAATGAAGCGATATGATTTAAGACATTTTAAAGAGTACTTTTCAGACAGGCTGTTTGAATTAATGGACAGTTCTCAAAAGGGCGAAGTATTAATATTTATTTTTGAAATAGCGCCGAATGAAACGATGCAGATTCTTATTAGAAACCTGAAATTCAAAGGACATGAAGTGATGAATTCGCTGCGCTTTAACGAAGTTGATTGGACAATAGTTGTGAAAGCCTTTGTAAATGAGCCGAGAATTTCAAATCCTCTGTTTGACGCTTTTGAAAAGTATGGCGTAGAGGTTAAAAAACTTGATAAAAACGGCGCAATTTTATCTATTGGTACACACTTTTTTAAAGATAATAGCGATTTGGTGCAAGGTATTAATGCTGAAAAAAGAGAATTGATATATATGTCTGCACAGGAGGATTTGAGCCTTCAAAAAACCGCTAAAGCTTATATCAAATATGAAGTCGGTTCTGAGGGCGGCGTATTGGCGCTTATAGCAAAAACTCTTTTGAAAGATGCGCAAATTCCGCAAGATGCGAAAAACTATCTTGAAGAGTTGGACGAAGGATATTTGAGCGCTGAGAGCAATGTCGGCGAAGAAGAGATAGAGGAGATAATAAATATATTGGCGTCAGATTCTCCCTCTTTGCTTTTAGGCTGCGACTTGTACGAGCATTACGATGCGGATTTGATAGCCGGACTGATAGCTCTCATTTCGCGCTTTAAACCCATAAAAGTAAGCGTTTTAAGCGATGTAGAATTGAAAGCAAAACCAAAAACGCTGCCGCCGCCGCAAACAGGCAGACTTAAAAGTTTTGACGGCACAATAGTATATTTTTATGAAAGCGATGAAGCAGATACGAAACTTTACGGTTCTTCACAGTTTGCGATTGCAGCGCAATTAAAAGACGGCGACAAAGTCATGATAGAAACTTTAAGCGGCAAATTTGAGAGCGTATTCTCGCTTGACGAAAGCATGAAAGGAACAATCGCGGTTTTGGGAGCAAAAAAGAGCGGTTATAGATACGAGAGCGCGGTAGTTTCAAAAAGAGGGTCAAATGGCTGATATAACGATAACCATAAACGGCGTCAAAATAGCGGCGAAAGAGAATGAAACCATTTTGAATACAGCGCGTGCAAACGGCATTTTTATCCCTGCGCTGTGCTATCTTAGCTGCTGTTCTCCCACGCTTGCATGCAGACTTTGTATGGCGGATGTGGACGGAAAAAGAGTTTATACATGCAACGCAAAAGTCAAAGAAGGGCAGGTTATTGTAACAAATACCGCAGAAATTGAAGCCGAACGCCGCGCGATAATGGAAGTTTACGCGGTTAATCACCCATTGGAGTGCGGCGTATGCGATAAAAGCGGCGAGTGCGAATTGCAAAATTATATGCTTGAAGCAAAAGTAAAAGAACAGCATTACGCCGTAACAAGCGGTTGTCATGAAGTGCAGGACTGGGGTAATATACGATATGACGCTTCTCTATGTATAGTGTGTGAAAGATGTGTAACAGTATGCAAGGATAAAATAGGCAAAGCCGCCTTGAAAACCGTGCCGCGCGGAGATGAATTTGCCGTTCCCAAAGAGTACAAAGAGACAATGTCAAAAGATGCGTACGCTGTTTGGAATAAAATGCAAAAGTCGCTTATAGATAAGGTGCGCGATGAGAACGGAGAAATTATAGAGTGTGTAAAATGTGGTGAATGTAGTGCGGTTTGTCCGACAGGCGCGCTTACAGAGAGCAGTTTCCATTATGTTTCAAACGCATGGGAACTCAAACAAATACCTGCTGCAAATCCGCACAGTTCGGACTGTTCTTTAATCTATTATGAAGTAAAGCATTGCGGCATAAACGATACTTCGCCAAAAATTTACCGCGTACATGGAGAACAAAATTTTGCTCCGCTTAATGCGGCGGCAAGATATGGATATGATTTTGAAAACGCAAATGCGGTAAAAAACGAAAAAGCTAAAAAAGAGTTGGCAGAATTTATTAAAAATGAAGCGGGGACGATACTTTTCAATAGTTTTATTACTAATGAAGAGGCATTAATACTGCAAAAATTGAAAGAGAAATTTTCGCTTAAACTTGTCAATGAGGATGCTTATATATACCAGAGATTTTTAAAAGCTATGAGCAAATGTTCTGCGCGCACTCTCTATAAAGGTACGCTTGATGGTATCCGCGAAAGCGATTTTATCATCAGTGTAGGTTCAATGCTGAGATATGACGCGCCAAATGTCGGATACATGCTAAATTCCGCCCTTAAAGTAAACCGCGCTGCCGCTTTGTATTGTCATCCGATAAGCGATAAAACCGTGCGTGATTTTTCTAAAAATCTGCTGGAGTTAAATTATAAAACGGGAAGCGAAGAGGCGGTTTTATATCTTTTGCTTGAACTTTTTGCACCGCTCTCAGAGCTTGACGATATAACAAGCGAGTTTTTGCAGACATTCCATGCAAAAGAGATAAAAACCATAGGCGCCGAAGAGGTTGAGGTAATTACTTCAAAACTCTGGGATATGGCGGGTTTGGAGGATAAAAGTACGCAAATAAAAGCAATGAAAACGGGCAAAAACCGCTTTTCATTGATAATCGGCGAAGATGTATTGACACATCCGAGATGGCAGAATATGGCTTATATCGCAGGTACGCTGGAACATTTGGCAAACTTCGAAGTAGTTGTAATTCCTACACAAACAAACACACTTGGTGTCTCTTTAATATGTGAACTTGATAAGCATGAGGAGGGTAAAACGCTTGGCTACAATCGGCTTGACGATATGACTATGAGTGCGTTTGGAGACGGATTTGACATGCCCTCTTTAAATCAGCAGGAAGGCACATTTACAAATATAGATAAAAGAGTAGTGCCGACAAATGCCGCACTTGCGTATAACGGCTACGAATTAAACGATATAGCTTCGGAGCTTGGAATTTATGCGAAATATACGATAGATTATACACAAAAGTTACCCACACATGCAGGCTTTAAAGAGATAGCATTTGATGATTTGGGCGTGGATTTTGATAATGCGGGCAAAGATAAAAGAGGATATGAGATTGAGGCTCAAAGCGCAGAGTTGTCAAAAATGCCGACAGGTTATGAAAAATTGTTATTGTATGGAGATGTTGTGTATAGATTAAATCCGATTTCGCAATTTAGCGTATTTACAAACCGCGCCCATCAGCTAAAAAGAAAAGGCGCGCTTTTTGTTTCAAAAGAGTTTATGGATTTGCACAATTTATATGAGTATCAAAATGTAAAAATAACATCTCAAGGCGGCGCAATTTTATACCTGCATATAGAAGAGGATAAAAATATATCGGGCAATTTCGCCTATCTGCCGACTTTTGACAAAACGCTTAATGTATATCCGTTTTTTGAAGAGTACAGATTTGCTCCGTTTAGCATAGAAGGAATTGATAATGATGAATGAAGCGGCGATAATCATTGAAACGATTGTAAAATCCGTATTTATACTTGCGCTTGTGGGCGGCATCGCCGGATTTTTGACATATGTGGAGCGCAAGATTTTGGGCTTCATGCACCGCCGTTTAGGACCTATGTATGTGGGACCTTTTGGGCTTTTACAAGCTGCCGCCGATGTTATTAAACTATTCATGAAAGAGGATATCATACCTCAAAACAGCGTAAAAATAATATTTTGCCTGGCGCCGCTTTTGATAGTAACGGCTACTTTTACGGCATTTGCGGCGGTACCGTTTTTTCCGGAACTTCAATTCGGCGAATATAAGACCTCTGCGCTTATATCAGATATAAATGTGGGAATTTTGTTTGTTATAGGCGTTTCGTCTGCGGGCATGTATGCGCCTCTGCTTGCGGGACTCGGCAGTGCGAATAAATGGTCTATTTTAGGCGGCGCGCGCGCTGTAGTACAGATACTTTCTTTTGAAGTTATAACGGCTCTTGCTATTTTGGCTCCAATAATGATTACAGGGTCTTTGTCGCTTATAGATATCAACAATTTTCAAGAGGGCGGAATTTTAAACTGGCTTGTTTTTAAGCAACCCGCAGCATTTGTACTTTTCCTCATTGCAGGTTTTGCTGAAACAAACAGAGTGCCGTTTGACCTTTTAGAGCAAGAGTCGGAGATAGTAAGCGGATATATTACGGAGTATTCGGGCATGAGATGGGCGCTGTTTTTTCTCGGCGAATATTCAAACATAATACTTATCTCATTTTTGGTTTCACTGATGTTTTTCGGCGGATTTAACTCTTTGTGGTTTATCCCGGGAAGCGTTATGATGCTTTTAAAAATCATCTTTTTTATATTTCTTTTCATGTGGGTAAGAGGTGCGTGGCCTCATGTGAGGCCTGACCAGCTGATGTGGCTTTGCTGGAAAGTATTGCTGCCGATAGCGCTTTTAAATGTCCTGATAACAGGCGTTGTTTTACTTTTGGGAGCTTAAATGAAAGAGCAGTTTACAAACAGAAATACAAACGGATATATTTATTTTAAACATGAGCCTGCGCCCGCAACGGGTTGGCAGCAGTTTTGCCGCGTACTGAAAAGAAGCGTTAAGCTTGAACTTTTTGTCGGGCTTTGGATAGTTTTCAGAGAAATGGCAAAAGGCAAAAAAAATTGCCATACTACGCAATATCCGCTTGAAAAAATGCCCATAGGTCCAAGATACCGCTCCGTGCATAAACTTTTACGCCTTTTGGAGAGCGGTAGCGAACGGTGCATTGGATGCGGACTTTGCGAAAAGATATGCGTTTCAAACTGTATCAGGATAGAAACATACGCCGACAAAAATGGACGCAAAGCGATAAAGGAATACAGCATTAATTTTGGACGCTGCATCTACTGCGGACTTTGCGCCGAAGTGTGTCCAGAACTTGCGATAGTACATGGAGGCGAATATGAATATGCAAGCTTCCAGCGCTCGCTGTTTGGGTTTAAAGATGATATGCTCACGCCGATAGATGCATTTAAAAACGGCGCGCAGCAAGAGTTTGAAGGATACGGCAGCATAAGCGTTTCTGCTGACAAATATATCAAAAAAACTCCGCTTTCAGGAGACGAATAATGTATGAACTTGTCGCTTTTTATCTGTTTGCGGCGGTAATTGCCGCGATGTTTTTGATTACGGTTTTCAGTAAAAACGCGCTTTACTCCATGAGCGCATTAGCCGCAGGCATGATTTTTATAAGCGGACTTTTTTTTCTGCTGGATGCTGAATTTGTCGGAGTTGTGCAAATAGTCGTATATACGGGCGCTATCATGGCTCTGTATGCTTTTGGCATGATGTTTTTTGACACGGCAAGAGAAGTTAAAGAGAATATAACGGCAAAAAGAGCGATATACACATTGTGGATATTTATCTCGGTTTTACTCGTTTTTATCGTCTGCGCCCCGATAATTGGAAATAATATCGCATCTGCCGCGCCGATAGATAAAAATTTAAGCAATACGGCGGCGTTGGGATTTGCCATGTTTACAAAATATCTGGCGGCTTTTGAACTTACGGCGATAATGCTTTTGGTTGCCATGACGGCGGGCATTATTTTGGTAAGCCGCCGCCTTGATGCAGGAGGCGCGCAATGATAGGCTTTCATCACTATTTGGTATTAAGCGCGGTTTTGTTTGCGATAGGCTTGGTCGGCGTTTTGAGGAGAAAAAATCTTTTGATGCTCTTTTTTTCAACGGAGATTTTACTTAATGCCGCAAATGTCGGTTTTGTCGCCGTATCAAAATTTTATGCGGATATAAGCGGACAGATATTTGCGCTGTTTATCATAGCGATAGCCGCAAGCGAAGTGGCAGTTGGGCTTGGTCTTTTGGCGCTTTGGTATAAACGCACGGGTTCTATTGACCTTGACAGTTTAAACATCATGAAGGGATAATAATGGAGATTTGGATATATACAGCCCTTTTTGCGCCGCTCTTAGCCGCTCTGTTTGCGGCGGTTTTTGCGATGAGAAAGAAAAATATTATCACAGGAGTGGTCAATTCGGCTCTTATCGCGCTTTCAACCGCTGCATCTATCGTGCTTTTATGCATGCTTGAAGATGAGAGTTTGAATGCTGATTTGCTGGGCTGGATAAGCGTTGGGGATTTGAATATTCCATTTGGATTTGTCGTTGATCGAGTAAGCGCCGTAATGATGGTAACAGTAGGCGTTGTTTCAACGCTGGTGCATATCTACTCTATAGATTATATGGCTCATGACAAATCTTTCAACCGCTTTTTTGCGTATCTTTCGGCATTTGTTTTTTCTATGCTTGTGCTTGTCATGAGCGATAATTTTTTAGGACTTTTTATCGGCTGGGAAGGCGTGGGGCTTTGTTCATGGATGCTTATAGGTTTTTGGTATCAAAGAGACAGCGCGTCATGGGCGGCAAATGAAGCTTTTATCATGAACAGAATCGCCGATTTGGGCATGCTTTTGGGTATATTTATGATTTATTGGCAGTTTGGCAGTTTGCAATACGACATAGTTTTTGTCGCGGCGGCAAGTACGGATATAATGGTTTTAACGATTATCGGTATATTGCTTTTTGTCGGGGCAATGGGCAAATCCGCGCAATTTCCTTTGCATACATGGCTTGCGGACGCTATGGAAGGACCGACGCCTGTTTCCGCTCTGATACATGCGGCGACAATGGTAACGGCGGGCGTTTATCTTGTTATCCGCGCCAATCCAATATACATAAATATCCCCGATATCGGATTTTTCATTGCCTCTTTGGGCGCGTTTGTCGCTGTTTTTGCCGCTTTCATGGCGCTTGTAAATAACGACTTGAAGCGCATCATAGCCTATTCAACGCTTTCGCAGCTTGGATACATGTTCGTAGCCGCAGGGCTTGGGGCTTATTGGATAGCTTTATTTCATTTGATGACGCACGCGTATTTCAAATCGCTTCTGTTTTTAGGCGCGGGAAATGTTATGCATGCCATGCATGAAGAGTTAAATATCAAAAAAATGGGCGGCTTGTACAAAAGCATGAAATACACTGCGGTTTTAATGATCATAGCATCTGTCGCGCTTGCCGGCATTTATCCGTTTGCGGGCTTCTTTTCAAAAGATAAGATTTTGGAAGTCGCGTTAAATGAAAACGCCCACATTCTTTATCTGGCTCTTTGGGCTGGAGCAGGTTTGACGGCGTTTTACAGTTTCAGACTTATATTTATCGTATTTTTTGGCAGGAAAAATTGGGAACATAAGAGTTTGCATCCGCATGACGCGCCTAAAAATACTCTTTTGGCGATGCTTCCGCTTGGTATTTTAGCCGCCTTGGCTGGATTTTTGGAAGAGAAGTTTGAACGCTTTGTAACGCAGTTGCTGCCTGAATACGCATTTAGCATTTCGCATGAGACAGTTATTTTGATGATTGCGGCGACTCTTGGAATAGCGGTATTCGGTATATTTTTCGCATTTTATATGTATATCATAAAAGGCGGCTTTTCAAAACGCATGGAGAATAGAATTATATATAAATTTTTGTTCAATCAATATTATATCCCGCAGCTTTATCAAAATTATATTGTACGACCGTTTGAAACGCTTGCGAAATTTTCATGGAAATATATAGACGAAAAGATTGTTGATGCAAGCGTGGATATGATAGCGGCGTTATTGGCGCGCTGTGGCGGTAAAGCGGGAGGCATGCAAAGCGGAAATCTTTCTGCTATGCTAAGATGGATGGTATTTGGCTTGTGCATACTGCTTTTAACAGCGGTTTTTTATCGGGCGTAAGGAGATATGATGGGTAACACACTGCTGCTTGTAACGGTTTTATTTCCTTTGCTTGCCGGATTTTTAGGCTTTTTGATAAAACGGGAAGATATTAAAATTTACGGCATCGTATGCGCTTTTGCAGAGTTTGCGCTCTCTTTGGCGCTTTGGGCGGTATTTGATATAAACGAGGGCGGTTTTCAAATGATTTTGAGTATGCCTTTGATACCGAGTTTCGGCGTTTCATTTCTTATCGGTATTGACGGAATATCGCTGTTTTTAGTGATTTTAAGCACATTTGTAACGCTTGCGGGACTCATTGCCCTTGGTGAAATGAAAAATATAAAAAATCTCATTTTATCCATACTCTTTTTAGAGATGACGATGGTGGGCGTTTTCGTGAGTCTTGATTTACTGCTGTTTTATCTTTTTTGGGAACTCTCTTTGGTGCCGATGCTTTATATTATCGGTGCATGGGGTGCGGACAAACGCATATATGCGGCAGTTAAATTTTTCTTATATACATTTGCAGGCTCCGTTCTTATGCTTGTGGGTATTTTGTATTTCGGGCATTTGTATCATGAGGTAAACGGCGTTTGGAGTTTTTCGCTGATTGACTGGGAGGGTATGCCGCTTTCTTACGGCGTGCAATTGTGGCTTTTTGGAGCGTTTTTTTTGGGATTTGCGATAAAAGTGCCGATGTTTCCGTTTCATACATGGCTTCCATACGCGCATGGACAGGCTCCGACGATAGGCTCTGTAATTCTTGCGGCAGTTTTGCTAAAAATGGGAACATACGGTTTTGTAAGATTTTTACTGCCGCTTTTTCCCGATGCGGTCGTATATTTTATTACGCCTGTCGCGGTTTTATCCGTTATCATGGTGATATACGCGGCTTTAATCGCATTTGCGCAGAACGATATGAAGCAAGTTATCGCGTACAGTTCAATCTCCCACATGGGAGTTATCATCTTGGGAACATTCGCTCTCAATATAGAGGGAATTTCAGGCTCGGTGTTTTTCATGATAAGCCATGGACTCGTGAGCGGTGTGCTGTTTATGCTGGTGGGCGTCATATATGAGCGGCGTCATACGAAAATGATGAATGAATTTGGAGGGCTTGCTTCTGTGATGCCGCGCTACGCTGTTATATTTGCCGTTGTTCTCATGGGCGCGGTTGGGCTTCCTTTGACGATAGGATTTGTGGGCGAGTTTTTATCATTGGCGGGATTTTTTAAAGTAAGTCCGATTTTAACCGCATTTGCCGGTACGGGCATAATTTTGGGCGCGGTTTACATGTTGAGGCTGTATAGAAAATCTTTTTTTGGCGAAGTTAAAAAGAGGGCGAATAATAATTTGAAAGATTTATGCCGAAGGGAACTTTTTGCTCTTGTGCCGATAACCGTTCTTATAATATTTTTGGGGATTTATCCGAAAGTCATTTTAGACCCCGTCCAAGCGAGCGTTAAAAGCACGCTTCAAATTATGTCGCAAAATGCGCAAAAATATAAGACAAAACTCTTTTTGGAACAAACAGCCACAAAGGAGACAAAATAATGCGAGAAGTTATATCGCTTATAACGCTTGAAAGTTTAAATCTTTATACGCTTTTCCCCATGATAATTTTGTGTGCAGGCGCGCTTTTTATTATATGCGTTGATATATGCAAAAAAGAGTTAAGCCGCAATTTTTATACATGCGTAAGTATGCTGTTTTTAGCGGCTGCGCTTATTTGCGTCGTATCATTTGGGGATAAAAACGAGAGCGGTTTTTTTGACATGATAACGATAGACGGCATTTCAAAACTGTCACAGATTATCATTATTGCGGCGTCTTTGCTTTTTGTTCCTTTGGCGCTTTGCAAAAAAGAGTTTTTTGAACACAAATTTGCTGAATATTTCGCGCTGCTGCTCTTTGCCGCTGCCGGCTTTTTATTTATGGTATCCACGACAAATCTTATATTAATATTCATAGGTCTTGAAACGGCTTCGCTTTGCCTGTATACAATGATAGCGATGCACAACCGCGCAAAATCTATAGAAGCTGCGCTGAAATACTTTACTATGGGAGCGTTGGCGAGCGGCTTTTATGCATTTGGCGCAATGATTTTTTACGCTTTAAGTGCGAACGCGGATATTAATGAGATATTTTTAACTCTTTCTATGAATAATTTTGAGCCTCTGTTTAGCGTTATATTGGCGCTTTCCATGATGTTGGGCGCGATAGGTTTTAAACTCTCGCTCATACCGTTTCATACATGGATGCCCGATGTTTACGAAGGATCTCCAGCGCCGCTTGCGGGATATATTTCAATTGCGCCGAAAGTTGCGGCATTTGCAGTTACGGTAAGGATATTTGAACCGTTTATTTTGGACGGCGTAATATGGGCGGAAAATATATTTTACATATTAGCTGTAGTTACAATGACGCTTGCAAATCTTATGGCTTTGGTGCAGACAGATGTTAAAAGAATGCTCTCTTTCAGCTCCATGTCGCATGCGGCATTTATACTCTGCGCGGTACTTGCAGGCACCAAGCAGGCTAACAGTGCGGTATTTGTTTATTGGATGCTGTTTATGTTTACAAATATGGGCGCATTTGCGCTTTTGTGGGCAGCAAGAAACGACGCCAATTTATACGATACGAGATTTCAACATCCGTTTGTAAAATTTTCCGGACTTATCAAAACTGCGCCCGTAACGGCGGTACTTATGGCGCTTTTTTTACTCTCCTTGGCGGGTATTCCGCCGTTTTCGGTATTTTGGGGCAAGATATATATTATGAGTGCAGTCATTAATGACGGATATATCGTGCTTGCTGTGATAATGGCAGTAAACAGCGCGATAGCGGCGTACTATTATTTGAAGTTAATAGTTTATATGTTTTTAGCCGAACCCTCTGAAAAAGACGGTAAAATTTATGTGCAAAACGCCTCTTTGACAGTCAGCGCAGTTGTCGGAATAGCGGCAGGTATAACGCTCGCGGCGGTATTGCTGGTAGAGCCTGTGATGAAAATGAGCGAATATTTTTTATAAAACTTCGCATACAATTGTTTTTAATATGTATATTTATTGTTGTAAGGTTTTGCAAGCAGCTGTTTTTTAATCTGATGGAAGCTGCTTCGCAAAAAACTTTACACTGCATCTATTGTCGTTTGGTTGCGGGAATGCTATAAAAGTATCGCGGTAATAACGGAAAATACAAATAATATAAAAATGGCAACATTTTTCGTTGTTGCAAGCTGTTTGAAATATGGCAATTTATCATAAAAAATCACAGTTCGGTCATTGCGAGCTGCTTGCGGCGCGGCAATTCACTCTTTTTATTATTTTCATAACATAATTTCGTCATTGCGAGGAATGAAATGACGAAGCAATCCGGAAAAATAAAAAAATCCAAAAATATAAATTATCAATACCAAATTAATTTAAATAATAAAGACGCAAGCGTCTTGCTGGATTGCTTCGCTAACTGCGTCAGCTCGCAATAACGGAAGGTGCGCATTTTTGGATTACCTTGCTTGTAATGATAGAAAAGAGGTATTTGCATAATGAAGGGTATGGATTGCTTCGTCAGTCGTTGCACTCCTTCCTCGCAATGACGGAATTGGTTGTCTTGCGCTTTTGAATACAAAATCGGACAAAGTTAATTAATACCCAAATAAAAATATAGATTGCCGCGCTGACTTCGTCAGCTTGCAATGACGGAATACGGTAGATTGCCTTGTTGTACTTCGTATTCCTTACAATAAAACTGGATTGCTTCATCGCTACGCTCCTCGCAATGACGGA
>JAISNU010000047.1 GCA_031276075.1 Campylobacteraceae bacterium
ATCAATTAAAAATTAAGAGGTTGATTTTCCGCTTTTGACAGAAAATCAACCGAAAAATTACTCCACTTCGGCGTCTATAACATCATCGTCTTTTTTTGGCGAACCTTCGTTTTTATTTTCATTTGCGCCCTGTTCTTTTTTGTATATCTCTTCTGCCAATTTGTGGCTTGCCTCAGTCAAAGCTTTGACTTTAGCGTCAATCTCGTCTTTGCTTGCATTTTCATTTTTCAAAGTCTCTTTTAACTCATTAAGCGCACTTTCTATCTTGGCTTTATCGTCAGCCGAAATATTCTCGCCTAAATCTTTAAGAGATTTTTCCGTTTGGTGGATTAGAGCTTCTGCGCCGTTTCTGGCATCCACGACCTCTTTTCTTTTTTTATCTTCTTCTTTGTGAAGTTCGGCGTCTTTTACCATCTTCTCTATCTCTTTTTCGTCAAGTCCGGAGCTGCCTGTGATTTTAATCTCTTGAGCTTTTCCGCTTGCCTTATCTTTAGCAGAAACTGTCAAAATTCCGTTTGCATCTATATCAAATGTAACCTCTATCTGCGGGATTCCGCGCGGAGCGGCAGGAATGCCTTCAAGATTAAATTGACCCAAGGATTTGTTATCTTTAGCAAAATCCCTCTCGCCTTGCAATACATGTATCGTAACTGCCGGTTGATTATCCTCTGCCGTTGAGAAAACCTGCGTTTTTTTAGCGGGAATCGTTGTGCCTTTATCTATAAGTTTTGTCATAACTCCGCCAAGAGTCTCTATGCCGAGGCTAAGCGGCGTAACATCCAAAAGCAGCACATCTTTAACATCGCCTTTGATAACTCCGCCTTGAATCGCCGCGCCGATTGCTACAACTTCATCGGGATTTACCGATTTGTTCAAATCCTTACCGAAAAATGCTTTTACTTTCTCCTGCACAAACGGTACTCTTGTAGAACCGCCCACCATAACAATCTCTTTAATATCCGTCTTTGATACGCCTGAGTCTTTTATAACTTCTTTAATTTTATCTACAGTTTCGCTTATCAAATCCTCTATCATAGACTCAAATTTTGCCCGCGTAAGTTTTTTGACCAAATGCTTAGGTCCTGTTGCATCGGCTGTGATAAACGGCAAATTTATCTCCGTTTCGTTAGCTGATGAGAGCTCTTTTTTGGCATTTTCGGCAGCCTCTTTGAGTCTTTGAAGCGCCATAACATCATTTTTCAAATCAATACCGTTTTCATTTTTAAACTCTCCAACTAACCAATCTATCAAACGGTTGTCAAAGTCATCTCCGCCCAAAAACGCATTTCCACCGGTTGCCAAAACTTCCACTACATTATCGCCGGTTTCAAGTACCGTTACATCAAATGTACCGCCGCCGAGGTCATATACCATTATCTTTTCGGCTTCTTTCTTGTCAAGTCCGTAAGCAAGCGCAGCAGATGTAGGCTCGTTGATAATGCGAAGCACATTTAAGCCGGCGATGGTTCCTGCCTCCTTTGTTGCTTTTCTTTGCGCATCATTAAAATATGCAGGCACGGTAATAACAGCATCCGTTACACCTTCGCCCAAAAAGCTTTCAGCGTCTTCTTTCAGTTTTATCAAAACTTTTGCGCTTATCTCTTGAGGAGTATAAACTTTACCTGATATCTCTATGGCGCATGCGCCGTTTCTATCTACAACTTTATAGGGAAGCCTTTTTTTAGCTTCGGCAGCTTTATCTTCATTGCTCATAAGACCCATGATTCTTTTTATTGAATATATGGTTTTTTGCGGATTTGTAACGGCTTGTCTTTTTGCCGTATCTCCGACCAAAACTTCGCCTTTATCGGTATATGCTACAACAGAAGGCGTTGTATTTTTACCCTCTTTGTTCGGTATAACTTTCGCTTCGCCTCTTTCGTATACCGATACGCAAGAGTTTGTTGTTCCTAAATCTATTCCGATTACTTTTCCCATTTTCTATCCTTTTAAATAATTTTTTAAGTAAATCCGCTCGAAAGCGGTTTTTAATTAACCCGTTTTTTAGCGGCAAAAGCCGAATATAAAACGATTTAACGAGCAATGCTAACCATTGCGGCTCTTAATACCCTGCCTTTAATAGTATAACCCTTCTGAAAAGTCTGAACTATCTCTCCGCTCTCTTTGCCTTCGGCTTCTACTTGAAGCGCTGCGCTATGAACATTAGGGTCAAACTTACCGTTGCTTTCAGTCTCTTTTATACCGTGTTTTTCAAACACTTTTTTAAACTGTTCAAGCGTAAGACCGATACCGTCTTTTATTTTTACGCCAACCTCATCTGTTACTTCATCGGTAGACTTATAAGCTATCTCAAGTGCGTCTATTACACTCAGCAAATCCCTTGCAAACTGTTCATGCGCATAATCTATAGCTTGATATTTCTCTTTTTCGTAACGCTTTTTAATATTTTCAAAGTCCGCATGCGCTCTTATGTATCTGTCTTCGCAGGATTTTAACTTTTCCTCAAGCTCTTTTACCGTATCTTGCGCGTTCGGCTCTGTATTTGGCAGGCTTTGCGGTTCATTTACAACGGCATTTTCCTCCGCCGCACTCTGCTCTTCCGCGTTTTTTTCACTTTTTACCTTTTTTTCTCTCATCAATCTCCTCCGTTAATTTTCTTTAGCTTCATTAAAAAATCCTTCAAAGTCAGTATTTAACTTGCCAAGACATAACATCTTAGCATCATTAGAACCAATCTTCGCTCTTTGTTTAAGAGCCATATAACCGTTTGGAACTATCTCTTCAAAATAGATTCCCTCTTTTAACTCAAGTATGCTCACCGCGTCTTTAAAAAATTTGTAAAAAGGTCTGTTTTCATTCTCTTTTGACATTTCATAAAGCACGGCTTCGCCTTCTTGAAAAAGCACTTTGCTTACAAGCATTTTGTCTAATTTTGTGCAAAGTTCGTCAAATCCCACTCTTGAAGCGATGGCGCGCAATTCGTAAATACCAAAACCCAAAAGCTCTTGTAAAAACCTTGCCGCTTCAGCGCTGTAAGATATAGTAACTTCGCCGCCGTCAAATACCAGCAGCAAAAAGCGTTCGTCCACATTTATAACCTCTTTGAGCTCTTCACTGTTTTGAAGTTCAAGAGCGCAATAAAGTCCGTACTCAATAACAGTTCTTCTTACATGCGAAAGACTGCCGAGCGTTATGGGCATATCTGTTTTAAGCCTGTTAGCCCAATATTTTTTAAGCGCGTCCGCCGTAGGTATCCTGCCGCCGCTTATATGAAGCTGCATCAAAACGCCTTCATTACAAAGACGGTTAAAATATGCTCTGATAGTGGAAGCAGATATATCTATGGGCATTTTTGTTTGAAGCTCCGCCGAACCAACGGGCAGATTATCTTCCAAATACGCCTTGATAATAGCCTCTAAAATCAAATCCTGTTTAGATATCACCTTCACTTTTAGCACTCTTTTATGTTAATTGCTTGTAATTATACAACATTGAGTGTATTATTGTCAAGTCTTGATATAAGTTAGTTGATATAAAGAAAGTTTAGTGCATAACGCTCATATTTTAAAATAAGATAATTTTTAACAGCAAAGCCCAAATTTATCAAAAATCACCCCTTCAAACACTCTTGTATCTCCAAAAACATATAGAGCATATAAGATTCTTTGTCCAAGTTTGAGTTTGTTTTGAGGGCGAATTCGGCATTTGCCAGAATTTTGAAAAGTCTGCCGAAAGTTTTCGGCTTCATGTGTATTGCCGTTTCGGAGCGTTGCGTGATAATTTGTTGCGGCGGCTTGTATCCCAATAGCTTTTCCGCATCAAGAGAGCCGTTTATTTTGATATATGCATGAAACAAAAAAAGTTGATGAATGTGCGATTGTATCGCGTTTATAAGTCCTATTTCGCTAAATGTCCCGCTTCCGCTTATCATTTTATAAAGATTACTGATATTTTCACCGTTTAAAAGTTTAACGATTAAAGTTTCAAACTCTACGCCGCCCATGCCGAACACGAGCGCGTTGATATCTGCGGTAGTTATCTCTTTGTTTAAAAGCGATAATTTTGACAATTCGCTGACTGCTAAAGAGAGATTTTCATTTTGTATTTGATAAAGATATTGTATAGCCGAAGTTTGAATATTTAATCCTGTATTTTTGGCTTCTTGAGATAAAAAAGCTGTTGCTTCATTAATATTTGGCTTAAACACGCGCACAAAATTTTTGCCGAACAATTGCAAAGCCTCTTTAAAAGCCTGCGTATTTTCCCCGTAATATATAAACAAAAGACGGTTGATGTCCTGTTTTTTACAAAGTTCTATCAATCCGCTTATCTCTCTTTTGGGCGGGCATTTTTCAAGTTTGAGCAGAAGGATATTTATATCGCCGAAAAGCGAGGCTTGACTTAAATGGGCGCTTGCTAATTTGAAGTCGTATTCGTCAAAATAGAGTTTTAGCGTCTCGCCCTGCCATAGCCGTAAAATCCTTCCTTCCAAATACGATAACTGATAATCGCATGCACCGTAAAGCAAACAGGCGCGCGGTATATTTTTGCTTGCCAGCATAGCGTCAAACTCTTTTTTATACATCAATCAAGCCTTTTTATAATTTTACCCGTTATCCTTGCGGAGGCTATATCGCTTCGGACAATCTGTACGCTTACTTTTTCAAACAGTTCAACATTATCGTCAATTAAAAATATCCTTGCTCCCTTTAACTCGTCGTCAAGCGTTGCTACCTTAATCTTGCCAAGTTCGGTTACTTTACATATAAAGCATTTGCCGATATTTTGCGCGGCGTATCTGGCAAATTTTCTATCCGCAAAATCCCATGCGACTTTGTCTGCCTCTCTTTCAAGTTCGCTTAAATTTTCACACTCGTTTACGATATTTTCCAGTTGAAATTTTGCCGTTTTCACTTCATTTTTTATCTGCGCTTTTAAAAGGCGGTGGAGTATAAGGTCGCTGTAACGGCGTATCGGCGAAGTAAAATGGCTGTATGCGGCAAATCCAAGCCCAAAATGCCCTTTATTTTCGGGCGTATAACGGGCTTGTTTTTGGCTTTTGATGATTAGTTTATCCACTTCGGCTAACAAGCCTATTTCATTTGCCTGCGCCTGAATATCGCGGATAAGAGCTGGAATATCGGGGTTAAACTTCGCTTCTATGCCGATAAGCGACAAATCGTCTAAAAGTTTCTCTATTTTTTCAAACGAAGGCGGTTCATGCGTGCGAAAAATACCCTGTTTTATCCTTTTTGCAGCGGCTTTATTGGCTAAAAGCATACAATCTTCTATAAGCGCATGCGATGGAGTCTCCTCTTCAACGGTTGTAGAGATGATATTTTGCGCTTCGTCTAAATTTATTCTTATCTCGTCGGAGTGAAAATTAAAAGCGTGCGTTAATCTTTTGGCTTTCAGTTTTGATGTAAGTTCAAAAAGCGGCAAAAGCCACGATAATATCTCTTTGTCCGTGCATTCTTCGGCTTTTGATTTGCCGCTTATAAATCTATCTACAAATTCATAAGTATATCTCTTTTTTGAATGAATAATTCCCTCAAAAAGCTCTTCATTTTTCGGTTCTAAAGTTATTTTGTCCAAAACTATCTTGAAGCCGAAAACAAGACGGTCTTCGTTCGGTTTGAGCGAACAGATATTTTCACTTAAAAATCTTGGCAGCATTGGGATAGATTTGTGCGGAAAATAGATAGAAAAACCTCTGCTTTTTGCCTCTTTATCTATAAATCCGAAAGGATATACATATTCGCTCACATCGGCGATTGCTATATAAACGGTATAATTTTTCCCGTCAAAATATATTGCATCGTCAAAATCTTTAGCGTTATTGGGATCAATCGTACAAAACGGCAAATGCGTCAAATCAAGCCTGTTCGGATAGAAAGATTTATCTACGACGCTTCCGTGGCTTTTGGCTTCGTTTTCAGCTTCTGCGCTAAATAACTCTTCTTTATTGTAAAGAGATAAAGAGATTTTCTCATCTACCGTTACATCGCCCAAAACGCCTAAAACTTCTTTGATAACTCCTGCGGCAGAGTCAATTTTTAAAAGCGTATCTTGCGGCAATTGTTTGAGGGATTTTTGCGATGCGGCAACGGCGATAACGGCATCTGTTTTTATATTTTGAACAATTGCCGTGCCGTTTATGTTTTTGCATACTCCAACATAAGTTGAAAAGCCTTTTTGGACTATAAAGACAACTTTGGCTTTTGCTCTGCCTTCTTCGGAGAAAAGTCTTTTAACTATAACAATATCGCCTTTTGCGCCGCCGCCTAAATGTTTCGATTCTATGATTAAATCTTTTTTATTTTCATATCCGAAAGTCTCCAGATAGCCTGTGCCATTTAGCGCAATATCAAGCCTGCCCGCGCGGTAATCAGAGTCAAATTTATAGACATTTTTGCGCTGTTTTATGATATTTTTACGAGTCAGTTCATTTAAAAGAGTTGCGTGCGCTTTATCAATTTTATCAGCGTCCAATCCTTCAATAAGCGACAATAAAAGCGATTTCGCGTTGCCCAAAAATCGTACCTTTTTACTCAAAATAAATTGTATTGTATCCACAAAACCTTTACGGATTGCTTTTTCAAAGTATCGGCTAAGTCAAATATGAGTAAAATATACCTTAAAATTTTATCAAAAAAAGGGACTTAAAATGGCGGTTACCGTTTATTACGATAAAGATTGTGATTTGAGCATTATCCGAAAGAAAAAAGTTGCCATGATTGGCTTTGGAAGTCAAGGACACGCACATGCAGAAAATTTAAGAGACAGCGGCGTTGATGTTGTAGTCGGCTTGAAAAAAGGCGGCGGCTCATGGAAAAAAGCCGAAGAGAAAGGCTTTAAGGTATTGAGCGTAGCCGATGCCGCAAAGATAGCCGATATTGTCATGATACTGCTTCCGGACGAACTTCAAGCAGATGTTTATAAGGACGAGATTGAGCCGAATCTGAAAGAGGGTGCGGCTATCGCGTTTGGTCATGGGTTCAATATACATTTTAAGCAGATTTTGCCGAAGAAAAATATAGATGTTATTATGATAGCCCCAAAAGCTCCCGGACATACGGTACGAAACGAGTTTAAAAACGGCGGCGGCATACCAGACCTTATCGCGGTTGAACAAGACGCGAGCGGCAATGCAAAAGCCATAGCTTTGAGTTATGCGTCTGCTATCGGCGGCGGCAGAACGGGTATCATAGAGACGACATTTAAAGACGAAACCGAAACCGACCTTTTCGGCGAACAAGCTGTGCTTTGCGGCGGCGTAACATCTTTGGTACAGGCAGGATTTGAAACTTTGGTAGAAGCCGGATATGAACCTGAGATGGCGTATTTTGAGTGCTTGCATGAGTTGAAGCTAATAGTTGATCTTATGTATCAAGGCGGTATCGGCGACATGAGATACTCTATCTCAAATACCGCAGAATACGGCGATTATGTCAGCGGACCTCGCATTATCGGATGCGAAGCGAAAAAGGCGATGAAACAAATCCTTTTAGAGATTCAAAACGGAGTGTTTGCCAAAGATTTTATATTGGAGAGAAAATCAGGCTATCCGCGCATGAATGCCGAACGCGCAAAAACCGATAACTCGCTTCTTGAACGCACAGGCAGAAAACTTCGCGCCATGATGCCTTGGATAAGTGCGGGCAAAATCATCAACAGAGATAAAAACTAATATTTTTTGGGTAAATCGCGCGTCGCTGCGGATTTACCCAATCCAAGGACATTTTTGATACGAACTCCAAAAAAAAGCGCCCCAAAACGCAAAAGAAAGACTAAAAAACCCAAAATACCAAAACTCTACACCATAGCCGCTATAGCGGTAGTTTTATTATCAATTGTAAGTATCGCGGTAGCGCTGATGTATGTAACGAAAAATCCGCTTTCATTGCCTGCTGTAAACGCCCAAACAAACCAAACCGCAACGCCCATACTCCCGCCACCACCAACAGATACAACAGATACAAATAAAACGCCGCCGTCCGTAACTCCCATTATAAGCGTCAAACCAAAACTCGTAATTATTATAGACGATGTTGCATTTCCAAAACAGATAGAGAAGATTTTGTCTATACCGCTTGATATTACGCCGTCGTTTTTGCCGCCGAAGCCTGAAACGCCGTTTTCGGAAGAGTTGGCAAAAAAATGCAAATTTTATATGGTGCATTTACCATTGGAGCCTGTAAAACTTGAACGCTTAGAGACAGTTACTGTTTTGGTAAACGATAACTATGATGAGATTTTTGAAAAACTCTCCCGTTTTAAGCGGCAGTTCCCGCGCGCCGTTTACTATAACAACCACACGGGCAGTAAATTTACAGCGGATTTGGCGGCTATGAGAAGGCTGATTGATGCGATGGACGAGTTGGATTTGATATTTGTGGACAGCAGGACTACGGCGCTGACAAAAGCGCCCGAAATCTTTGCCGAACAAGGCAGAAAACTACTTCAAAGAGATGTATTTTTGGATAATGAGATAGAAGAAAATGCTATAAAAGCTCAACTCTTGATTGCCGTAAAGAAAGCTAAAGAGAAAGGTTTTGCTATCGCTATAGGGCATCCGCATGATAAAACGCTTGATACGATAGCGGATTCATTGGATATTTTAAAAGATGTAGAAGTTGTTTATATAAAAGATTTGTGATGAAAATAGCGATACCGCCGAAACTTTTAAAGTTACAAGAGAGTGTAAAAGAGCTTTATGCTATGGGCGATTTAAAACTTTTGGAGCGTACTTGCATTGCCGTTGTAGGCAGCAGAAAAGCTCTTTTATATACTAAAAATATGACTGAAAAATTAAGTTTTATGTTAAGCGGCGCGGGTATTGTTGTGGTAAGCGGCGGCGCGGTAGGAGTGGATGCGGCGGCTCATAGAGGCGCAATGCCCAATACTATAGCCGTACTTCCCACGCCGCTTGATACGCTTTATCCTAAAATCAACGGCGCTCTTTTAAAAGAGATATCGGCGCGCGGACTGCTTTTGAGCGAATATCCCAAAGGCGCGCGCATATCAAAATATAACTTTGTATTAAGAAACCGCATCGTTGTGGGACTTTGCGACGCTTTGGTTATCGCGCAGGCGGATTTAAACAGCGGTTCGTTAAGAAGCGCGGAGTATGCGCTAAAATGCGGCGTGCCGATATATGTGTTTGCGCATAGAATCGGCGAGAGCGAAGGAACGGCGCAGCTTGTGAAAAACGCCCAAGCCGAAGTAATAGATGATTTAAACGCTTTTGTGAAAATATTTGCGCCGAACATGAGCGAAAGCGGCGGCGCAAAAGATGAACTGTTGGAATTTTGCACGAAAACCCCAGACCTAAACGAATGTTTGAAAAGATTTGGCGATAAAATTTACGAATACGAACTTGCGGGAAAAATAGCGATAGAGGGCATGAGAGTGAAAATATTATGAGTATGATTTTGTTTTGTAGAGTAAAAACTGTTGTTATCCGACTGTTTTGTTCTATGCAAAGAAACGAAAAAGATAAAATCCGCAAAGGCAAATCCAGTTTTATTACATGTAAAAACATGCAGGCGGTTAAGCTTGACATGTATGGTAAATTTGTCATAGATTTTTCCTCATGTAAAAAAATGAAAGCCGTTTTTATTGGTGTTGGACGCGCTTTCTTATTTGCGGGAGCGAAAACGCTATGAGCGTTGTTGCTATTGATATAGGTTTGAAGCGTATCGGCGCGGCGGTTTGCCTGAACGGCGTTATCATGCCGCTTGATGCTGTTTTGCGCCACAACAGAGAGCAAGCCGCACGCGATATAGACGAACTTTTGCGCGAATATAAAGCTGAGGTTTTGGTAGTCGGGCTTCCGACAAATGACGAGATGAGGCGGCGCATTAGACATTTTGCGTCATTGTTAAAATTTGACGGCAAGATTGTTTTTGTAGATGAGGATTTTTCATCATGCGAAGCAAAAGAGCGTATGAGGGGAGTTGTGAAGCAAAAACGCGACGGGCGCGTGGACTCGCTATCTGCGGTTATTATTTTGGAAAGATTTAACGGGAGCAGGAGATGAAGCATATCGTCTTTTTAACGGGTGCGGGCATGAGCGCCGAAAGCGGCATAAGTACTTTTAGAGACAGCGGCGGTTTGTGGGAAAAATACGATGTGATGGAAGTCGCAAGTATTGAGGGGTGGCGTAAAAATCCAGACCTGATGATAAAATTTTACAATGAACGCCGCGCGCAGCTTGATAAAGTCGCGCCAAACGACGGACATAAACTCATCGCGCAGCTTGAGAATGGCTTTAAAGTTACGGTTATTACGCAAAATGTGGACAACCTCCATGAACGCGCGGGCAGTTCAAGTGTTATACATTTGCATGGAGAATTGACAAAAGTTTGCAATGAAAGCAAAAGCGAAATTTACGATATCGGTACAAGAGCCGTTGAAATCGGCGAAAAAGCGAGCGACGGTTCAAGAATACGCCCTTTTATCGTTTGGTTCGGCGAAGCCGTTCCACTTATGGAAAAAGCCGCAAACATAGTATCAAATGCTGATATTATCGTAATCATCGGCACTTCCATGCAAGTCTATCCAGCCGCAGGATTGATACATTATGCCAAGCGGGATGCTAAAATTTTTCTTATTGACCCAAGTGATGTAAGCATACCTTTTACATCTGTCAATGTTATCAAGCAGAAAGCGAGCGACGGAATGAGGATATTGACGGAAAAACTCATACAATTGCCGTAAGAGAACGGCTGATTTTTAAATGCGTTTTGCTTGCAGCGGGCGGATTTATGCGAGTAATGATGCTCTTCGTCATTGCAAACCGCTTGCGACAGGCAACCTCTTCTCTGCCATTGCGAGCCGTTGTAAATGGCGTGGCAATCCATACTTTAATAATAACAAAAGGAATGTTGTTAAAATAAATAAAATTAACTTTGTATTTTATGTCTAAATTATTCTATGTTATTTTCTGGATTGCTTCGTCGCTTCGCTTCGCTCGCACTCCTCGCAATGACGGAGGAGAGGTTGTCATGCTGCAAGCGATTTGCAAATGACAAAATTGGCATTTCTTTGATGTGGATTGCTTCGTCGTGCTTCGCTTCGCTCGCACTCCTCGCAATGACGGAGTGGGGGCAATTGCTTCGCTACCATGTTTCTTGCAATGACAAAATGGAATAAATTGTTTTATTCCTCCATTTCCGCACAATGACAAAAAACATCATTACAACTCTTTTCTGTCATTGCGACTGCGAGCTTGCGAAGCAGGAAGCAATCCAGAAACATCTGTACTAACCGCGCCCATACAAAGCACATACAGCCTTTTTCGTCATTGTAAACCACTTGCGATATGACAATTTATATTTTCCGTCATTGCGAGACACGAAGTGTCGTGGCAATCCAGAAAAATAAAAAAATCAATAAAACAATACAGATAAAGCCAAATATTCAAAAATACAAATTATCAACTTCAAATTTAAGTTATTTCATATCTTTTTATAACGCTTCGCTTGTCTGGATTGCTTCGTCCTGCTTCGCTTCGCTCGCACTCCTCGCAATGACGGAAGGGGGGCGCGCATGTACTTTGCTTGTTGTAAAAAATAGTAACTTTCTCCGTCATTGCGAGCTGACGAAGTCAGCGTGGCAATCCATACTTACAATAACAAGTATCTATAATAATAAATTAAACAACTTTATTTTATTTCATGTCTAAAATGTTTTATGTTATTTTCTGGATTGCTTCGTCGTGCTTCGCTTCGCTCGCACTCCTCGCAATGACGGAGTGGGGCGCGCAATTGCTTCACTACTATGTTTCTTGCAATGACAAAATGGGCGTTTTTTTGATGTGGATTGCTTCGTCTCTGCGTTCCTCGCAATGACGGAGTGGGGGCGCAGAAATGACAGAATATGTGAGAATGACGAAAACACGCGGTCTTCGAAATGTCCGCGCTTTTTGGAAAAATCCTGTCGGCTGCTTACATGGAGAAAAAATTTTCTATCTCTTCTTGCATTTTATCAACATTTGAAATAGCATTTACCC
>JAISNU010000075.1 GCA_031276075.1 Campylobacteraceae bacterium
AAATACATTTCCCCAATGAATTTTCTACATCATTTTTATCGCAACTATTTTCATAATCAGTTAATATTTCTTCCATCTTCATTATAATATCTGTCTCTATTTCATTTGACCATTCGTGAAAATATTTCGGAATTATTGTAACGCTTTTTTTATTTTTATATTTTTCATCATTTGATATTACATTGAAAATATATCCTATATTTGCTCCTGTCGGGGAAATTAATATTTTTTTATCGTTTACTGTCCATGAAACAGAATCAAGTATTATTTTTGGATTATATTCTTTTTTAATGATTTCATTTCCCCAATAATTTAATGAAAAAATATTTCTATCTTTATACATTCCGTCCCATTGAAGTATTTTTAATTCCGGTGTATCGTAGTATTCACAGGTAATATACAATAAAGTATTTTTCGGTTTATGTTTTACTTGATAAATATTTAAAAAATCCATTTCTTCTATATTTTCAGGTATTATTTTATAAGATTTCTCAAACACAATTATAAAATAACAATACTCCGTTCTTTGTCCGTTTAATTTTGTCGCTATTGTTTTTGTACATATTTTTATAATTTGCAAAAAATAATAGCGTTCATTTATTTTAAAATAATAGACATCTCCTTCTTTTGCGTTATTTGTTAAAATTTTCGGTTTCTCATTTTCCATAAATTATTATATCGTATTTTCTAAAAAAATGTCAATATATTCTTTACATAATTTACAACAAAATTTAGGCGGTATGTCGCATAATGTTTCAGCTGTATATAATGTTTTTGCGGTTGCGATAATAAAACCCCGTCCGTGTCGCAGTATTGATAAAACGGAAAAGGATTTGCTCCAATTATCAACTGCCTCTAGCAATTCCCCTTATTACAGGAATATTTTTTGACAAAATTCCGCCGCTTTTTTGGGCAGCGTTGATGAAAGTATTTTTATTTAGGATTTACTTTTTTTATAAAACTTGCCTCTACTTCTATTCTCATGAGCTCTCTATCTACCTCTCCCGTGATTTCTACTATATCATTTTCATCTGCTGAAATGCCGTGCCAGAGCTTATTGTCTATCTCTACAACAATAGTTCCCGTCTCGTCTGAAAACAGATATCTCTCATCTCCTAAAAATTTTTCAATCTTTCCTCTTAGCGTTACAGGATAATCGTCTCTTAAACTTTTTGTTGTTTCAACCGTAACAACATCTGCTTTCGGACCTTTGTAGCCGTCTTGAGCATTGAGCGCCGATAACGCAAATATTAATACAACAATAAATTTCTTTTTCATGTGCTATCTCCCTAATAATAATTTTGTTAATTTTATACTATTTTTAAATATTTATCAAGAGCTTTGTTTCGTAATATATAAATTCGTAAAATTGCACTTCAAGCAGGCAAAATCACATCCAGTCAATAACTTTAGCTACTTCGCTTACTGCGAAGCACTTTATGCCGCTTATCTCTTCAAGCGGACGAGACGGAACTATGGCTTTTTTGAAGTGCTGTGTTCTTGCCTCTTTCAGGCGGCTGTCAAGCTGAAAAACATCTCTTATGTCGCCTATTAGACTGACTTCTCCGATAAAAACCGTATCTTTACTTAAAGGACGGTTTCTAAAACTGCTTATTATTGCCGCTATTATCGCTACATCGGCGGCTGTTTCGGTTATTTTTATCCCGCCCGCGATATTGATAAACACATCATATCTGTTTAACGGCAAATCAAGTTTCCGTTCCAAAAGCGCTAAAAGCATGGTCAAACGGTTTAATTCATAACCTGTTGAAGCGCGTTTTGGATTTGGGTATGAACTCTCGCTAAGCAGCGCCTGAACTTCCAAAACTATAGGGCGCGAACCTTCCATGACAACTGTTATTGCCGAGCCTGCCTGCGAATCGTTTCTCGTAAAAAACTTTTTTGATATATCTTTTGCGCTCTCAAGTCCGGTTTTTGTCATTTCAAATATGCCCACTTCGCTGGTTGAGCCAAATCTATTTTTAAAACCTCTTAATATTCTAAGCTCTCTATTTGAGTCTCCCTCAAAATAAAGCACAGTATCGACCATATGTTCAAGTATTCTAGGACCTGCTATAGAACCCTCTTTTGTGATATGCCCTATAATAAAAACCGCCACATTTTTATCTTTGGCGTAACGCATAAGTTCAAATGTTATCTCTCTTACCTGCGACACGCTTCCGGGCGCTGAGGATATCTTTTCGCTGTAAAGCGTCTGAATGGAGTCTATGATAAGTACATCAAATTTTTTCAAAGAGAGTTCGTGCAAAATCGTATCAAGATTTATTTCGCACAAAAGATAGAGGTTTTTATGAGAACTGTCCAATCTTTCGGCGCGAAGTTTTATCTGACCCGCGGACTCTTCGCCGCTTACATACAGTACGCTTTTACCGCTTTTAGCTAAATTGCCGCCTATCTTTAAAAGCAGCGTTGATTTGCCGACTCCGGGACTTCCGCCTATAAGCGTGAGGCTACCTTCCACTATTCCGCCGCCCAAAACCAAATCAAGCTCTTCGTTATTTGAACTGAATCTCTCAACGCTTTCGAATTCTATCTCTGTGATAGATTTCGCGCCGCTTGATTTTGAATTCACGGATGTTTTTGCCGTAACTTTCAGCATCTCTATCTGTTCTTGCGTTAATTCCAAAAACTCGCCCCATGCGCCGCAATTGGGGCATTTGCCAAGTTCTGCCGCGCTTTGAAAGCCGCATGCCTGACATTCGTAAAGCTGTTGTTTTTTCTTTGCCATGACTACTCTTTTATGCCGAAAATCGCATCCAAAATAGTGTCTATATAGCTTTCTGCATCAAACGGTATAAGGTCGTTTATCCCCTCTCCAATGCCTACATAAAGTATGGGAAGCTGCAAAGTTTTGGCAATACTAAAAAGCGAACCGCCCTTTGCCGTACCGTCAAGTTTTGTGATGATAAGCGCGTCTATGCCTATCATTTCATTAAATGCGGCTACTTGATTTACAGCCGAATTTCCCTGTGTGCCGTCAAGTATCAAAATCTTTCTGTGCGGCGCGCCATTTTGAGCTTTATCGCAAATTTTTACTATTTTTTTCAATTCGCTTGCAAGGTTTACTTGATTGTGCAGGCGTCCTGCCGTGTCTATGATGACATTATCAATTTTTTTTGCTTTTGCGGAAGCTATCGTATCGTAAGCTACAGCAGAAGGGTCATGTCCTTGTTTTGTGTAAATTATCGGAACATCTATCTTTTCACTCCACCGTTTCAACTGCTCTATCGCCGCTGCTCTGAAAGTATCGCCGGCTCCAAGCAGAACGCTTTTGTTTTGTTTTTTATATATATTTGCAAGTTTTGCGATAGTGGTTGTTTTACCTGCGCCGTTTACGCCCGCTATCAATTCTACAAACGGCGCCGCAGAAACGGCTGGTTTATTGTCATAAATAAAATACGACTTCAAAACTCTTTTTACATCTTCTCTTGCAACGCTGTTTTGAGGCGGTAGATAATAGATAATCTCTTCTGTAAGTTCATAACTTACATCCGATTCCAAAAGCACCTCTTCCAAAATGTCTTTGCCGACCTTCTCATGTGCAGCAGGAACTATATCTCTTATTGCTTCAAGAGTTTTGCCAAGCCCTTTTTTTATGGAAGCAAACATTAAAAAATCCTTTTCAGATCCGCTTCTATCATCTCTTCGGGCACCGCTCCCGTATAATCAGTAACATATGCGCCGTTTTTATCATATATCACCATATACGGCACGCTTGTTATATTACCCAGAGTGGTTGAAAGTCTGAAATTATTTTTATCAAATGTAACAATAAAATTCACGCCTTTTTGAGATATAAAATCCTGTACATTTTCTAAAGAACTGTTATCAAGAACGGCAGATATGATATTGAGGTCGTTTTGATATCTGCTTTGAAGATTGTTCAAATGCGGAATTTGAGCGTTACATGGCGTGCATGAAGTCGTGAAAAATACTAACAAGAGTGATTTATCATCATACATGAAACCGTCAGCCGTTTTTTTAAGCGCCACCGTATCGTTTTTGGTTGTTTTCAGCGTTACACTTTGACTTTCTTTCAACGGCTTATCAGCAGAACTGCAACCGAAAAAAATACTAAAAAATAAAAACTGTATTATAAGCGCGGCATATTTTATCACGAAGTTATCCTTATTGTTGTAAAATGGTTTTTAAAAAGGGATTATAGGCAAATGTCGCTTAAAAGCACAAATAATAACAGTTCAAAAGCTGAATTTCGCAAAATCTGCCTTGAAAAATTAAAACGCGCTTCCTGTGAAAAATATTTTAAAAACTCGCATGAAAGTATGAAAGCTTTAAGTAAAATTCTTGACAAGCTGCATTTTAAGACTATATCCATGTATATTCCGCTTAAAATGGAAGTTGATATACGAACTATTTTCCCAAAACTCAGACGAAACAAAATAATATATGTGCCGTTTATGGAATGTGTCAGTTTTAAATTGGTAAAATACAGATTGCCTGTTTGGAAAAAAAGGTTTAATATTTTAGAGCCTGCCAATTCTTGGAGGCTAAGGCAAAAAGTTGATGTAATAGTAGTTCCTGTCATCGGGGTTGATGGGGATTTGAGAAGAATAGGTTTTGGCAGGGGAATGTATGACAGGTTTTTTTCTGCCCTGAAGCCGAAACCGTTTACCATTTTTATTCAACTTGTCAAATGTTTTACCAAAAAGAGGCTCTGCGAAGCTTATGATGTACAAGCAGACATTTATATTACCCCGACAGATATTATGATAAAAAGAGGAAAAAATGTTTTTAGAGTTAGGAATAGGGGTAGCGGCGGCTGCAATTACGGGAACCGCTGGATTTGCAATAGCAAAAAAACTTGATGCGGCAAATTATGAGATTTATACCACGCAGGCAAGAGCAAGAGCAAAAGCCATAGAGCATGAAGCCGAGCTTGTACTGAAAAATGCAAATATAAAGGTTCAGGAAGCGGAAATAGCCGCTAAAAGGCGTTTTGAAGAAGAGGCGCTAAAACTCAAAAAAGAGTATGTTATCAAACTGACCGATGTAGAAAAAAGAGAGATATCCCTTAAAGAGGATATAAAAAAACTTTCAAACGATAAAGAGAATATTGAAGAGTTTAAGAAAAAAACGGAAGAGTTAAATCAGGAAGCCACAAAACTTAAACAGGACTATCAAACTAAACTCAAAGAAGCTATCCGCGTTTTGGAGCATTCGGCGGGATTGACCGAGTGCGAAGCAAAAGAGATAATACTAAAAAAAGTAGAAGAGCAATCGCGCGCCGAGATAGCGCATGTCGTACGAAAATATGAAGAGGAAGCGAAACAGGAAGCGAAACGAAAAGCAAATTATATATTGGCGCAGGCTACTACAAGATTTGCCGGAGATTTTGCCGCAGAGAGGCTGATAAATGTCGTAAATATCAAAGACGACGATTTAAAAGGGCGCATTATCGGAAAAGAGGGAAGAAATATAAAAACCCTTGAAATGCTTTTGGGCGTTGATATTATTATAGACGATACGCCAAATGCGATAATTCTGAGCAGTTTCAACCTTTACAGAAGAGCGGTTGCGACTAAAGTTATACAGCTTTTGATAGAAGACGGCAGGATTCAACCCACGCGCATTGAAGATATACATGAAAAAGTTAAGGAAGAGTTTGAGCAAAGCCTTATAGAAGAGGGTGAAAATATCGTTATGGATTTGGGACTTACAAAAATTCACCCTGAAATTATAAAATTGATAGGCAAATTAAAATTTCGCGCAAGTTACGGGCAAAACGCGCTCGGACACTCTCTTGAAGTCGCAAATCTCGCAGGTATTATAGCCGCAGAACTTGGCGGCAATGAACAGCTTGCCAAGCGAGCCGGACTTTTACATGATATAGGCAAAGCTCTGACACAGGAGTTTTCGGGAAGCCATGTTGATTTGGGCGCCGATATATGCAAGCGATACAAAGAACATGCAGTCGTTATAAACGCTATATACGCGCACCATGGACATGAGGAAGCCGCATCCATAGAAGCCGCCGCCGTATGCGCCGCCGATACACTCTCAGCCGCGCGTCCCGGCGCAAGAAGAGAAGTGCTTGAAAGTTTCTTAAAGCGCGTTCAGGACATAGAAGAGATAGCCAAATCAAAAGAGGGTATCAAGCAGGCATACGCGATAAATGCAGGACGCGAGATAAGAGTCATAGCTAACGCCAAACTTGTAAATGATGACGAAGCCGTGCTTTTAGCAAAAGAGATAAGCAAAGAGATAGAGGCTAAAGTCCAATATCCGGGCGAAATAAAAGTAAATGTGATAAGAGAAACCAGAGCAGTGGATTATGCCAGATAGTTTTAGACGGCTTTAAAAAATCAAGGTAAAAATTTGGAAGATATTATAAAAGATTTGTCTGTTTACGGCTATTTGATACTCTTTTTTTACTCGCTGGGCGGCGGTATGGTCGCTCTTATAGCTGCAGGCATACTCTCTTCGCAAGGCGGCATGGATATAAGAATCTGCATAGTTACGGCGGGTGCGGCAAATATCATAGGCGATGCCGCTTTGGTATGGCTTAGCCGATATAATAAAAGCATTGTCATGCCATATATTAAAAAGCACCGCAGAAAGCTTGCCCTAAGCCATCTGCTCATCAAAAAACATGGCGCGAAAATCATCATTTTTCAAAAATACATCTACGGACTCAAAACTTTAGTGCCCTTAGCGATAGGTTTTACTAAATACTCCATGATAAAATTTAATATCATAAGCTCATTTGGGGCTTGTTTGTGGGCTCTTTCAATAGGGTTTGGAAGTTATTACGCAAGCGGATATTTTACAAATTTAACTATATTTGACAGTTATATTGCTCCGCTTATTTTTCTTGCGCTGCTCGGCATTATTTGGGCGTATTTTACTTTTGCGACAAGAAAAAAACAGCATTTGGATATTGATTAAAGTTACGCCAAATCAGCTATCAACTCCTCTAAAATTGCTTGCAGCCTCTCAATGGAAGCCCTTTCGCAGCATTCGCCAAAAGAGTGCGGAAAGCGGATATTAGGACCTATCGAAGCTGTTTCAAGAGATGGTTTGATATTTTCAAATATACCGCATTCAAGCCCTGCATGCATTGCCTTAAACTCTATGTTTTTGAAAAATTTTTGCATTACCTTCTGAACTCTTTTTGCAAACGGCGTAATATTCGGTCTCCATGGGGTTGAAAATCCCTCTATTTTGACTTCAAATCCGAAGCTTTTTAGAAATTTTTCTGTTTCATCGCATAAATTTTCCAAAGATTTTTTCTCCATCGCGCGCGCAAAAAACTCTACCTTGATTTTATTATCTCTTGTTTGGATAGTTGAAAGATTGATGCTCTCATGTGGGATTTTTAATTTGTTGTCAAACGAGCGCACGCCTTGATGAAAATTTTGCAGCATTGAAATTATCTCTTTGGAATGAACCAAAACGCCGCCTTCTGCCGCCGTCTCCTTTATACCTGAATTTCTGTTTTTTAAGATAAAATCTTTCGGCGCATAAATCACAGCAGACGCGCTTTTTGGTATGGAGTTTATTCTCTCTCCGCCGTTTATGGATACAAGTTGGACGCCATGAAGCTCTTGCGCCAAAACTTTAATGGCGTTTGGGATATTTTTGTCTATATCCACTCCCGAATGCCCGCCCTGCAAATCTTTTATGCTTATCTCATAAGCCATAAAACCTTTTTTGGCAGCCTTTTTTTGCGTTGGTTTTTCGGCTATGATATCAACTCCTCCCGCGCATCCTACGACTATCGCGCCCTCTTCTTCGCTGTCAAGGTTTAAAAGATAAGGAGCGGTTATTTGATGTTCCAGATTGTTTGCGCCGATAAGCCCCACCTCTTCATCAGATGTAAAAAGACATTCTATATTATCATGCCGCTCCATCATATACATCATGATCGCGGCGCCTATGCCGTTATCCGCGCCAAGCGTTGAATTTGCAGCTCTCAACCAGCCATCTTTTTCATATATCTCAACATTCGGCGCGTCTCCAAGGCAGACCATGTCGTAATGCGACTGCAGACAAATAAGCGGCTTTTGCTTGACGCACAGTATATTATCGGCTTTGTCTATTTTCACCGTATAGCCTTGCGCGGCGGCAAAAGATGCTATAAAATCCCTCATTTTCAAAGCGTCAAAACTGCATCGCGGAATTTTGGCGAAACTTTTAAATATCTCTATGGCATTCATTTTTAATCTTTATGGTTTTTTGCAAGTTATGCTATTATTTCTTCTTTAAAATCAAACTTAAAAAGGCGCGTAATGCATGAAAAATCAAAACTCCAAAAAGAAAAAGCAGCAGAATGGAAAGATATAAAACCGTTAAGAGATATGATAGATAATCTGCCCAAAATCAGCGCCGACATCGTTTTTGGCGACACATTTACGCTCTCTTTGCCGCCTCATGATACTGCTGCGGTAAAAAACTGCGCTTTTGCTCTGCGTTCATGGAGAAAAGGTCCTTTTCAAATCGGCAGCCTTTTTATAGACGCGGAGTGGAAAAGTTTCGTCAAATACAATATCCTACGCCCGCACTTTAATTTAAAAGATAAAAAAGCTGCCGATATCGGCTGCAATAACGGATATTATCTCTTTAAAATGCTTGAAGACAAACCCAAAAAACTTGTGGGATTTGACCCAACGCCGCTTTTTTGGTGTCAGTTTGACTTTATAAATCATTTTGCAAAAACAGATATTTTATATGAACTTTTGGGCGTGGATGATTTGGCGGAGTACGGCGAAAAATTTGACACGATTTTTTGCCTTGGCGTTTTGTATCATAGAAGCGACCCGCTTGGCTGCTTAAAATCTCTATTTGGCGCGCTTGAAACAGACGGCGAATTGTTTTTGGACACTTTTATGATTGACGGGGACGGCGATATCGCGCTTTGTCCAAAAAAAAGTTACTCTAAAATTCCAAATGTCTATTTTGTCCCGACTGTTAATACACTGAAAAATTGGTGCAAACGGGCTGGTTTCAAGAGTTTTGAACTGCTTGGCGTAAAAAATACGGATATAAGCGAACAGCGGAAAACGGAGTGGATTTTGGGGCAGAGTTTGGAAGATTTTTTAGACCCGAACGACAATTCAAAAACGATAGAAGGCTATCCTGCGCCCAAAAGAGCTTATGTAAAACTAAGAAAGTAAAACCGCACAGTTCGTTATTTGCGCTTTCTTTTGCATTGCAAGCCTTTTTTGCCGCAGTCA
>JAISNU010000115.1 GCA_031276075.1 Campylobacteraceae bacterium
GATAATGAACATATTCTTGAAGAGGTATTTTATTGGGAAAAGCCGGATTATTATGATAAAAGAACTTCAAGCGGCGCGCTCATGCAAAATGTGGTAGGTTCGCGTCCGCAAAGGCTTTATCTTATCCCGAACCGCTACTGCCATTTTTGGACAGATGATCAAGGATGCAAGTTTTGCGATATTGTTAATAATCTCAAGCAGCAAAAAAACGAAGTAGAGATGCAAACAAGGGTTGATCCCAAAGATGTATCCGAAACCGTGAAAGAGGCTTTGAAAGAGAAGGGAAGATTTGCCGCGATATGCTTGACGGCAGGCTCTGATTTTCACGGTAAAAAGCCGTTTGACAAAGAGGTAGATTATTATATAGAGATTTTACGCTCTGTCGGCGAGAATTTTACGACTGAAAAATTTCCCTCCCAGCTTATCTGCACGGCGGTTACAAAAGAGCAGTTAAAAAAGCTTTATGAGAATACGGGTTTATCCAGCCTTACTATGGATATAGAGGTATTGAACGAAAACGCCTTTAACCATATATGCCCGGGTAAAGCTAAATGGGTAGGCTACAAAGAGTGGAAAAAGCGGCTTTTTGACGCCGTTGATATTTTTGGCGAGGGCAGAGTAAGCACGGGTATAGTCTCAGGCGTTGAGCTTGTTGGGCAGTTTGGATTTAAAAGCGAAGACGAGGCTTTGGAAGCGGTTTTAAAAGAGGCGGACGAACTTGCAAGCCATGGCGTAAGTACCGTAAATATGGTCTGGATACCGCGCCCAAACAGTTACTTTGCAAATGAAAAAAACGCCTCTTTGGAGTATTATGTAAGGCTTGCATGGGGGCTTCAAGAGATAAGGGCAAAACATAATCTTAAAATAGATTTTGACGATTACAGACGCTGTGGCAATCACCCTGATTCGGATTTGGCGCGCGTATTTTAGGCTGATTGTCATAAAAAACATGAGGAGGTTATCATGAAACGCTTAATTTTAGTTGCCGCAAAATAGCAGCGGCGGGTAGATACCGCTTTTGTACAACGCGGGAGGTTTTGAAGTGCATGTTACATGAGAGTTTTTGCATAATGAGGAGTGCGGAAGAGTTTACATATATATTGCCGCTGCGGCGGAAAGAGAAATTTCTTTGAGTAACATGTATAAAGCGTATCTATTGGGCTTAAAGGTAAATTTATTTAAAAAAATGGAGGAATTGATATGAAAAAGTTAGTTTTAGTGTTTTTTGCACTTGTTTCTGTTATGTTTGCGGCAGGCACGGCGGAGCTTAGGATAGGCACGCAGCCGTATCCCTTGTACGCGCCGCTCTGGGCTGCTAAGGAGCTTGGCTATCTGGACGAAGAGTTCAAAAAAGCGGGCGCGAAATATACATGGAGCGTTTTTGGGAACGGACCCCTTGTAAATGAGGGCGTAAGAGGCGGCAGTATAGATTTGGGTACTATGGCGGATTTGCCTGCTATTATTGCAAAATCAGTCGGACTTGACATCGTTTTGTTTGCAAATTTCGGCATAGGCGAAAAAGCATTGGCGCTCATTGTCCCGACAGGCTCTTCCATAAAGGAAGTCAAAGATATTAAAGGTAAAAAGATAGCTTACGGCAAAGGCACTTACGCGCAGCATCTGCTGGCGATTTTGCTGAATGATAACGGTTTGAAATTCAGCGATATCACGGAGGTCAATCTTGCCGCAGGAGATATTCCCGTCGCGCTTGAACGCGGAGACATAGACGGTGCGGTCGTATGGGAGCAATACATCAGCCAGCTTACGGTTCCGGGTAGAGCGCGCGTGATAGTGGACGGAACGGGTATCAAACTTGGAAACAATATCTCGTATGTTAAACGCGATTTTGCCAAAGCGCATCCGGAAGCGTTAATAGCGTATATCAAGGCTGTCCAGCGCGGCGCGGAGTATATCAATAACAACAACGAAGAAGCCGCAAAGCTTTTATCGCCCATATTTAAGGTATCGCCGGAAGTTTTGAAAGTAGTTTTGTCGCATTTTGAGTATTACGCGAGATTTCAGCCGCGCGATATTGCGGAGATTGAGAAAGTGAAAAACTATGTCTTGAAAGAGAAGATTATCCGTAAAGATGTGGATATTAAGGATTTTGTTACTACCGAATATCTTGACAAGGCGGGGATTTGATTTTTAAGCGGATTGCAGGATTTGTTTGGTACATTATCCTGCCTGTTTTGATTATAATCGTCTGGAAAGCGGCGGACATCGCGGGATATATCGTTCCTTATACGATGCCGCCGCCCGAAGATATTGTCATTACGGCGGTTGAATTTTACAATGACGGGACGCTGTTAAAGCATATAGGGGTAAGCTTTATGCGCGTAGTCGAAGGATTTGGGATAGCGCTTGTTTTAGCTCTATTTTTGGGAGTGATTATCGGGCTTAGCCGTCGTTTTGAGAAACTTACCGATTCTGTGCTGCAAATCATCAAGCCTATTCCTCCGATCGCATGGATACCTTTGGCGATATTGTGGTTTGGCATAGGCGAGGCGTCCAAAATCTACATTATCGCTATAGGAGCGTTTTTTCCTATCCTTGTCAATACTGTAGAGGGCATAAAAAACATAGACAGCCGCTATTTGGAGCTGGCGCGCGTCTATGAAGTGCAAAGGTCGCGCGTTATCCGGCGCGTGATACTCCCGGGAGCCCTCCCGTTTATCATGGTAGGCGTGCGTTTGGGACTTGGCATGGGGTGGATATGCGTGGTAGCAGCGGAACTTATCGCGGCTAACAGCGGGATAGGTTATATGCTGATGGACGGCAGAAGCTTGTCGCGTCCCGAAATGGTTATTTTGGGAATGATAGTTATAGGTATCATAGGCAAGCTCATGGACGATATTTTGCGCTATCTTTCCTCAAAGGTTATACGATGGAATTAAAAAAAGCTCATATAATCAACATATCGCATCTTACGAAAACATTTCAAAGCGGTAAAAAGAAGATAGAAGCGCTTCGGGATATAAATCTGGAAATAGACAAAGGCGAATTTGTGTCTATCATCGGGGCGAGCGGCTGCGGTAAAAGTACGCTTTTACGCATTATCGGCGGGCTTGATAAAGAGTATAAAGGCAAGGTTCTTTTTGAAAACAAGCCGATAACCGCTCCGTCCAGACAAAGAGGGTTTATATTTCAGGATATCCGTCTGCTTCCATGGCTTAATGTGGAAGATAATATCAAATTCAGCCTTCCGCCCGATACGGCGAATGTGGACAGGATTGTCAATGAAAAGCTTGACATAGTAAATCTCAAAGGATTTGAGAAAGCTTATCCAAAACAGCTCTCAGGCGGAATGGCGCAGCGCGTGGCGATAGCAAGAGCGTTGGCAAATCAGCCCAAAGTTTTGCTTTTGGACGAACCGTTCGGCGCGCTTGACGCGATAACAAAGATAAAAATGCAAGAGGAGATGCTGCGCATTTGGGAGAAAGAAAAAATTACCATGATTTTGGTAACTCACGATATTGACGAAGCAGTGTATCTTGGCAGCCGCGTGATTGTCATGGCAAGCGGGCGCGTGCAGAAAATGTACAAAGTAGAACTTCCAAATCCCAGAAGTAGAATAAGCCATGAGTTCAATATCCAAAAAGAGATAATTTATAAAGAGTTTTTCGGAGACAAAGAGGCGCCGTTTGCGTACTCTATTTAATCAATTTATTATAAAGGCATAAGATGAAAGTTATAGATATGCGCTGCCGACCCGCTTTTTTGCATGATTTTTTTGGCGCGAACAAAAATTCCAAAGCTTACGAAGCGGCAAAATGGCTGAATAAGCGCGTGGGTACAAGAGGCGATTTGGAGCATTTTACCAACTCTTTAACGCAGGAAGGATTTTTAGCAGAAGTCAGAGATGCGCCGCTTGAACGCGCTGTAGTCGTAGGCAGACGCACGCCAAGCCAGCAGATAAGCAATGATTTTTTGTACGACATCACCAATCCCCACAAAGAGCTTTTGGGTATCGCGGGCGTTGATCCTGCGCTTGATGGCATAGAAGAGAGCATCAAAGAGATAGATAGAAGCATAGATATATTGGGGCTTGCGGGTATAGATATAGAGCCGGGATTTGCCGAGCCGCCAAGGCACGCTGATGATGAGATATATTTTCCGATTTACGAGCATTTGGCGCGCAAAAAGATACCGCTTACGCTGATGTCTGGACCCACAACGCCAAATCCTCTGTTTAACGACCCTAACCATTTAGCTAAAATCGCGCGAACTTTTCCAAACCTTCCCATCATCTGCTATCACGGATATTATCCAAATACCGCCGCGCTTGTCGGAGTTGCTTTTAAATATGAAAATATCTTTCCCGTGCCTGATATGTATGGATTTTTGGCGGGGAGTGAGATTTTTATCAAAGCGGGAAACAGTTTTTTGCAAGATCAACTGTTATTTGGCTCATCATATCCGTTTAGACCGATACGCCAATCCATAGACGATTTTAGCGCGTTTGGCTTTGATGATCATATTTTGGAAAAACTACTGTATAAAAATGCCGCGCGGATTTTCAAAATAGATGAGTAATTCTGCTAAGAAATGAAAATACAATGAGCGCGGCGTCAATGATTATATTTAGTTAGATAAAAAGCAAACATGCGGCAGTATAACGCCCAACTGCGTTAATGATATATGCTATAGTCCATTCTGCTGCGCTAGTTGGTTTGCTGTCGGTGCGGCAACTGCGTAATGATGTATGCTATAGTCGGGCTAATTGTACAGGAATAGCAACTTTTCCGTCATTGCGACTGTGAACTTGCGAAACAGGAAATAATCTATGCCCTTACTCCGTCATTGTGAGCGAAGCGAAGCAATCCATAATAAAAAATGAAACAAAGCCGTTTTTTCCACTAATTCTGTCATTGCGAGGAGTATGGCGACGAAGCAATCCATAATTACAAATAATAAAAACTATCATTTATTTTTTTTATAACAACTCTTTTTTGTTATAGTAAATTATAGATTGCCGCGCCACTTCGTGCCTCGCAATGACGGAAAATTAACGGCAGCTTGCGATGGCAGCAGCAAGATAACAGTACATATTTATAGGATTTCAATACAACGCAAATTTTAGCATAGGCGCTTTTGATGCGATAACAGTACATATTTGCAGGATAACCAGAGCGCGAACAAGAACAAGTTTATAAAGATAACGATATATGTTTGCAGGTATTAAAAGGAAAACGAATAAAGAATGATAAAGGAAAAATATAATGATATATATTTGCAGGTATTTCACCCGCGGCAAAAAAAACATTTACCGTTGTTTTGCGGCAAGCAACTCTATATATTTACGAGTTATCGAAAGCATTGAAGAGTTAGTACAAGAGCTAATAGACGGAGCAACTCTATATATTTACAGGTTATCGTGCTTAAACATACGCTCAAAGTAGATGCCGCAGCAAGTAACGCTATATGTTTGCAGGCAAAATATAGCCGCGAGCAGCAAAATTTAACCGCCCAGCGCCTGCTCTATATCCTCTTTCAAATCCTCTATATTTTCAATGCCGACAGAGAGCCTCATAAGCCCTGTTGTTATATTAAGAGCCGTTTTTTCCTCATGCGAATTAAAAGGATATATGACAAAATAGGGCGATACGATGAGGCTTTTGTTGTCATGAAGATTTGTAGCTCTTCGTATGATTTTAAGCCTGTTCATGAAACGGTACGCCGCCTTTTTATCTTCAAGCTCAATAGTCAAAATAGAGCCCGCATACCTGAACTGTTTTTTTGATATATCATAAAACGGCGAACTTTTTAAGAAAGGATAATTTACGCTTTTTATCTCTTTTTTACCATCCAGCCATACGGCAAGAGAGAGAGTATTTTCGCATGCCCTGTCAATCCTAAGAGCCATCGTTTCAAGTCCCAATGTCTGCAAATAAGCGTTATGCGGGCTTAAAACCGCGCCAAATCCTTGAAAAATCTCTTTTCTTGCCTTGTGCAGAAAAGCAAAATGCCCCGCTTTGTTGTAGTTTGGTTTGAGATTTGGCGTATTTTTCCA
>JAISNU010000135.1 GCA_031276075.1 Campylobacteraceae bacterium
AGATACTTAAAGATTTAAAAGAGGCACTAGAAGCTTCTTATGGTGGTATTGGGATATATATGGATAGAAAAATTGTCAAGTCAAAAGTAGACTTAGAATACGAAGGAGAGCTAATATGAAACTGCAAGAAGCATTACAAGAGTTAGACACTGAAGGATTTAAAAGTTTATCAAATGAGATGAAACTTCAAAGATTAGACGAGATAGTAAATAGCCTTAGCGCCGATACTTCAGGCTCAAAAACAGTCTTTTACAGCGGAATAATGGCAGACGGACAAAAAGCAGAAGATATCGTTAATGCTATGACAGACGCAGACCCGACTTTAAGAGTTATTAATAAAACCGATGCGGGTCTTTTTTTAAACAATCAAAAATTTCAAGAAGCCTTAGCTGAAGCTGTGGAAATAGATTTGGTAGATTTTAGAAATGGTAAAATTCCTCAAGATCCGCTATTTCGTATTCAGACAAATTCTCAAAACTGTATCAAAATCTATCCACAAAGCGTTGATATATCAAAAATAAATCAGCAGGCAATGTCATGAACACAAGGTCGTTTATATCCGTTAGCATGTTCGTATTTATCGTCATTCTCGCTTTGAGCGGACTTATCATAGAAATCGGTGAAGCAATAGCGGGCGCGATATACGAAAACGAGAGTCAAGTTCCCGCTGCCGCTTTGTTTTTCATGGGAGTTGTAACCGCCGCACATGTATTAAGCGGGATATGTTTCGCGCTTTTATCGGTATTTCATGTGAAAAAAAATTGGGGCGCGATGAAAAATCACATAAAAGCCAAAAACGGTAAAGTCGGCAAAGAGGTTTTATTTGCATGCGCCTTGACGGCGGCAGTTTTGATTTTAGCATTTTTGGCTAAATTACTAATTGGCTGAATTTATAGCTTCGGCTTTTTTTGATATAATGACGAAATTTTAACCGCATTTCGCGGTTTGCAAAAAAAGGAATGAAACATAACAGGGCAAAACATGACAAAAGAGAAAAACTTGGAAGGGTTGGGCGGTTGGCTTATACTTGTAGGAATTGGGGTTGTTCTTTCGCCGATAAGAATGGCTATTGAGACTTGTTTAACTTATCCCAAACTTTTTACCAATGGAATATGGAGTCTGCTTGCCACGGCGGGAACTGAAGTTTATAACCCGTTTTTGGCGGGAATTTTGATTGTAGAAATTATAGTAAACATAGCGCTGGTATTTGCATGGATACTTCTTGCGTACCTGTTCTTTTCAAAAAAGAAAATTTTCCCCAAGTGTTTTATTGCCATTTTGCTGTTCAATCTGATTTTTATTTTCATGGACGCATTGGCTGTGAAAATTGCATTTCCCTATGAGCCTATGTTTGACGCACAAACAAGCAGAGAACTTGTACTTGTGGGCAGACTTATCGCTGTCTTGATATGGGCGCCGTACATGCTCATCTCAAAGCGTGTCAAAGCGACATTTGTCAGATAAAAACCGCTGATAAAAGTATGAGTTTGTGTGTAAATATAAGCGTAAAATACCCGCGCATTGCCTTAGCCGTGCAAATACCCTTTTTCTCTCATGATTTGCTCCAATCTGCAATCGCCAAGTTCGCACGCTTTTTTCGCATCTTTCGCCGCAGATTCATAATCTTCCAAATCGGCATGAGCGATTCCGCGATTGTGATAAAATAGCGCGATATTCGGCTTTATCGCTATGGCGTGGCTGAAATTGTCAATCGCTTTGCGTTTATCCCCCAACATATTGTAAGCATACCCAAGAGAGCAGTAAGCTGATGAATGGTTTGGATTGAGTTTGACAGCTTCGGCAGAATCTTCTATAGATTGATGATAATTGCCCAGTTTAGCATGGATATTGCCGCGATTATAGTAAATGTCGGCGTTATTTGCATCAAATGCGATTGCTAAAGTGAAATTTTCTATCGCTTTGCCGTACTCGCCTAACTTGGCATAAGAGTTGCCTCTGCTATAGTAAATATCCGCATTATTTAAACCAAGTTCAACCGCGCGGTTAAAGTCTTCCACAGCTTTGCAATGTTCGCCTAATTCTGCGTAAACACCGCCGCGATTGCGATAAGTTTTGCCATCACTTGGATTGAGTTTGAGAGCTTGCGTCAAATCCTCAATAGCCTTGTCGTATTTGCCCCATTTTACGTAAACACTGGCGCGATTGTCATAAGCTTTTGCAAAATTCGGGTCTATTTCAATCGCGCGGTTAAAATCAGCAAACGCTCTGCTATAATCGCCCAAATCGTAATAGACATGTCCGCGCGCCGCATAAATAGGAGAACCGTCAAGTTTAAGCCGTATCGCTTGCCCATAATCGCTAATTGCCTTGTCATAATCTAATAATTTATGATATGTAAAAGCGCGTATGCTATAAGCCCGCGCAAAATCAGCATCAAGTTCAATCGCACGGGTAAAATCAGCAATCGCTCTGCTATAATCACCCAAATCGTAATAGACATTTCCGCGCTCCGCATAAGAAAGAGGGTCGTCGAGTTTAAGCCGTATCGCTTGCCCATAATCGCTAATTGCTTTGTCATAATCTAATAATTTATGATATGTAAAAGCGCGCATGCTATAAGCCAGCGCAAAATCAGCATCAAGTTCAATCGCGCGGTTAAAATCAGCAATTGCTTCGCTATAATCGCCCAAATCGTCGTAAATTGTTCCACGGTTGAAGTAGGAGTGCGCAAAATTTGGATTGAGTTTGAGAGCTTGCGTCAAATCCTCCATAGCTTTGTCGTATTTGCCCCATTCTGCGTAAACAATGGCGCGCATGTCATAAGCTTTTGCAAAATTCGGGTCTATTTCAATCGCGCGGTTAAAATCAGCAATTGCTCTGTTAAAATCACCAATTTTATAATAGATATGTCCGCGGTTAAAGCAGGTATCGGCAAGATAAGTCGGAACAAATTTAATAGCTTGTCCGTAATCTTCCAAAGCTTTGTCAATTTCGCCCAATTTTGCGTAAGCAGAGCCGCGAACACAATATGCATCTGCATAATTTGGCTTGAGTTTAAGCGCCGCGCTGCAATCTTCCAAAGCTTTGGCATATTCATTCAATCCCGTATATATAACCGCGCGCAAGCAATAACTTTTCACATCATAAGGATTTAGTGAAATAAGCTTATTATAATCCTCTATCGCTTTATTGTCTTCTTTTAAAGTAGAGTAGGTACGCGCGCGCAAGCAATACGCGTCTACATAGTTTGCATCTATCTCAACCGCGCGGGTCAAATCCTCCACAGCCAAGCCGTAATCCTTTAAAGCGCATCTGAACATTCCGCAGTAGTAATATATAAATGCGTGGCGATAGCCGAGATTAATCACCCGTTCAAAGTCAGCAACGGCTTCTTTATGCATACCCAGCCCCGCATACGAATATCCGCGCAGGCAGTAAGCGTCAGCGGAGTTTGGTCTGTATTCAATCACTTCGCTGTAGTTTACGATTGCTTCTTGAAAATTGCCTTGGCTAAAAGCTATTTTGCCGCGCTTATACGCACTTTTGGTTGGATTTGCGCGAAACAGCGATGAAACCGCCGCCGTGCAAAAAGCTTTTATTGCGCTGATTTTATTGGCTTTCATGACGCTTTTATCTATGCCTGAAACCAAGCGATTTTAACATGTGGGATTTTTCTATCAATTCCGCGCCGTCCAAATCCGCTATCGTGCGCGCCACTCTTTTCAGTTTGCCCACGCCTCTGTGCGACAAACCGAAGCGGACGGCGGCGTTTTTCAGCATATCTTCCGCTTCTTTGCTCATAACGCAAAACCGCTCTATCGCACCGTTGTCCATTTTGCCGTTCAATTCGTTCTGTCCGCGCTCTTTTTGCGCCGTGAAAGCTTTCAAAACTTTTGCCTGCATCTGTCTTGAATCCATATCCGACACATCGTCAATGCCGCTTTCGTCCATCTGCACATAAATATCTATCCTGTCAAGCAGTGGAGCGGAGATTTTGGCTTTGTAGCGCAAAATATCCATGTCGGAGCATTTGCACGGCTTCACATTGCTGAACAGATTGCCGCATGGGCATGGATTTTGCGCGGCGGCGAAAATAAATTTCGTATCGTAGCAGATTTTTGAATTTACGCGCGAGATTAAAACGCGCCCGTCTTCAAGCGGTTCTCTCAAGCTTTCCAATACATCTTTTGAAAAGTGCGGAAATTCGTCAAAAAACAAAATCCCGTTATGCGCCAGCGCCACTTCGCCTATTTTCGCTCCGAAATTGCTCCCGCCGCCAAAAATTGACGGACGCGAAGAGGTGTGGTGCGGAGAGCGGAACGGGCGCAGTTTGCTAAAAACGGTACTTTCTCCGCCCAAAGACCTGTTTGCCGCATTTTGCAAAATCTCGCCGATTTCAAGCGGCGGCATGATATACAAAAGCCTTTTTATACTCATGCTTTTGCCGCATCCGGGACTTCCTTCCAAAAGCACATTGTGCATGCCGGCAGATGCTATCATCATCGCCTCTTTTGCATGCGCCTGCCCTTTTATGTCGGCAAAATCAAGCGTAAACTCATCATTTAAAATGTAAGTTTTTCCTGCAATTTGTATGCTGTTTTGAAAAAGCTTATGCGTGATTTTGGCTTCTTTGTCGGCACGGCTTTCGGCATTTATGAAAAACTCTATCGCCTCTTCAAGGCTTTCGACGCCGTAAGCTCTAACATTTGGAATGGACGCTATAATGTCCAAACTCTCATGCGGCACTACGACTTTTAAACTTTTCAATCTGCTTGCAAGCGAGAGAATAACAGGAAAAATAGATACTGTGCTTTTGACGCTGCCGCCAAGCCCAAGCTCTCCGAAGCAGTAAAAATCTTCAAAATTTGCGTTTGATTTTTGAAGAGCAATCAAAAGTGCAACTCCCAAATCAAAATGGCTGCCTGATTTTGGAAGGTCGGAAGGCGATAAATTGACAGTGATTTTTTGCGCGGGAAAGTTGAAATTGATACTGCCAAGAGCCGCTTTTATTCTGTCGCGCGACTCCTGTATGGATTGCTGTGCTAGACCTACTATGGAAAACGAGGGCAAAGCGCGCACGAATGTTGATTCAACTTCAACGCTGTGGGCTATATTTGCATCCAAAGTTGCGCAAAGAAGCTTTTTCATTTATCCTACCGCTATTTGATTTTATATTTTGAGATAAAATTATATCCGTTTTAACTGAAAAGTTACAAACGACTTTTAGTATGCATAAAATTAAACGCAAAAACATCATTAATAATAGATAATAGAATAGTCCTTTTATCTGTATGTTT
>JAISNU010000148.1 GCA_031276075.1 Campylobacteraceae bacterium
GGAAGAGTACCCAAGCAGCATTACAAGAGTGGTTCTAAAAGATAAAAACGGAGCTGAGAGAATGCTGAGCGACGAGGAGATAAACGAAATGCTTAAAGTTGAAGCCGAAAAGATAGACAACGGCACGTCATCTTTGACAAATCCGCAAATCTCAAGCGGTATGCCATCTTTGGCTTCAGTCATACTCTCAAGTGTGGCGGGAGCCATGATAGGAAGTTGGATAGGAAATAAACTGTTTGGAAATGCAAACTATCAGCAGCAACGCCAAGCGTCTTACAAATCCCCGCAGACTTACTCAAGAAGTGTGGATAGTTTTAATAAGGCAAACCCCACATCTGCTAAAAGCACAACTTCAAAGAGCGGCGGATTTTTTGGCGGCGGAAGCAAAAATTCAGCCGGTAGCTCCTCTTCTTATGGCGGTTAATCTATGGTAAAACTTTTAAAATTACAACCTTTGACAAAAGAGTATCTGGAGTCTATTAACTGCCATTGGCATACCGATTTGGACGATACGCCTTATATCGGCGACGAGCTTGTTGAGATTAGCCAAAATGAAGCCGAAGCATACTATAGCGCGGCAAATGAGTTGTATGAGATGTATACAAATGCGGCGCAGTATGTGATTGATAATAATCTTTTCCATGAAATAGGCATACCGTTCAACCTTGTAGATATAGTGAAAAATTCATGGGAAAACGATGTGCATTGGCATTTGTACGGCAGGTTTGATTTGGCAGGCGGCATAGACGGCAAACCGATAAAGCTGATAGAGTTCAATGCTGATACACCCACATCGCTTTACGAAAGCTCCATCATACAATGGGCGCTGCTCAAAAAAAATGGGCTTGACGAAGCTTCACAGTTTAACAATATATACGAGGCTTTAAAAGAGAATTTTAAAAGACTTGTCGTTTTACACGGCGATACAGATGACTTTGCTAAATATTATGAGGGTTGGAAGATGCTGTTTAGCTCCATAGCAGGAAACTTGGAAGATGAGGTAACTACCAAATTTTTGCAAAGCGCAGCAGATGAAGCGGGATTTAATACCGACTTTGCATATGTCGATGAGGTCAATTTTTCGGAAGAAGAGGGCGTATTTAAAAATGATGATAATTTTGAGTTTTGGTTCAAGCTTATCCCTTGGGAAGATATAGCTATTAAGGAACCCAATCTTGCTTTGATACTGAAAGATATCGTACAAAATCAAAAAGCTATTATCCTAAATCCTGCGTATACGCTTTTGTTTCAAAGTAAAGCTATGATGAAAATTTTGTGGGATTTGTATCCGAATCACCCATTGTTACTCGAAACATCATTTGAGCCTTTACGCAAAAAACATGTGAAAAAGCACAGTTTTGGCAGAGAGGGCGCAAATACGACGATTCTTGAAGCAGACGGCAGTATCATAGAGAAAACCGATGGAGAGTATGAAAATTTTGTGCCGATTTATCAAGAATATACGGATTTTCCAAAGGATGCTTCAGGCAACTCATATCAAGCAGGGGTATTTTTTGCTTATGAAGGGTGCGGGCTTGGTTTCAGGCGCGGAGGGCGGATACTAAACAATTATGCAAAATTTATAGGGCATATTATAAAAGATTGACAAGATGAAGACAGTACTATTGGACGCGCGAACTTTGGGTAAAGATGTAGATTTGTCCGCTTTTTATAAATTCGGCGAATTTATCATATATCAGACCACCAAAGAAGATGAAAAGTTTGAAAGAGTTAAAGATGCGGATGTAGTGATCACTAACAAAGTTATTTTTGACCGTGCGCTTTTAGCAAAATTACCTAAACTAAAACTCATCGCCCTAACGGCTACAGGCATGAATAATGTGGATTTAAATGCTGCAAAAGAGTTTGGAGTTAGCGTAAAAAACGTTGCCGGATACTCCACAAAATCTGTTGCGCAGCATACTGTAACGTTAGTGTTAGCGCTTGTTAGCAGATTGGAATTTTACGATAGTTATGTGAAAAAAGGCAAATGGTGCGGAAGTAGAATCTTTACCAATCTTGACAAAAGATTTTATGAGATAGACGGTAAAAATTGGGGTATTATCGGGCTTGGCGCGATAGGAAAAGAGACAGCTAAACTTGCCTCCGTTTTCGGCGCAAAAATATCTTATTTTTCAACATCCGGCGTTGAAAGAGAAGAGTTGTATCCGAGTCTGCCATTAGACGAGCTTTTGAAAAATTCGGATATTATAACCATACACGCACCCCTAAACGAGCGGACAAAAAATCTCATAGCCAAACGGGAATTAGCGCTTTTAAAGCAAGATGCTGTGATAGTCAATACCGGACGAGGCGGCATCGTAAACGAGGCTGATTTGGCTGAAGCGATAGAAAATGAGAAGATATACGCGGCAAGCGATGTGCTGGAGATTGAACCTATGAGGATAGATTCGCCTTTGGCAAATCTTACAAAACATGAACGATTTATCATTACTCCGCATGTAGCTTGGGGCAGTGTTGAAGCAAGAAAAAGACTCATAGAATTAGTGTGTAAAAATATTGAAGAATTTATAAAAAAGGATTAGATTATGGCAGCAAAAGAGCATAGTTTTGATATAAGCGCGGAGTTAAATGCGCAAGAGTTTAAAAACGCGTTAGA
>JAISNU010000149.1 GCA_031276075.1 Campylobacteraceae bacterium
AAATTGGGCGAAAGCAAAAAGGCGCTTTTAAACTATGATAAAGCGATAGAAATTGACCCGAATTTTGCGCCCGCATATAATAATAGAGCAAGTTTGTATCATGATTTGGGAGAATACGACAAAGCTTTGGCGGATTACGGCAAGGCGGTAGAGCTTAATCCAAACCTCGCAACAGTTTATAAAAACCGCGCGGGCGTTTATATCTTTTTGCAAAATTATAAAAAAGCGATAGAAGATCTTAACAGAGCGATTGATATCAGCCCCGATTATGCGGGAGCTTACAATGAGCGCGGGAATGCTTATATTAATTTGGGCGAATTTGATAAGGCTGCCCGAGATTATAATAGCGCGATTGAACTAAATCCAAACGATGCGTATGCTTACGGCGGACTTGGATATGTTTATGCCGAATTGGAAGATTTTCAAAAAGCGGTTGAGTATTATAGTAAAGCAATAGAAATTGACCCGAATTTTGCGCAGCTTTACAGCGACCGCGCAAGCGTTTATTATGATTTTGGCTATTATGATAAGGCTATTGAAGATTGCGGCAGAACTGTTGAGCTTGACCCTGATTTTCAGGAGGCTTATTATACCCGCGCGCTTGCGTACGACGCTTTGGGAGATTATGAAAAAGCGGTTGAGGATTATAGCGTATTGATTGAGCTAAATCCCGATGATATAACCTCTCGCATGAACCGCGGAGTGGATTATTACCGTTTGGGAGATTATAAAAATGCGGTTGAGAGTTTTGATGAAATTCTTGATATTGATCCGCAATTAGCGGAGGTTTACTACAACCGCGCGAGCGTTTATCATGCTTTGCGATATTATGCAAAGGCGATAGAGGACTTGAATAGGGCGATCGGGTTGGAGCCAAATTATGCAAAGGCTTACGGCAACCGCGGATTTGCATATTATTGCGCGGGTAAATTTGAAAGGGCTATGGAGGATTATAACAAAGCTGTTAAAATTGACCCAAATTTCGCAAAAGCTTACAATAACCGCGCGCTTATATATACGATTTGGAAAAATTACGACAAAGCTATTTTGGATTTGACGCGCGCGATAGAGTTGGCGCCTGATTTTTCGGACGCTTACGGCAACCGCGCCAATGCTTACGCCATGATTAAAGACTATAAACGCGCCATAGCCGACGCGCGCAAAGCATGTGAACTTGGCGATAGTAGACTATTTGATTTTTTAAAAGAGAACTATGCGTTTGAGTATTAAGCCATAATTTTTGCCGTTTTGGTTTTAAATCTGTCTTTATTAAGCACGGCTACAAATAAAAAAGCCCACTGCATTACCAATTAACTATTGAAATATTCCTGTTTTGTATGTATGTAATTCTTATCTGCCCGCTACAAAAGACCAAATAGACGCTTTTGTCATAGAGACAAATATCAAAAGACGCAAACCAAGCATAAAAACTCACAAACTGGTTATATGCGCAAGTATATTTTCAAATGCGCGTATTGTTTTATTGATTTCAATATCGGAAGGATTGTATCCTTCATGTACTATGTGATTGCGCATTTTTACTGCTTCTCGCACATTTTTGAAAATAGTGTTTGGCAGTTTATATTCCGCGCTTTTTAATCGCTTCATTAAGCTATCGCCTTCGTACCCATTTCTTTTTAACAAGTCATCCAATTCGCTTGCCAAATCCATTATACTGTCTCGGCGCAAAAGATGTTCTTTTTCTGCCTCTGCCATAGCAGCTCTCTCTTGCGCTTCCATTTTTTCTATTTTGGCTTTTTCAGCTATGTCGCGTTGTCTTTCAATCTCTTCAATCAGCTTTTTTTGCTCCTTTTCATGCTGCTTTTTAATTTCTTCTAAACTAATCTGGAGCGTATATTGTATATTATTTGAATTGTTGTGTCTATGCTCTTTTGTTAATTTGTCATAAAACTCTTTTGTGTTAAAGCTGATATCGGCATTGTATGATTCAAGCTCTTTCAGGCAGTTTTTACATAATTCCAATTTTACATCACGATAAATAGTTTTGCTATTTCTGTCTGCTATATTGCATGTTTCGCCGTTAGACCATTCATAGTATTTTCCGAAAATTTTACTAGCAACAAATTCTTGAATTGTACTGCATTTGGTAACATGAAATTTTGGATAACCATATTTTGTAACAAGATAATGTGGTTCGTATACATATCCTTTACGCTTAATGCCATTATCGTCAAAAATAATACTGCCATCGTCAAAATCAATTTTATTATCTATAATTGCTTTTTTGAAATCTACAGATGTGATCTTAAAATTGCCATTTGAAAAGCCAAACTTTTCCAGCGTGGCGGCAACATTCTTGAATTCGCAAAGCGATCCCATAACTATTTATTTATCTCCAGCAAATGTTCTTCAACGATTTTTGCGCTGTTTGTTACAATTCTAAATTCTACCCTTCGTGAAAGAGTCTTGTCTTCCAGATTTCCACTTTTTGTCGCAAACTTTTTATTTTTATCCAAATTTTTGCCAAATGATAATCCGTTTGCTGTAAGCAAAAACTGTATATTATTTTTATCTTCCAAAGAAAGTTGTTTATAGTAATCTAAATTTCTAAAATACTTCAAAACTTCTGTTGAACGAAGCTGTGATAATTGCATATTGCCAATATACGGGTCAGAATCATATTGTGGCAAATAAATAGGGTCGCTGTCAGTATGACCCTCTATGCGAATCTCTCTTATGCTATTGTTTTCCATATATTTTGGTTGCAAAACAATATTAAAATATCGCGGCAAAAACTCGTCTAGAATTTCAGCAAAATGCGGTCGAATAGTCACTTTGCCTGACTCAAAAAGCACTTCGGGATTTGCAAATTTAATAGACAAGTCTTTATCTAGTATTACCTGCCACTTTTTAAAATCATCTTTGAACTCTTGTTCTAGCTCGGCAAACAAACTGTCCTGTGTCGCCTTGAATTCTTCAAAAACAATATCTCGCTCTTTTTGACGCTTTTGCACTTCCGCAATATATGAAATAGCTATAAACATAAAAATTACCATTAACGCTGTCATTACATCGGAAAAGGATACCCAAATACTCTCACCATGATTACGCTTCATTTATTTAACCGTTCATCATGATAGTATTGTAAGGCGCGCGCTATAAGTTTGTCAAGATTTTCAAATGTAGTTACAAGTCTACTCTCAAAGCTATTATCGAGCGCTTGCAAATTATCCCTTATACCCTTGTTTATATCTCTATTGGCAGTCTCGATCATTCCAACACCTTTTTCTAGCTGTTCTTTTAAGTTTTGCCAGAAAATTTCGTTGATATCTTTTATTTTTTCTACATCCTCAAGTTTATTAAGCAATAATTTTACGCTCTCGCTAAAATGCTTCTCATCTTTTATCCACTCTTGTAATTTTGTAGTAGTGTTTTCTGTATTGCTTACAGCTTTTTCTAATTGCGTTGCAATAGCGCTGAATTTTTTATCTTCTATCATCACTTTTTGCAACTCTTCGATTAGTCGTTTTAGTATACTATTGTCATTTGTAAGCTTATCGGTGTTTTGCGTAATTTCTTTGATTGATTGAGCCGATAGTGCCAAATTTTGCGAAACTGTTATAAATTGTTCGGTTAGCGTCTTAATCATCTCTTTATTTTCCTGTTGCCATTCATTCATTCGTCCAACGCTTTTATTCAGTTCATCAAAATTTTCTTTTATTAGTTTATCTATAAGTTCTTTCATTTGCGCGTTAAATTGTTCGGTTGCTGTTTTCATTGCTTCAACAAGTTTTTCTGTATTGCTTTTTGCAAGTAAATCTGCGAATTCCTTAAATTTTTCGGCAATATATTCACGATTTTCTTTCATAGATGTAACGATAAAATCTATATTTTTCTGTGTTGTCGCGCTAAAATCATTTTGAGTAGCTCGAACAAGCTGTATTTCATTAAGCAAGCTTGTTTTATTATCTCTGCCTAAAGTTATTGTAATTTCGTTTAATATTGCAGTCTGTAATGTGATTTCCTTGTGATTATCTATCAATGTATTTGCGGCAATGCCTAAAATAGTGCTTTGCTCCGATCGCATTTTTTGGATCTGAGATAATAAGCTTGTTTCATTGTCGCCTCCAAGCGCTGCGACTATATCATTTGTTTTTGTTATTTGCGCTATTTGAAATTCAGTAATTTTGTTATTGATTTTGACAAGTTGCATAGAGACGCTATTTGGGTCGTCACCCGTCAACGATCTATGCAATTCCTTAAAATTCAAACTTATATCATTTTTCATTTCCAAAAGAATATTTGCAATTTTATTTAGAGCCAAAATTTCGTTGTCGCTGTTTTGCGATGCCTCTTTTTTCGCTTTATCTAAAACTTTTTCAGAAATTCTGCCAAACACGAGCGATAAAAATATGCCGATAATAGATGTTAGAAAGGCTGTTTTAAGTCCTTCAAGCAATCTGCCTATACTGTTTGTTATGTCAGAGTTAATATCAAACTCTTGCAATCCATCAAAAATGCCTAAAAATGTCCCTAAAACTCCCAATGAAGCAAACACTGTCGGAATAGCATCATATACATACAAATTAACAGTGTTGGTATCTTTGTTTTTATGTAGTTTGTAAATTATATAACTTGAAAAAAGCAACCACCCAAAAATAAGCAGATAAATTACCTTATTTTGTATAATGTTCTGGATAATTGTATCAATCATTTCACTATCCTATTATTAAGAAATATTTAGGCATATAAGCATTTTTGCTTTTTGATGCAAAAGAAGTATTATATTGATGTTAATATTAATTTGAAATTAAAATATACTTACAAGGTATCTAATATTTTTAAGTTTAAATAGCATGGTGCGGATGAAGAGACTCGAACTCCCATGCCTCGCGGCGCCAGATCCTAAGTCTGGTGTGTCTACCAATTTCACCACATCCGCACAAAAATAAAAATTTTGACTGCTCATGCAGTC
>JAISNU010000058.1 GCA_031276075.1 Campylobacteraceae bacterium
TGAAAGATTATGTCGGACGCCCTTCGCCTTTATACTTTGCGCAAAATCTCTCAAACGAACTTGGCGCAAAGGTGTATCTGAAAAGAGAAGATTTAAACCACACAGGTTCTCATAAGATAAATAATACCATTATGCAAGGGCTTCTTGCGAAAAAGATGGGTAAAAAAAAGATTATCGCCGAAACAGGAGCCGGTCAGCATGGAGTTGCAAGCTCGACGGTAGCGGCTCTTTTGGGGCTTGAATGCGAAGTGTTTATGGGCGAAAAGGATACTGTAAGACAGGAGCTTAATGTATTTCGCATGAAACTTTTAGGCGCAAAAGTGCATAGCGTAAAAAGCGGCTCTCAAACTTTAAAAGATGCTATGAACGACGCGATAAGACATTGGGTTACAAACGCGAGAGATACTTTTTATGTTATCGGGACTGTTGCGGGTCCTCATCCGTATCCCATGATGGTTAGAGATTTTCAGGCAATCATCGGCGCGGAAACAAAAGAGCAAATTTTGCAAAAGGAGGGAAAACTGCCCGATTTTGTTATAGCATGTATTGGCGGCGGCTCTAATGCTATGGGAATATTCAGCAGATTTTTGGAAGATGAGAGTGTAAATTGTATCGGTATAGAAGCGGGCGGCATGGGGATAGACACAAACAAACACGGAGCAAGTTTAGCGCGCGGAAGCGCTGGGGTATTGCACGGACAGATGAGTTATTATTTGCAAGATAGCGACGGTCAGATACAAGAGGCTTACTCCATATCGGCGGGACTTGATTATCCGGGTATTGGACCCGAACACGCGTACTTAAAAAGTCTGGATAAAGTAACATATGAGAGTATAACCGACAAAGAGGCGCTTGACGCATTTGTATGGCTGTCTGAAAGAGAGGGGATTATACCTGCATTTGAGAGCGCGCATGCGGCGGCGTATCTGAAAAAGATGCCAAAAGAGTTTATCAAAAACTCTATTATAGTTGTCAATATCTCCGGACGCGGCGATAAAGATATGATTCAAGCAAAAACGCTGCTTGAATTTTAATAAGGTTTTTGATGGAAGAATTATTCAGCGGACTGATTTTAAAATACGGATATATTATACTTTTTGTATGGTGTATTTTAGAGGGCGAAATGGCGCTTATCATGGGCGGCATACTTTCGCACTCGGGAGCTATGAATCTTTATTATGCTATCTTTATAGCCGGGCTCGGAGGCTTTGCAGGCGATCAGATATATTTTTATCTTGGAAGGTATTTCAAAAAAAATATCAATAAAAGGCTAAAAAAACAGCGGCGCAAATTTGCCATCGCGCACTTGCTTTTAAAACGATACGGCTGGCCTGTGATATTTATACAGCGCTATATGTACGGACTCCGCACCATTATACCGATGTCTATAGGTATTACCAGATACAGTGCAAAAAAGTTTGCCTTTATTAACCTCATAAGCGCGTGGTGTTGGGCTAGCGTTACGATACTTCCCGCGTATTTACTCGGCGAACACATTTGGAATGTGATAAATTTCGCCAAAAAACATTGGTATGCCGCGATACCCGTAGCTATAATTTTCGCTTGTCTTATCATCTATGCTTTTAGAAAAATAGAAGATAATTTATATGAAAAAAAATTAAGGAAAAAAAATGAATATCAAAATAACAAATGAGACTTTAGAAAATATAAATGCGCAAGCGGTTATAGTTTTCATAGTCAATAAAGATTTTAATCATGCATGGATTAAACACAAAAAAGCTCTGGAAGCTGTAAATTTTAAAGCCGAAAGCGAAGAGGCGGTACTGTTGGCGGAAGACGGATATATATATGTCGGCTGCGCAAGCCTGCAACCAGATGAACTTCGTATCGCGGCGGCAAAAGCTCTGAAAACATTAAGGCAGACGTCGTATAAAAGCGTTAAAATCGGCTCATATATCGAAAAAACCAAAGATAACTCAATGGGGGCGTTAATAGAAGGATTTATACTCGGAAGTTACGAATTTACAAAATATAAAAGCAAAACAGAACCTTTTAATTTGGAAGAGTTAGTAATATCAACCGATAGTTATAACCAAAACACGATTTCATTAGAAGAGCTGCAAAATGCAAAAAATAACGCTCTTATCATAGCAAATGCAGCAAACTGGGCAAAAGAGATTATCAATACTGCACCTTACGACTATACTCCGATTCAAATGGCGGAAGATGCGCAAAAACTTACATCAATAGACGGAGTAACTTGTAAGATTTTTGATGAAAAATTTTTAGAAAAAGAGAGAATGGGCGCATTTTTGGCGGTAAACAGAGCAAGCATCCACCCTCCCCGCCTTATACATTTAACCTATACGCCCAAAGAAAAATCCGAAAAAAGAGTGGTATTTGTAGGCAAAGGATTGACTTACGACAGCGGCGGATTGAGCCTGAAACCAAGCGATTATATGGTAAGTATGAAAGCCGATAAAAGCGGCGGAGCTGCCGCTATGGCGATATTAAAAGGAGCAGCGGAGCTTAAACTTCCTTTTGAGATTCACGCTATAATCGGCGCAACGGAAAATATGATAGGCGGCAACGCATATAAACCGGACGATGTATTAACGGCTAAAAACGGCAAAACGATAGAGGTTAGAAACACGGATGCCGAAGGTCGTTTGGTGCTTGCCGACTGCCTTTGCTACGCGCAGGAGTTAAAGCCCGACCTTTTGATAGATATGGCTACTTTGACGGGCGCTTGCGTTGTAGCTCTCGGGGAATATACCACTGGCGTTATGGGATACAACGACAAGTTAAAACATGAATTGTATAGAGCCGCCGCGCAAAGCGGAGAGCTCGTAAACAATCTCTCATTTAACAGATACTTAAAAAAACTCTTAAAAAGCAATATAGCCGATATCTCAAATATCTCTTCGTCAAGATACGGAGGAGCTATAACCGCCGCGCTGTTTTTGGATAATTTTATAGAAGAACCTTACAAAGACAAATGGCTTCATTTGGATATAGCGGGACCTGCTTATGTTGAAAAAGAGTGGGGTTATAACCAAAGCGGAGCAAGCGGCGCTGGAGTGCGCATGAATTTATATTGGCTTATAAATCAAAAAGGAGATCAATAATGGGTCTTGGAGTTGGCATAGTAGGACTTCCCAATGTCGGCAAATCCACAACATTTAACGCACTTACAAAAGCCGCAAACGCAGAGTCGGCAAATTATCCTTTCTGCACTATTGAGCCGAATAAAGCGGTCGTCCCTGTCCCCGACTCTCGTCTTTTCGAACTTGCAAAGATAGTAAATCCCGAACGAATTCAGCACTCTACGATTGATTTTGTAGATATAGCGGGACTCGTTAAAGGTGCCAGTAAAGGCGAAGGACTTGGCAATCAATTTTTGTCAAACATAAGAGAAGTTGAGGTTATACTGCATATTGTCCGCTGTTTTGAAGATGAAAATATCACGCATGTAGAGGGCAAAATAGACCCTTTAAGAGATATTGAGATAATAGAAACAGAGCTTATTTTAGCCGATTTGCAGCAGCTTGATAAAAAAATAGAAAAACTTACAAAGCAAGCCAAATCGGATAAAGAGGCAAAAGCGCAGCTTGATACCGCCTTAAAGCTTGCAGAGCATTTGGACGGTTTAAAGCCTGCAAACTCATTTGAAGATAGAGAAAATCCCTCGTTTGCAGCGCTTAACAAAGAGCTTAGATTTTTATCGGGCAAAAAAGTGATATTCGGAGCAAATGTTGATGAAAATACGCTTTTGGAAGACAATAAATATGTCAAAAGTTTAAAAGAGTATGCCCAAACGATAAACGCCGATGTCATAAAACTGTGCGCGAAAATTGAAGAGGAAGTAGCGGCTTTGGGCGAAGAGGAAGCAAAAGAGTTTTTAAGCGAACTTGGCGTAAATGAGAGCGGACTTGATAAAATCGTACGCCTTTCGTTTGAAAAACTGGGACTCATCAGTTACTTCACCGCAGGCGTTAAAGAGGTGAGAGCATGGACTATAGAAAAAGGCTGGAAAGCCCCGAAAGCCGCCTCTGTTATCCACAATGACTTTGAAAAAGGCTTTATCAGAGCCGAAGTTATCTCATATGACGATTATATAACCCATAATGGTGAAAACGGCGCAAAAGAGGCAGGAAAAATGCGCCTTGAAGGCAAAGAGTATATTGTCAAAGACGGCGATGTGATGCATTTTAGATTTAATGTATAAAGGCTTGATTAAATAAATTTTACTTTTTATGCCATTTCCGTGCGGGCGGGAACCACTTTTTTCCATCATTACGAGTTTGCTTTCAATGCGGCAATTCCTCCTTTTTATCATTGCGAGAACTGCGAGCAAAGCGAGGCAGGACGCCGCAATCCATAATTTTTTATTATTGTATTTCTCGTTCCCGCGACCTCACTCCGTCATTGCAAACTTGCGAAACAGGAAGCAATTTATCCTTTTATTTGTCATTCCCGCATATTTAATAATCCATGAAATAAGAAAACCTTTTTGTATTGCAAACCAATGAAGTTGGCGCGGCAATAGTGCGAAGCGCGGCGAAGCAATCCATAATTTACAATAATAAAAAAATGTCATTAATAATACATAAAGTTATTTTTC
>JAISNU010000088.1 GCA_031276075.1 Campylobacteraceae bacterium
ACCGTACATGCGAGAGTTTGAATATCCATTCTTTTTTGATACATATAAAAGGGAAGCAATGAAAGTCTGCCTTCAAGATACTCTTTAAATGCGGCATTCTCCTGCTCTTTTAACTCTTCAAGAGCCGCCAAGGTAGCAATCTCTTCAACTTTCCAGCCTGTAGAAGCGGCTATTTTATACTCGCCGTTATCATCCTGCGCATAAAGAACCTTTTTTGCTCCGTTAAAAGTTTTATTGATCTCCTGCGGCATATCTTTAATTTTCATAAAGCCCTGCCAAATACCAAAGATGTATTATTGCCTCCGAATGCAAAAGAGTTGCTCATGACAAAATTAACCTCTTGTTTCAGGGGAGGATTAGTAGCGAAACGGCACTTTTCGTTCACGCTTTGTATTATCTGTCCGTTGGGGGGTATGATATTTTCCGATATCGCCTTGCATGCGACGATAGCCTCAAGCGCGCCTGCGGCTCCTAAAGTATGCCCTATGATATTTTTTATGGAACTTACATAAGGAGTTTTGCCAAAAAGCGAAACTATTGCTTCTGCTTCGGTAGTATCATTTGCTTTTGTGCCTGTGCCGTGAGCGTTTATATAATCTATCTGCACAGGTTTTAATTTGGAATTTTTCAAAGCGCGGCTCATTGCTTCAAATGCGCCTGTTCCATTAGGTTTTGGGTGTGTCATGTGGTAAGCGTCCGAGCTGTATCCTGCTCCTAAAATCTCGACCGCATTTTCGGTCTTTGCGCCGCTTAAAACAAGTATGCCCAGTCCTTCGGCTACATTCATACCGCCGCTTGTATAGCAAAAAGGTTTGCAAACCCCGTCCGATAAAACTCCAAGCGCGTTAAAGCCGCATACGGTAGTTAGTGAAATAGCATCGGCGCCTATTATCAAACCTGTCTCGTATATACCTTTGCTTATGCACTCGTATGCAAAACCGATAGCATTTGCGCTCGAAGTGCAAGCCGTTGAAAAAGCAAAATTTTCTTTAAATGAAAAACTAAAGCCAAGCATGTTTTTAATGGCTTCTATCGTATGAAAATCAGGATCTATATCGCTAAAAGCCGCGCCATTTTGCAGTCTTTTTTCCGTATTTTGCATGCCTCCTACGGAAGAGCCTATAAAAAGAGCCGTGTTTGCCGCTTCTATACCGCTTTGTTTTACAGCTTTTTGCGTTTGATATAAGAGTAACTCTTTAAAAGAAGCTGCGGAATCTATCTTTCCTATAGCGGCTTTTGAGTCGGGCAAAAAACCTTCGTATGTTTTAATACCGCTTTTTTGCTCCAATATATTCTGCCACAATTCGCGTTCATTTGATCCTGCGCACGAGAGAGCGTCAAAGTAATTTACAAAAACCCTATTTTTGAGCATTAATAAAATTTAAAAGTGATGATATTGAGCTAAAAATCTCTTGATAGTTTTCGCTTTTGCCTATTTTAACGCCGTATTCGCGCTCCAGCGTCAATACAAGTTCTATAGAATCCACACTGTCAAGTCCGAGTCCGTCTGAACCAAAAAGAGGCATATCGTCCTTAATATCGTCTGCGCCGATATCTTCCAGTTTTAAACTTTTGATAATAAGAGCCTTTAAATCCTCGCTTGTTACCATTTCAATCCTTTATTTTTTACATATAATTAACGAATGCCCCAAACCTAAATCATCATATATGCATTCAATCTCCAATGACGATTTTTCTATCAAACTTTTCAAATCGTTCCATTTGAACATTTTACTTTTACCGTTTGCAATTGCCGTAAAATACGGCGATGTATTGACAATGCAAAAAGCCGAAGTTTCAAAACGCTGTCTATCCCAAATCGGCTCTAAAATGCAGACTCTCGAATCATATTCAAGACTCTCGTAAACTTTTTTTAGTATTTTAAGTATGTCCTCTTCCGAAAAACAATCCAAAAACTGGCTCATCCATATGATATTATATCCCTTTGGCAATGGTAAAGAGCTTAAAATATCAATAGCAAAGGTTGTTATGCGTTTTTGTAAACCCGCTCTTTTTATAACCTTTTTTGCCGTTTCAATCTGTTCGGGCAAATCGGCTATACATATAGAAGAATCGCTCAATCTTTTGGCGCAAAGAAGTGAAAATTTGCCCGTATTGCCGCCGATATCAAGCACAGTTTTGTGATCTATCGTTTTTAAGATTATCAAAGCTGCTTCAAATGCCCCGTCCGAATAAAAATGATCAAATGTAAACCATGCTTTTTTTACTTTCGGCGGCAGTTTGGACAAAGCCGGATAGATAGTCCGCCACTTGCCGAAATATTTTAATCCCGACGGTTTGGCGCGTTCTAACGCTTCGTCCAAATGGTACATTCCAAGATAATTTACATAGTGGTTAAAATCAAAATTGGAGATAGTCATAGGGTCGGTTTGCAAAAAATAACCGACTTTACTTAAAAAATAACGGTCGTTTCTTAACTCCACAATATCTGCGCTTAAAGCGCTTTCAAGCAGCAAGTTTACGACATATGCGTTTTTTTGACTTTGTCGGCAAATCTCCTCGGAGTCCAATCCCGTTTTATCGTTTTTGTGCAGAAGTTCTAATATCCCCCACTCTTTTAAAACTCTTGCGCACTGAAAAATAATCGGCGCGAAAGCGATCTTTTGAGCTTCGTATTGAGCCTCTAAGGCGCTCTTCTCTTTTGGCTTAAAATTGAAATGCAAACTAATCCTTGTAGGTTTTATATAAAAATTTTAACTAAAAAATGTTAAATTGCAGATTGTAAAACAAATTAACTGAAATTATCTTGTTTGAAACATTTTTTATGGTAGCATTACCGTTTTATTTTTATATTTGGATTTTTTATGGATAGATACCGCGCAGCAATTGTGATACCTACTCTAAACAACGATACCATAGTTGATGTTGTAAGAAATGTGCGGCAGCTGGGATACGAAGTAATTGTTGTAGATGACGGCTCGCATGTAAACATCAAAGAAATTTTGAAGTGCGATGATAAGACTCATATCGTAACGCATTCCCAAAATTTCGGCAAAGGAGCGGCTCTTATAAGCGGCTGCCAAAAGGCAAAAGAGCTTGGGTATTCGTATTTTGTCAGTATGGATGCGGATGGACAGCATCTGCCAAGCGAGATTTATAAACTTACGGATGCGATAAATGAAGGAGACGAGAGCATAGTTATAGGTTCAAGAGATTTTAATACGGATAATGTGCCGAAAGGCTCTAAAATAGGACGGTTGATAAGCAACTTTTGGGCGCGGTTGGACACTTCCTGTAAAATAACGGATTCTTTGTCCGGATTCAGGCTCTACCCCGTTTCTATTTTGCAGCTGCCTACATGTACGGTAAAGTTTGATTATGAGATGGAAGTTTTAGTGCGGCATGCATGGTTAAAGCGAAAAATAGTTGAGGTAAAAGTAGAGTGTTACTATCCAAAAGCCGAAAGTAGAGTGAGCCACTTCAAAAAATGGCGCGATACCATGTCTATTATTTGGGTGCATGTAAGGCTTTTGCCTTTGAGAGTTCTGCTGTTGAGAGGATTTATTTAAGTGCATACCAAACAAAGAGGCAGCGGCTGGAGTATTCGTTTGGCGTTGTGGGTTTACGACTGTTTCGGATATATGCCGTTTTTTATTTTGCTTTATCCCATAACATTTATCTATTACTTGAAAGCTTCTAATACCAGACGCGCTTTAAAACTGTACTATAAAAAAATAGGCGTAAAATATACTCAACGGCGCTATTTTGAACATTTAAGAAAATTTGCCGTGGTAATGACGGATAGGTTTATCACAAAATGCAACCCATGCGCATATAACCTTATAGAAGACAGGGAAAACCTAATCATGGAGTTAAGAAAAGGCGGCGTTATACTGTTTTCGCATTTTGGCGGATGGTCGGTGGTGCCGAGTCTTTTAGTGGTGGATAATTTAAAAGTAAATATCATTATGCAAGAGGTTATGAAAGAGGACATAAAATCTATAGAAAACAGGCTCAGAGCAACTCAAAAGACTAATGTGCACATACTGGATTTGGCGCATGTGTCAAAACTTGAAGCTTCTATAAAAATAGCCGAAGCTTTGATGGAAAAAGAGATAGTATCCATGATGGGCGATAGAGCGAATAATCCGAAGCATACAATAAGCGTAGATTTTTTCGGCTCTCCTGCCGAATTTAACAAAACGCCGTTTGAAATCGCCCAAAAAGCTAAAGTTCCACTGATAGCATTTTTTATCACTTACATAAAAAAACAGACTTATAAATTAGAGCATGTAAAAATCAAACTAAGCAGCGATATTGAAGATATGGTTAAAGAGTATGCCAAAGCTTATGAAAAAGTTATACGCCGCGCTCCGGATCAGTGGTTTAATTTATATGATTTTTGGAAAGAGGAGGCTCGCTAAGAGCCTGCCGAAATTAAAGACTGCTTAATCCGATTTGGATAGAGTTATCAAGATTTCTTATCCAACTGTTGTAATTTTTGTGGATATTGACACCATCATAATTAAGGTCTTGACTGTTTTTATAAGTAATATTATAAGATGAAGAAGAGTATTTAATCTCCACAAGCGCCATATGGCTTCTTACATAAAGCGTGCCCGATATTACGCCGTCTTTTACTTTTTTCATTACCCATCCGCGCTTCGCGCCTGCCTGCAAGATAACTTTTTCGACTTGAGCCTGCGTTAGCTTTTTGCCGTCAAAACTTTGAATTTGTGCGCCTTGTACATTGTACACAGGCTGCTGGTTGCTTGAGCAGCCCGCATAAAACAGACCGCCGACTATAATTAAAGAAGCCAAAAAGAGTTTTTTAGCCATTTTAAATCCTTTTTTAAAATTTTCTGCAATTTTATCATAAAAAACTAAATTTTCGCAATTTAATTAATATTTACAAAAGAATATCCGCCTATACTATCATATCCGATATAAAAAAGCGGCGTTTTAGTATGTGCAAAATGTTCGCATATAACGGAAGCGGAACTGTTTGTGATAGTTTTAACGGCATTATTTGGGCAGATTTGTACGATTTTTTTGAGTTCATCGTACTCTTTTTTTGGAAAATCAGGAGAAATATAAAACGGGTTTGCTTCAAATTGTTTGATAAATTTCAGCAATTTTTCAAAATTACTGAAAAAATTTACGCAGTCTTTTGCGTTATGCTCCATAAAAACCCAAGCCGAAAATTCATGAGCTTCGCAGTCAAACTTTTTGCGGGATTGCTCAAGCGGTTCATACCAAACATCGCAGACGCCGATAAGCGCGTTTTTTATTCTTTTTTGTTTAAAATCAATAAGCGCGAGCGAAAGCGCATTTTCAAATGCAAAGTGCGAATGTGCGGTACTAATGGCAGGAGTTTGCATATTTAAATATTGGAGCAGAAAAAACAGCGGCGTACCGCTTAAAGTGTTGATAAATGCAAACGGTAGAGGAAAACGGTTTTGCAAAAATATATTATCCTGCGAGTTTTTGACACTCTCCAAACTGCCGTTTGAAGCGCCAAAGTAGAGCGCAAACTCTTTTAATTGATGTTGATTTAGACACGATATCGCACCTGAAAGCACAGCATGTGAAAATCTGTCTGCGCGTCTGAATTTAACCTGCGTCAAATCTTTTACAATCTCTTCCCAATTTTTAAGTCCGTCTTTCGCAGAAAATGCCAAAAATGACGAAGAGAGTATCAATTTCCACCCTTTTTGATCAAGAAAGCCGCGCTGTTCCCGCCGAAAGCAAGATAGTTAAATAGTATATATTTTCCGTTCCACGCGCTTTTTTGCATTGTAGGAATTATGTCAAAACTCTCATCTTTTGTTTCAAATCCCAAACTTTTAGGAATAAAACCGTTATCCAAAGCGCCAAGCAGCAGAGCAAGTTCGCATACGCCGCAGGCTCCCAAAGTATGCCCTATATAGCCTTTAAGCGCGGCGCATGTCGGAACGGATTGCCCGAAAACTTTACAAATAGCGTTGTTTTCAGATATGTCGTTACTGTTGCTGGCTGTGGCGTGGAGTTTTATCAAATCAATCTGTGAAGCTTTTACGCCCGCGTTGTAAAGCGTCTTTTCTATAACAGTTTGAAGCGTTTTGCCGTCTTTTGACGGAGTTGTAATATTTGAAATATCATTTAAAATCTCACCCTCCGTAAACTCCCATGAATTCTCTTGCGAAGATAAAAGTGCGAAACCGTACGCTTCACCCAAAACAATGCCGTTTCTGTTCTTGTCAAACGGTTTTATGCCGTCTTTACTGATAAGCCCCAAAGACATAAAACCGCACAAACTTAGCATATTCTGCACTTCAACGCCGATTACCAAAGCGTTATCAACAATACCTTCTTTTATCATTCTTGCGGCGTATATGAGGGCGTTTGCGCTTGAAGTACAGGCTGTATTGAAGAAGTAATAATGCGAACCGACCCCAAGTTTTTTGCAAAGCGATGGAACCTGATAAACATAACCCAAATCTTTTAGACCGTCCTTAGCATAGGTTTGCTCGTTCAGATCTACGCCAAAAGAGGACGAACCAACAAAAAGAGTCGTGTTTTCTGGCAGGCTTTCTATATTATTTATTAATCCGTCAAAATTCTCTTTTGCTTTATAATACGGAACAATATAATCATCAGATGCCTCTTGTATGTGCATAAACTCTGCGGGAGGAGTTAAGTTTCCACCGCCCAAAGCGCGTACGCAAGAGGGCAAATTCTCACCCAAAGCGCTGCAAATACCGTATCGTTTTATATATGCGCGCCTCAATTGTTCTCTTTGGATATAAAATTTGCCAGCGTGTTTATATTGGCTAATACTCTCATCGCCTCTTTGCTGTCGTTAAGTCTTTTATTGTATTTATGGCGAATGGCGACAGATATTTGAAGTATGTCAAGAGAGTCTAAATTGAGCATGCTTTCTTCTCCGAACAACGGTTCATCGTCTCGTATGTCGCGCGGATTATACTCTTTGCCGCTCTCATTTATAATAAACTCTTTTAATTCCGATTTCAGAGCCGTTAAATCAATCATCGCCGCTCCTTGTAAAAATAAAGAGCGATATTATAAACATAATTGCTCCAAAAAGCAATAAAAACAGTAGATTTTGTGCAATGCCGTCTATCTGCGCTCCATATAAAAACAGTTGTATAAATGCGTCAAATCCCCATGACATCGGCGAAATATTGCTTATTTGCTGCATAAGAGGCGGCATGATATATTTTGGCACCATAATGCCGCCTATTGCGCCCAAGAGTATATTGCTAATCCCGCCTGTGATTACCGCTTGAGCTGTGGTTTTGCAAACTACGGCTATAAACAGCGCAAAACCGACAGCTGCAAAAGAAAGCGCGTACAAAACCGCTAAAAGCGGCAGAATATCTCCAATATGCATCCCTTCAAGCCCGAGAATCGGGACGATATATACCCCTATAAGCAGCAATAAAATGCCTTGAAATAGATTGACGATATTATATACAAATGTTTTTGCCGCAAAAAACAGAAAAGTATTTAATCCCATACTTTTCAACCTTCTGTATGTGCCTTGTCTTTTTTCTACGATAAACACTGTGGAAAACGGTATAAGTACAAAAAACATAGCAAATACTATCCATGAAGGCACGCTCTGCTCTACGCTGTTTGGTATCTTTTGGCTTGCCGCGTAAGACTCTATAAACGGCTTTTGAAGATTTGTTACGAATATAGGTGTATATTTGCTTTCGGCTGTAAAAAGCATAATAATTCTCTCTTTTAAAAGCGCTTCAAAAAGCTGCACCGCGCTATTGTTTAAAATGGGAATATAATCTATGCGCGCTTGCAGGCTATTGTCGGCGTTGTTTTGAAAACTCTCAAAAAATCCGCTCGGGATAAACAGCGTTATATCGCTTTTAAAATGCTTATCGCTTGTTTTTTGACAAGAGAAATTTTGAAGGCTATCCATCGCTTTTTCAAAGTTTTTTACGATATCTTCGGAGTTATCCTTATCCACATAATAGACGCATTTTATATTTGAAGCGTTGTTTGCGTCTTTTAAGGCATAGGACATGATAAGTATAAAGATTGACGGCAGCAAAAACAGAGCCAAAAGCGCGTGCAAATCCCTGAAAACTATCAAAAACTCTTTTTTTATAAGTGCGGTGAAAATTCGCATCATCTTGTATCTTTATTTGTTAAACTTAAAAACATTGTTTGCGCCGACATGGGGGAAAGCGATATGGATTTGAGTTCTATGCCGCGTTTTTTCACAAATTCCAATAAATTTGAAAGAGTCTGTTCGTCTGCTGCGCCGCTTTGCAAAAATTTGCCGCATTTGGTAAAAGGCGTGAATTCATTTAGCGTTTTAACATCTGTTTTATTATGCGGCTCCAATACCAAAACTCTATTCTGCCGACCGTTTTTGAAAGCCGCCAATATCCTGCCCTCATCCATAACGGCTATCTCGTCCGCTAAAAAATCAACCTCGTTCATGTAGTGCGAAGTATATACAATAAGCCGCTCATGCGATAAATTTTTTATAGAGTTTAAGATAAATTCTCTGGTTTTAGGGTCAATACCGACTGTGGGTTCGTCTAAAAAAAGGATTTTCGGATTATTTAACAGTCCTATGGCGAGATTCAATCTTCTTTTCAATCCGCCTGATAGATTTGCGGCGCGCCTGTTCATATACTTTTCCAAAGCGCAGACATTGAGCGCAAAATCAATAGCCTCTTTGCGTTGTTTTAAAGAAAGCGTATTTATTTGCGAAAAAAAATCTATATTCTCTTTAACGCTTAAAGTCGGATAAAACGCAAACTCCTGCGGCGTTAGCGAACAGAGCGAAGCGTCTTTTTTTAAAGCTTCAAAATAGTTTGTTTCATTGTAAAATATCTCTCCTTTGTCTGCTTTGACGATACCGCAAAGGATAGATATAAGCGTGGTTTTACCAGCGCCGTTTATGCCTAAAAGCGCAAAAATTCCTTTATCGGGAAGCTCTAACGAGATATCGTTTACTGCCGTAAAAGAGCCGTAATTTTTACTAATATTTTTTATATATAACATGACTTGCCGACATAGAAATTAAAGTGGGGCATTTTATCAGAAAATAAGTAATTTTTCAATAACATAATTTTTCTTAAAAAATAAGGATTGCAAAAAATATGCCGCATCACAAAAAGGTTTTAGTTGTACATTATTCGCAAAGCGGACAGCTTGATGATGCGATAAGGTATTGCATCTTGCCTTTGCTGAACGATAAGAGCGTATCTGTTACGGATTTAAGGCTAAAACCGTCCAAACCGTTTCCATTTCCATGGAATGTTTTGGATTTTTTAAGCGTTTTTCCCGAAAGCGTTTATTGCGATAAAATATCGCTTGAACCGTTTGATATAAATAAAAATGAAGAGTTTGATTTGATTATTTTGGCTTATCAAGTCTGGTTTTTATCCCCTTCGCTTCCGATGAGCAGTTTTTTACAAAGCGCGGAAGCTAAAACATGGTTAAACGATAAACCTGTTATAACCTTTATCGCATGTCGCAATATGTGGCTTACGGCGCAGGAGAAGATGAAACGCCTCATAGCCCAAAACGGCGGAGTTTTATGCGACAATATAGCGCTGATAGACGGCGGAAATTCGCTTGAAACATTTATAACGACTCCAAGATGGCTTCTTACGGGCAAAAAAGATAAGTTTTGGTTTTTTTCAAGCGCGGGCGTCAAAAAAAGCGATATGGAAAATAGCGCAAGATTTGGACGCGCCATAAGCGGCGCTTTAAAAAATGATATTGAAAAAAGCAAAAGACCTCTTCTTAAAGGACTCGGCGCCGTCAATGTAAATGAGAAACTTATCATGAGCGAAAAGATAGGGCATAGGAGTTTTTTGATATGGGGAAAACTTTTAAAAAAAATCGGAAAACCGAAAAGCAGGATAAGGCGTGTATTTATTTGCATTTATCTGCTTTTTTTAGTGTTGATGATAATAACCGTAGTGCCTTTAACTCTTCTTTTGCGGGCATTGTTCTATCCGTTGATAATTAAGAAATTAAAAAAACAAAAAGCGTATTACGAGGAGCCTTCTGGTTCTGAAAATTTTAAGGAAAATAATGAATGATGTTTTTATAAATTATCTGAGCGCAGTGATGCCCAACGAACCTGTCGACAATGAAGAGATGGAGGAAGTTTTGGGGTTTGTGGGCGGTATGCGTTCCCGCGCAAGAAAAATAGTACTGAAAAGCAACGGTATAAAAAACAGATATTATGTTTTTAAAGACGGCGAACTGCTTTTCACAAATGCAAAGCTTGCGGCTTTAGCAGTAGAAGAACTTAAAACAAAAGGCGCGCCGCTTGAGAGTTTGGAGCTTTTGGCATGCGGTACGAGTCTGCCTGATCAGACTATGCCCAATCACGCTTTAATGGTACACGGGGAGTTAAAAGCCAAACCTATGGAAGCAGTCTCAACGGCGGGTATTTGCGCAAGCGGTATTATGGCTTTAAAATACGCTTATATGTCCGTATCTTTGGGACTAACGCAAAATGCTGCGGCAGTCGGCAGCGAAACGGCTTCACAGCTTTTGCGTAAAGAGAATTTTGAAGCGGAGAGCCTTTTTAAACTTGCGAAGCTTGAAGAAAATCCGGAAATAGCCTTTGAAAAAGACTTTTTGCGATGGATGCTTTCCGACGGCGCCGGCGCTTTGTGGCTCTCTTCAAAACCAAACCAAAATACTGTTTCTTTGAAAATCAATTGGATAGAACAGATATCATACGCGGGGCAGATGCCTGTTTGTATGTATGCGGGCGCGCATATAGACGAGGAGGGCAGGTTTAGAGGCTATCTTACATATTCGCAGGAGGAGAGGCAAAAACTTTCCGTGTTTGCCGTAAAGCAAGATGTTAGACTGCTAAATGAAAATATAGTTGAATATGCGGTAGAAAAACCGCTTAAAGAGATTATAAAAAAAAGAGAATTGAATGCGGAGGATATAGACTATTTTTTACCGCACTATTCATCGCACTATTTTAGGGATAAAACTTACGAAGGGTTAAAAAAGGCGGGATTTGAGATAGGTTATGAGAAGTGGTTTACCAATCTTTATGAGAAAGGCAACACGGGCGCTGCTTCATTTTATATCATTTTAGAAGAATTTGTAAGGATAAAGCCTCTTAAAAACGGCGATAAAATACTCTGCTTTATACCCGAAAGCAGCAGATTTTCAACGGCGTTTGTTTTGCTTGAAGCGGTTGTAAAACAGTGATAATATCTCTTGAAATTCAATCTTTTTATGCACAAAAAATAGAGGATTTGAAAGAAAAAGAGCTTGTGCCCAATATGATAATGCGCCGCCGTTTGACAAGAAACGCCAAAATGCTTATCTATTTGGCCGATATGCTTAGAGTTAAAAACGAGAGGATAGTTTACGGCAGCAGTTACGGTGAACTGCGGGAGAGTATATCCATACTGAAAAGCATATTTGAAAAATCTCCCCCAAGTCCTACGGATTTTCAAAACTCCGTTTATAACGCGCCCGCTTCATATCTTTCGATTTTAAACGGTAATACTTCTGAGATTATAAGCGTTTCCAACGGCGGGAAAACGGGCGATAATGTTTTAAAAACTGCCGCTATAAAAGCGATGGATGGGGATAGTATATTTTGCGCCGTATGCGAGAGTTTTGATATAGACGAACTTCGCTTGCTGAATAAATGCGGCGCGCCTTTTGAGAGCGCGGTAGGGTTAATGGTAAAACATAGCGGCAAAAAACCTGATATTATTTATGATAAATTAAAACCTTTGCAGGGTTTTGCTCCAAGCATTGCAAAACTTATGAGCCTTTGCAAATACTTAAATACAAATCCGTCGGCAATAGTGGGTATAGAGTGCTGAAACTTCCGCATAAACCGCCGATACTTTTTGCCAAAGAGATTTTGGACAAAGGCGCGGATTGGGCTGTCGTATCGGCGGAGTTTCCAAAAACGCCTACGCTCGGCATGATAATGGAATCTGCCGCTCAAAGCAGCGCGGCTTTAAGCGATAGCGAAGACGAGGGATATCTGCTTTCCTGTTCAAATCTCATTTTGCATAAAAATCCAACAGGAACAAAACTTCGCATACATATAAAAAATGCTCTGCCAAGCTCCGTATTGAGCGAAATTTACTTTGAGGCAAAAGAGCAGGATACTCTTATATCTGAAGGCACTATTTTAGTTATGCTGAAAAAGTAGCCTTTTATACATTTTAGTTTGATTTAAACAGATTATTTTTAACCATGTAATAGTAAAATAAATATTGTTATTTGTTTTACCTGTAACGACTTTGTTATTGTAAAACATTGGATTGCTTTTCTCGCATGACGGAGTAGAGGCATTTTAACGATAAGGGGTTATTGGAATGACAAGTTTTGGGTTGTTAAGCGTGCTGCAATGACGATACGCGGTAATAAAAAAGCATTGCATGATAAAAACGGCGCAGGAATGACGAAGAGTAATGCTTGTTATCGCGGGAAGTGCGAAGTAAAAGAGGTTTCGGATTGCCGCGTTGCCTTTAACTTCTTTTTATCATTGCAGAAAATGCAGACAAAGCGCAATCTATCTATTTTTCGTCATTGCGAGCCGCTTGCGACGCGGCAATCCGGTTATTGTGAGGCAATCTACCGCATTCCGTCATTGCAAAAAGTACAATCCATGCCGTTTTCAACCTCTTTTTGTCTTGCAAAAAGTGCAGACAAAATACAATCAGTATTTTTTCAGCCATTACAGAAAGTACAATCAATTTTCTTTCCGTCATTGCGAGGAGTTCGCGGCGAAGCAATCTACAATCATAAACAAAAACATTTTAAGTAAAAAAATCATTAAGTAAGGAGATGATATGAAGGTAATCAAAGCGCAAGATATCACCGATGCGGTTGCTAAGCTCTGTATTGAAGCATGTAGAATCGTAACGCCCGATATGTATAAAGCTTTCAAGCAAGCGCAAAAAGATGAGCGCTCGCCGCTTGGACGCGATATTTTAGGCAAGCTTATTGAAAATGCCGATATTGCAGCGAAAGACGGGACGCCGATTTGTCAAGATACGGGCATGAGCGTTGTATTTGTTGAGTACGGGCAGGATATAAGGATTGAGGGCGGCTATCTGGAAGACGCCATAAACGAGGGTATCGCAAAAGGCTATACGGACGGATATTTGAGAAAATCCGTAGTTGCGGAGCCGTTGTTTAACAGAAAAAATACGCTCGACAATACGCCTGCGGTTATCAATGTGCGAATCGTCAAAGGCGATAAACTCAAAATTAAAGTCGCCCCGAAAGGTTTTGGCAGCGAAAACAAAAGTATTTTAAAGATGCTTGTTCCTGCGGACGGTTTGGAGGGAGTAAAAAAAGTCTTTTTAGAGACTGTTAAACTTGCGGGTCCTAACGCCTGTCCTCCGATGGTCATCGGTGTGGGTATAGGAGGTACGATGGATAAAGCCGCGCTTTTAGCCAAACAGGCTGCCGTGCGCTCCGCTGATTCGCGTAACGAACATCCAGATTACGCAAAACTTGAAGACGAACTTTTAGAGCTTGCCAATAAAACGGGCGTCGGTCCGCAGGGTTTGGGCGGCACGATAACCGCCGTCAAGGTAAATGTGGAGTGGTATCCTACTCATATAGCGGGGCTTCCCGTCGCTGTTAATGTTAACTGTCATGCGGCGCGCCACGCCGATATTACGCTTTAAGGAGTTACAATGTCAGAATCTATAAAGATAAAAGCGCCGTTTGGCAAAGATGTCGCTAAAAAACTCAAAGCAGGCGATAATGTTTTAATCTCAGGCACGATAATAGCGGCGCGCGACGCTGCTCATAAAGCTTTAACCGAAGCTCTGGCGCGCGGTGAAAAACTGCCCGTTGAACTTGCGGGCGAAACTATCTATTATTTGGGACCAAGTCCGGCAAAACCGGGGCAGGTTATAGGCGCGGCTGGACCAACGACAAGCGGCAGAATGGACAAATACACGCCGACTGTTCTGGATCTCGGCGTAAGCGGCATGGTAGGTAAAGGCTACCGCTCAAAAGAGGTTATTGACTCCATCATAAAAAACGGCGCGGTTTACATGGTAGCTATTGGCGGCGCGGGCGCGCTTATATCGCAGACGATTAAAAAATATGAAGTTTTGGCGTATCCAGAGCTTGGACCCGAGGCTGTCGCAAGGCTTACCGTGGAGGATTTTCCCGCGATAGTGGCGATAGACTGCGAGGGCAATAATTTTTACGAAACTGGACAGAAACCGTATATTGAGATTTAAGCTGCTGCGCGTCATGAGTGCGGCTAAATAAACGGAAGTTTTATCTATTGCTTGGTAAAACTTCCGAAAACTTTTTTGAACAGATTTGATTTTTTATTTTCAGATTCACCATTTAATGTTTTTTGTACGCACTCTTTATACGCTCTGTCTTCTTGGAGTATATGCTTCGTGAGCCAAATCTGAAGCTCCGCCATAAGCTGTCCTGCTATATCATGTCCTTCGTTGAAGGCGATTTTATATCTGCCGATATTTGAGACAAAAGTTTCATGAATATTTTTATGATGTATAAACTGCGGATAATCGGCTTCTTTCATTAATTTTTCTTCAAAAGAAAAGTGTGAAACAATATAATCGGTTATATGAAAAAGCGTATTTTTAACAATATTTTTATCGCTCAATATAATGGCTTCATGCAATTCATTGATATACTCGACTATTTTTTTGTGTTGATTATCTATCTCTTCTATGCCGATATTATAAGAGTCGTCCCAATTCCAATATGCCATAAACTCATCCTTGCAAAAAATAATTTGCGCAATAATACTATTTTAATTTAAAAAATATAAAATTAAAAAGCTTTGCCTGCATGCTTTAACCAAGCTATAAAAAAAGTTGATATTAACGCAAAGAACGAGCAAAAATCTAATAAAACGGCTTTTGCACACGCTTGTTTAATAAAAAAACGCATTTATCCTCATGCCGTAATCGGAGTTATTATTTAAAACGGCTCCGCTCTCTTTAAAATCCAAATATTGATATGGGTTTAGGCTTGCTGTTTTTTTACTCTTTCGTAGTTTTCGCATCCCGCCTGATCGCCAAAATCGCATGCTTTTTTGTAGAGTTCAAGAGATTTGTTTTGATCTTTTTCTGCGCCTGCGCCAAATTCATACATAAGTCCTAAAGCGGCGCAGCCGATTCCACCCTCACATGATTTTTCATATAGTTCGGCGGCTTTGGAGAGATTTTGTTCCACGCCCTGAGCGTTTTTGTACATGTATCCCAAATTATTGCAGCTAAGAGCATCTCCTTTTACGCATGCTTTTTCATAAAATTCTGCGGCTTTGAAGTAATCTTGCCCTACACCGTAACCATTTTTATATATGGAGCCTAAACCGCCGCAATTATAAGCGTCTTTGCCTTCGCATGAGCGTTTTAAAATATCAATGCCTTTTTTAAAATCACCGCTCTTAAAAGCTTTAAGCGCCTCGTCATCAGCCGAAGCCGCAGCGGCAAACACAAAAACAGCCGCTAAGACAGTGAAAATCTTTTTGTAAATATGCATAACCAATCCTTTAAAAAAGACATTTGCATAATAATACCATTTTAATTTAAAAAATATAAAATTAAAAAGCTTGTTGATACATTGTAATTACATTGCAAAAATAAAAATGCCGCCGCGCCGTTTAATAAACAAACGATTTTATCACCGACATTGCAAATAAGGATAAGATTGGTGTTATTGTCAGTAAAACGGCTTTTGCACACGCGGATTTTATTTGAGATTTGACGCTTAAAATAAATATAAAAACGATTGCCGCATATTCGCTTAGAATTTTGAGAGGATCAAATCCAAGCTCAAATATTTTCACGAAAAGAGTTCCCCAAAGATCGGCATACGCTATAGTCAAAATGAAAAAAACAAGGCATGAATTTAGCCAAAATTCCAATTTTGTTTCATTGCGATACGCTTTAGAAAAAGTGTTGAATGTTATATATAAAATTGAGGTAAATACAATGGCAAATACAATATACATTTTTACGCGCTAAAAATAGGGGAGCTTTTAACTCCCCGTAAGATTAGTGAAGGTCTTTCCAGACTTCTCTTTTCCACATATAAGCAAAGAATGTCAATATTGTAAAGAATATAATCATACCTATACCTATAGCGGTTCTTTCGTCTTTTTTGCTGTCGCCGACTTTTTCAAGATAACTTACGACTTGCGCGGTATGCTCTTTTGTAAGTCCCACACGCGGCATCGCCGTACCGTCAAGCTTCTTTTGAGGGTCGTTTATGAAAGATTCAAGATAATCAGCCATGCGGGAACGAATCATGATAGACAAATCGGGCGGATTTGAACCCATGTAGCCTTTCAAAGCGTTCTTTTCCGTAGGCGAATAGAGCGCGTCGTATCTCACATCATGGCAGCGCAGACAAGCCGTTTCAAAAACCTCTTTGCCGCTTACATTTTGCGGAGCTATGGATTGCAAATAGGCAATGATATCGGCGCTCTCTTGATTTAAATCCTCTCCGAAACCAAAAAACGGCGTCATGGGAAGCGGATTTTCATCGTTAAATTTTTTAGTTACTTTCAAAGCCTGCGCAGGATTGATAATAAGCGCGCCGAGAAATTTTTTATCATAAACGGCTCCGGCAAGGCTAAGGTCGGGAACAACTACACCGTAACTCTCAGACGACAATGCCGCATCAAACGGGCTCTCCAAACCTTGAGACGACAATCCATGACAAGCCGTGCATGCCGCAAAAAGTTCCGCACCGTTTTCAGCATTGCCTTCAAGCGCGGCTATCGCGCTTGCTTGCGCCCAAAGTTCCTGATAAGCCGACAAATCGCTTTCTCTTGCCTCAACCTCTTTTTTTGCGCCTTCAACGGCGTTTATTAGATTTTCATCAGCTGCATTTTTTTCAAGAGCTTTTTCGGCTTTTGCGAGCGCGGCTTTCGCCTCTTCTATCCTGACTTTGGCAAGGTCTATATCCTCTTGTTCATAATCAAAATTGGCGTCTGCCGTATGCGGATTCATTTGGCTGTGCGCAAAAGGCTCTATACCGATATATGTTATAAGCGTGAAAACTGTAATTACCGCTAAAATTTTCAACTCTTTCATTTTGCGCCTCCGTCTCTTTTTCTCTCAATAATCGTGATAATCGGCAGCGCGATAAAAAGAAGCAAAAATAGTACCGTGATGATAAAGCCTGCCAAGTTATTTGAGATAAACAGGCTGTATATATCGTCGCCCGGCGGCAGTTTGCCGTAAAGCGTAAGCAGTATCAAATCCACTATAAGCGCCCAAAACCATATTTTAAACAGCGGTCTTTTTGAAGCGGGTTTTACGCTTGGGTCGCGGTCTAAAAACGGCAAAAGGAAAAATGCGATTTGAGCGAAGCCGAATGCGATCAATCCTATATACATCGCAGGAATACCGGCTATATCAAAATAAAAACCTCTTAGCACTTCGTAACTCCATAAAAAGTACCATTCGGGGTAGATGTGCGCAGGCGTTTTGAGATTGTCCGCAGGATCAAAGTTGATAGGATCCATCGCAAAATTAAAATGAAAACATACAAGATACGATACCAATATCATAAATGCGCTTACTACAAAAAAGTCTTTGCACAAAAATGCAGGCCAGAAAGGTATGACTTTGGACTCTTTTTTGTTGCCGTATTTGTATTTGTCGGCTTCTTCATTAAAATCAAACTCTTCTGAGGTTTGGTTATTGACATGAGGAATGCGCAAAGAGTAAAAGTGAAGAGCGATAATCGCTATAATAGCGATAGGAAGCAATACTACATGAAGCATAAAAAATCTTGTCAAAGTAGCGTCCGCAGGATAAAAATTGCCTCTTATCCACACGACCAAATCATCGCCTATAAGCGGAACATTTGCAAACAGTTCGGTGATAACTTTCGCCGCCCAGTAACTCATCTGCCCCCATGGAAGCATATATCCGCTAAACGCTTCGGCTGAAAAACAGATAAACAAAAGCATGCCGCTTATCCAGATAATCTCTCTGCCGCTTTTATATGAGCCGTAATATATCGCCACAAACATATGTATATATATGATGAGAAATATCAAACTCGCCGCCACCGCATGCAGATGCCGCCACAGCCAGCCGTATGCAACTTCCTGCATAATCGTAAGATTTACGCTGTCAAACGCCAGTTTAACATCGGGCTTGTAATACATGAGCAAAAACAGCCCCGATATAAAAAGCACTGCAAAAAGTACCAAAAGCACTACGCCCATAGCCCAAAGAAAGTTGATATTTTTAGGTATCCAATACTCCGTCATCAACACTTTCATCAAAGGCTTAACTGCCAGCCGCTGATCAAGCCAATCTATAAAACCTGTCGCTTTTCTAATATGTGCCATCGTCCGTCTCCTTATGCTTTGAGCGCGAGTTGTTTATACTCGGGACCCTCTTCGCCAAGAACCAATGTAGAACCTTCTATCTTGAAAGGCGGGATACTTAACGGTTTTGGAGGCGGAGCCACAACAACAAGTCCATCGGCGTCAAACACGCCGCCGTGGCATGCGCAGTGAAACTGTTGTTTGGAGTCTTTCCATTCGGGAATACATCCAAGGTGCGTACAGAGTTGTACTACCACGGTGTAGTTTACATCGTCCACCACTACATCTCTATTTTCATTTTTTTTCATTTCAGCCGTTTTCTTTAAAATAAAAACGGGCAGACCGCGCCATTCTATAGTGCGGCTTTCACCGTCTTTTAACGGTGAAAGATCTACGGTCAAAAAACCAGCAGCTTCTACGCTTGGCAGCGGATCCCAACTCTTTTTCATCGCCCCGAGAGACAAAACGCCTCCCAAAGCCGCGAATCCGCCGAGCGCATAGCCGAAGAATTTTCTTCGTCCATCTTCGTGCGCCATACTTGCTCCCTTGTCAAAATATTAAACTTTTGATTTTAGCGCGATTTTCATTAAATATATTTGATTTACAGTCCCATGTTATAAATTTCTTCTTAAAACGATATAATTATGTAATGAAAAGAGTAGAAATCAAAACACTTATCCATACCGCGCTCACCGCTGAAGCAAAGCCGATAATCGGTTATTTTCATCTTATATGTAAAAACAAAATACCATTTAATATATACGCAAACGACGATACCGCGCTTGTAGTCTCGGGCATCGGCGCGCAAAAAACAAAAGAGGCTTTGGCATTTGCTTTTACGCTTTTTTCAGCACGCCGCGCGATAAATATCGGTATAGCAGGCTGCGTTGATAAAAATATAAAAACAGGCTCTCTGTTTTGCGCTACACATAAAAATCTCTCTATCCCTTACGCCGCACTTACTTCGCATGAATGCGGCGTTAAAGACGGCAGCAGCATAAATTCGTATCTTGCGGACATGGAGGGCGAAGCATTTTTGGAGGCGGCGCAAAATGTGGAAAAATACATATTCAAAGTCGTTTCAGACCATCTTGACACAACTATCCCGACAAAAGCCAAAGTCGGCGCGCTGATACAAAAAACGATTCCGCTGTGGAGCGTTTATGTCGGATAATATGTCAAAATTTGACAAAGCGTGCGAACAAAGTCCGTTTTTAAGCCTGCATGCAAAAACGCAGGAGTTTATCAAACAAACGGCGGATTTTTACTCTTTCAGTTTTTCTCAAATAAGGCAGCTTATAATTGCGGCGGTTGATTTGCAGATGTGGGATTTTGACATAAAAGAGTTGTGGCGGGAGGATAAAAATGCTTTCAAGGATTTTTTTGAAAAATATGAGCAGATAAGAGATACTCCGAAAAAATATCTCCCGCAAAAAACGCGCGCGCAAACAAAAATTCAATTTGCAAGTATTGATAAAAACATGATAGGTTTTGGCAGATGCCCTGTAGCAACGCCTAAAACCAGATGCTGCAATCTCTTGACATTAGACGCCGTTGAGGGCTGCGCTTACGGTTGTTCATACTGTTCCATACAGACTTTTTACGGCAGTAAAGTATCGCTGAATACGAACTTTGCGCAAAAACTCTCATGTATTGAACTTGATAAAAACAAGATTTATCATATCGGTACGGGGCAGTCTTCAGACTCTTTAATGCTCGGCAATAAAGACGGCATTTTGGACGCGCTGATAGAGTTTGCGCGCAAAAATCCAAATGCGGTTTTGGAGTTTAAAAGTAAAAGCGCCAACATAAAATATCTGCTGAAAGCCAATCTGCCGCCAAATATCATTTGCACATTTTCGCTGAATCCTCAGATGGTTATAGATAATGAAGAGCATTTCACCGCAAGCTTGAAAGAACGCATAAAAGCCGCCGTTAGACTTTCGCAAAACGGCGTTTTGGTCGGATTTCATTTTCACCCGATGATATACTTTGAGGGCTGGCAAAAAGAGTACGAAGCTATCGCCGATGAACTTGTGCGAAATTTTAATTCTAAAAATGTCGCGCTCATTTCTATGGGAACGCTTACTTTTATAAAGCCCGTTTTAAGGCAAATCAGGGCAAAAGCGGACAAAAGCCGTATTTTGCAAATGCCGCTTACGGAGGCTAATGGTAAATTTTCATATCCGATTGAGATAAAAAAGCAAATGTTCGGCACGCTTTACAAAGCTTTCAAAACATGGCATAAAGATGTGTTTTTCTATCTTTGCATGGAAGATGAGAGTCTGTGGAGCAGCGTTTTTGGATTTGAATATGAAAATAACGATACATTTGAAAATGCGATGAAAAACGCTTACATGAATAAAATCAACAAATATATGCGCGATAAAAACCGATAAAAAAGCTCAAAAATTCGTCAGTTGATTTTTGCTCCAAAATCGCAAATTTTCTATAAAATTGAGTAATCAGACATATAAACTCCTGTTTTTTAAGTCGTATTTAATGTTATTGATTATAGAATACAAAATATATATATTCAATTATATTGATAGATTAACTAAGGATTAAATTTTTGCATTGTTCAAAAACAGGCAAGATTTAAGTTTTAGTTTCTACCGTAATTGATTATAAGTCAGCTGCCAAAAAGCGGTTAAAGGAAGTTTTTGATGAGGTTATAACGCGATAAATAGAAAGATTGGCACAAGTCTATCTACAAAAAGGAGTTTTGTCTATCTTCTAAAATTATCAATGCCAAGTATGTCAAACAATAACAGGAGTATACAGTGAGGAGTATATTTTTATTAATTGTTTTGGCATATGCGCGGTTTTTTTCTAAAATAAACAAGCTTCGCATAGCCAAACAGCACAGGTTTAATTTGCCGCCGTTTAGCTTTTTAGACAAGTTCGGTATTTTAAAACAGATTAAAAATCTGTATATAAAGAAAATCATAAAAGCTTTAAAAAGCGGCGGCAGAAATTTTACAGTGTCGGCAAAAAGCCAGAAACTACCAAAAAACTTCCCAAAAACCGCTTTTGGCGTCAACGATAAATTTAATCATTTAATTATTACTGCGAAAACTTCATAAGCGCCGTACATGACAAATAAATTTAAGGAGAATACATGAGTAGCAAATTTAACGCATTTGATTAGGCTTTGGATAATTTGAATTAGGCGGCTTTTGTGAGGAGCTATTTTTTGATAAATAAATTTTTTAAGGAGAGATTATGAGCAAACAAATTTTTTTCAACGCATTTGAGATGAATTGCGTAGGACACCAATCGCCCGGACTTTGGGCGCACCCAAGAGACAGGTCATGGCAGTATAAGGATTTGGAGTATTGGACGGATTTAGCCAAGACTTTGGAGAAAGGCTATTTTACGGCGATTTTTATCGCTGATGTCGTCGGTTATTACGATGTGTATAACGGTGATGCGAAAGCGGCTGTTCAAAACGGCGTGCAGATTCCCGTAAACGACCCGCTTCAAATCGCAGGTCCTGTGGCGCAGGCAACAAAACATATCGGTATCGGCGTTACATCGTCCACTTCGTTTGAGCATCCGTACACATGGGCGCGGAGAATTGCCACAGCAGACCACTACACAAAAGGGCGCGTGGGCTGGAATATCGTAACTTCCTATCTTGAAAGCGGGGCGAAAAATGTCGGAGATAACGGCTTAAACCGCCATGATAACCGCTATGAAGTGGCTGAAGAGTATTTGGAAGTAATTTATAAACTGCTGGAGGGCAGCTGGGAAGAGGACGCCGTTGTGCGCGATAGAGAAAAACGCATATTCGCAGACCCAAATAAAGTTCATGAGATAGGACACAAAGGCAAATATTTTGAAGTGCCCGGTATCGGTTTAACAGAGCCGTCGCCTCAAAGAACGCCCGTTTTATTTCAAGCCGGATCAAGCGAAGCCGGTAAAAAGTTTGCCTCAAAACACGCGGAGCTTGTTTTTGTCTCCACGCCGAGCAAAAAAGTGGTTAAAGAGTATGTTGCCGATGTCCGCAGACAATCCGCCGAAAACGGGCGCGACCCCAAAAAGACGCTTGTTTTGGCGCTTATTACGATTATCGTTGATGAGACGGACGAAAAGGCAAAAGCAAAACATGAAGAGTATAAAAAATATATTTCATACGAGGGCGCGCTCTCTTTGGTGGCAGGATGGAGCGGCATTGATTTTGGCAAATATAAACCAGACGAGCCTCTTAGAAAAGAGGATACAAACGCCATTATTTCCGTAGTTGAGCATTTAACAAACGGCGAGAAGGATTGGACGCCGAGAGATTTGGCGGGCTGGGTCGGTATAGGCGGACTTGGACCATTATTTGTAGGTTCGGCTAAAACAGTCGCCGATCAACTTCAAGAGTGGCAAGAATATACTGATGTGGACGGTTTTAACATAGCTTACGCCGTATCTCATGAGACATTTGCCGATGTGGTCAAATATCTTGTTCCCGAGCTTCAAAAACGCGGCGTTTATCCGACTTCGTATAAAGACGGCACGCTAAGAGAGAAGATTTTCGGATACAAATATCTGCCTGATAACCACCCTGCCGCGCAATACAGAGATATCGAGAAAGTAAAAAAAGAGGAAGCCAAGAAAAAATAAGCCGCATGCGTAAAAGGAGGAGTTATGATTGAGATAAAAAATTTATCAAAAATTTGTGCACGCATAGATAAAAATGTCGTTTTTATATCAAAAGATATCAGTCTGACCATATTTAGTCGGTTATGGGCAATGCCGATAAATTCAAAGATTTAAGGAGTCAATAATGATTGAAATTAAGAATTTATCAAAAAGCCGCACATTTGCGGTGCAAGCATTAAGAGATATCGACTATTGCATAAGCAATACTGATAAATTCAGATATCTGAGGAGTGGACAGTGATTGAGATAAAAAATTTGTCAAAAAGCTACATATTACCCGATAAAAGCGAGGCGCAGATATTAAAAGATATCAGTCTTACCGTACCGGATCGTTCCATAATGGCTGTCGTGGGTCCAAGCGGCGCGGGAAAATCCACGCTTTCCAAAGTGATTAGCCTGTTAGAGCGCCCTACCAGCGGTTCTGTTTTGGTAAACGGCAAAGACCTTTCTTCCCTTTCGGGAGAAGCTTTGCGCAATGAGCGGCGCGCGATAGGGACTATCTTTCAATCATCAGCCCTGCTTCACAGAAAAACGGCGGCGCAAAATATCGCGCTGCCTTTGGAATATTTCGGCGTTGTCAAATCAGATGTGGAAAAAAGAGTAAAAGAGCTGCTAAACGCGGTTGGTCTGCCCGACAAAGGCGGATATTATCCGTCGCAGCTTTCAGGCGGACAGCAGCAGCGCATAGGCATAGCCCGCGCGCTTGCGCTTCACCCGCAGGTGCTTTTGTCCGATGAAGCGACAAGCGGACTTGACCCGCAGTCAACGGAAACGATTTTGAATCTTTTAAAAAAACTGCGCGATGAGTTTGAGTTGTCTATTGTTTTGATTACGCATGAGATGGATGTGGTGCGCAATATCTCAGACTCTATCGCCGCGATAAAAAACGGCAGGATAGTCGAGCAGGGGCGCGTTCAAGAGCTTGTTTCAAACCCAAAGTCCAATATAGGCAGACAGCTTATTTCGCTAAGAGTCGCCGAAGCGTTCAATAAACGCCACCTTGTTGCGGAGCTGACTTACAGCGCGAATGTTCCGTCAAACTGGTCGCAGATATTAAGCGAACGATTGAAAGCGAATATTCATCTGCTCGGCGCAAATATAGAACAAATAGGCGGCGGGACTGTTTACGGGCGCGCGCTTGTGGGATTTGAGTTTTTGCATGCGCGCAAAGTGGATATTTTAAGTATCGGCAATATGCTAAAAAATATCGGATTGCATGCAGAGTTTAAGAACAATATTGACTTTCACAATGAAAGGAGTACGGCATGAGCGCAACAGTACTTGGAAACGACACTCCATGGGAGGAAGTGCATACGCTTTTGATACCCGCTTATCTGGAAACGATAACAATGGTGGGTATTGTTATGGCGCTTGTTATTATTATCGGCGGCATAACGGGCGTATTACTGTTTAACACTTCGGATTTCGGACTGTTTCCGCGGCGGCGGTTTAATTATGTGCTTAGCTGGTTTGTGAATATCGGACGCTCTTTGCCCTTTTTGGTATTGATGGCGGCTATTATCCCGTTTACCAAATATATCACGGGAACGACCATAGGCATTCCTGCGGCAGTTGTGCCTATGGTAATAGCCGGAACGCCGTTTTTTGCAAGGCTTGTGGAAAATGCCCTGCGCGATCTGCCGCGCGAAGTAAACGCCGTAGGTCTTGTGTCATGCGGTTCGCCGCTGCAAATTATCGTTCATGCGCAGCTTAGCGAAGCGTTCCCGAGCATTATCGCCGCCATTACGCTAAATACCATTTCAATGATTGAGTATTCGGCTATCGCGGGTACGATAGGCGCGGGAGGTATAGGCTATCTTGCCGTTGTTTACGGCTATCAGAGGTTTGACCACAATATCATGATATCAACCATTGTCATTTTGATTGTGAGTATTCAGATAATTCAGTGGACAGGCGACCGCCTTGTCCGCAAAACAAGTCATTAGGAGTTAATATGGCAAACAATACGAATTTTCAATTGAAAAAAAACAAAAAGCCGTTTATATGGATCATTGCGGTTTTAGTTGTGGCAGTTATTGCCGCAGCTGTTTTTTATGTCAAATCAAAAGGTTCCGATACCGTTGTTTTCGGAGATACTTTAAAGGTTCATTTTGAGCCTGCCATGGCGGGAGAGGAGCGCATCATTCAGTATGTTGCAAAAAATATCGCGCCCGATTACGGTATCAAGATAGAGGCTGTCGGTCTGCAAGATCCCGTGCAAGCCGACCGCGCCGTAGCTGACGGACAGTACGCCGCGACTATTTATCAGCATCAATGGTGGCTAAAACAGGTAGTGGACGCTAACGGTTTTGATTTGACGCCCGTTTTTCCAATCTTTCAGTGGGGGTTTGGAATCTATTCGGACAAGCACCAAAGCATTGACGAACTGCCCGAGGGCGCGGTGGTAGTCGTGCCTGTGGACGGAGCAAATCAAGGACAGGCATTGTGGCTTTTACAGCGCGAAGGGTTGATAGACTTAAATGAAAACATAGAGCCAAGAGTTGCCAAAATCCGCGATATTGTCTCCAATCCGCGCAATTTTCAATTTAAAGAGTTGGATTTGCTGACGCTGCCTCGTATTTTAGATTCTGTCGATGCGGCGGTAGGATATGTATTGCAGTTTGACGCAGGCAAAATTCCAAGAGAAAAAGGGATACTTTTCCCTCCGCCGCCAAGAACTTTCGCTTCGCAGCTTGTCATTGGAACGAAATTTTTAGACGACTTGCAGATTAAAAAATTGCAACAGGCGTTTGCCGACCCAAGACTAAGAGAATATCTTGAAACGACGGACGACCCGTTGGTACAGGGCGTTTTAACGCCTGTTTCGGATAATTAAGCGGCTTACATGAGAGATGTCAGAGTTGAACAAATGGAGGCTGTTTTAGCTATGGCTGCAAATATAGCCGCAATAGGTGAAGCAAAAAAGCTCAAAAAGGTAAAAAAGGGCGCAGGATTTATACTGCGGCAAAGAGCGCTTAGGCAAATATTTACAATACTTAAAGGAGTTAAAGCATGAGTAAGAAAAGAAAAGCAGCCGTTATCGGCGCGGGAATCGCAGGTTCAAGCGCGGCTTTGGGACTGCTTAACGCAGGATTTGAAGTAACGCTTTACAGCGATAAAGATCGCAAAACTTTGCGAGATGATGTTCCTGCTACCGGCACGGCGATATATTTCGGCAAGCCTTCACAGGAGGCGGATGCGCAAATCATTGAAAATCTTTATGGCGAAGAAAGCTTCACGGACGGTTTTTCGGTACGAGGGTACAACCCCGATAAAACGCCGCTTTTATCGTTTGATGTGGATTTTCGTTATTTCAGGGCGCAGGGAGTGGATCCGCGTTTGAGAGCCGATGATAGAATCGGTCGTTTTATCGATCGCGGCGGCGCGTTTAAGGTTGAGGCGATTACGCCCGATCGCCTCGACGAAATCGCCAATCAAAACGATTTAACGCTTGTCGGCACAGGCAAAGGCGGACTTATAGATATATTTGAAATAGATAAAAGCCGTACCGTATATAACGAGCCGCAACGATACCTTTTGACGATTAATGTTGCGGGGCTGCCTTATGACGGCAAAGCGTTTAATTATCGCAGTAAAGTTGGATGGAAACACAATCTTTTTACTTCCAACGAAGAGCAGGGCGAGATATTTCTCGGCGGCATTTTGCATAAAGATATAGGACACAGCTGGAGTATTTTAGGTTTTGCCAAGCCAAATACCGATTGGCAAAAACGCTTCGACGAAGCAAGCGACGCGGCTTCAACGCTTAGGATTTTCAACGAAATTATCCGCGATTATTTTCCTGAAGACGCCAAAGAGGTTGCAAAATTCAAAACAATCGAGAGCGATTCACATTCATGGCTTAAAGGCGCGGTTACGCCGCATGTGCGTAAAGCGGTTGGTTTTACGAAAAGCGGCAAACCCGTTGCGGCGATTGGCGACAGTGCGATTATATTTGACCCTATCGCGGGGCAGGGGGCGCAGAATGTGTCTATTCAGGTAGCCGCTTTGGTGAAAGCTGCGGCAGAACATACAGGCGCGTTTGATGCGCAGTGGATTACGCGGCAGTTCGACGCGCATTGGACAAATCATGGCTACGGCGCGACTGAGGCTACCAGACTTTATCTTGGCGATCCGAAATATGCCGATCATTTAAAAGCTCTGTTTCCTGCGGCGGCGGTAAATGATCGTGCAGGTTCGGCGTTTTTCCGTTTCCAGTCCGAACCTTCGCTTATTTTAAATCTCCAGACAAAAGAGGCAATCGAACGCTATATAGAAAACGAAACGGGCGAACGTTTTGACGAGCTAATCAAACGCTTTAAACCGGCTGAAAAATTTAAAAGCAGAGAGTAGTTGCACATGTCAAAAACAAATGCGAATTTTCAGAGGAAAAAGAGAAATAATCTTGTGTGGATTGCCATAGCGGTAATTGTATTAGCCGCTGTGTCGGGGGCATTTTTTTACATTAAAGCGTCAAAACCGGATAAAGTAGTGTTCGGCGAAACTTTGAAAATTCATTACGAACCTGCTGAAGCGGGCGAAGAGAGGATATTAAAGTATATCAACGAACATATTGCGCCAGATTATGGTATCAAGATAGAGGGTGTGGGTATTCAGGATTCGTCTTTGGGCAACAGCGCAGTAGCTTCGGGCGAACTTGCCGCCTCCATTTACCAGCATGAATTGTGGTTAAGAGAAGTTATTGCGGCTAACGGTTTTGATTTGACGCCTGTCTTTCCAATCTTTCAGTGGGGATTTGGAATCTATTCGGATAAACACGCAAGCGTAGATGAACTGCCCAACGGAGCATTGGTCGCCATACCGGTAGACGGAGGCAATCAAGCTCAGGCATTGTGGCTTTTGGAGCGCGAAGGTTTTATAAAGCTAAATGGCGAACGCCAAAATGCAAAAATCAAAGATATCGTGAGCAATCCGCGCAATCTTAAATTTAAAGAGTTTGACTTTTTAGCGCTGCCGCGCGTTTTGGATTCTGTTGATATCGCTGTAGGTTATGTTTCAAATTTTGATGCGGGTAAAATCCCGCGAAGCAAAGGGCTTTTATTTCCAAAAGCTCCAAGAATTTTTGCTTGCCAGCTTGTTATAGGAACGAAATTTTTAGACGATTTGCAGATAAAAAAACTTATACAGGCGTTTTCGGATCCGAGATTGAAACAATATCTTGAAACGACGGACGACTTGTTGGTGCAGGGTATATATACGCCTGTTTCGGATAATTGATACGGGATTTTGGCTTGAACAAATAAACAATTAAAGGAGGTTTTCATGGGTACTGACATTAAGGTATTAAAAGAGCGGTTTACGCCGATTTTTAAAAAGATTGCCGCAAGCGCGGCGGAACGCGAGCAAAAACGAGAACTTGCGTATGACGAGGTGAAAGAGCTGCTTTCGGCTGGATTTGGCGCGCTTAGAGTGCCAAAAGAGTTTGGCGGGCTTGGCGCGAGCATTCGTCAGCAGTTTGAACTGTTGATAGATTTGGCGGCGGCGGATTCCAATCTGTCGCAGTCGTTCCGCCCGCACTTAATCTTTGTTGAAGAGCAGCGGCTTGCGGCTTCCAAAGGTTCAAACAACGCCAAACTTTGGCTAAAAAGAGCGGTTGAGGGTAAATTTTTCGGCAATGCGGTAACGGAGCTTGGCTTGGGGGCGGCAAAGCGTTATCAAGTTGCGGTTACGCGCGCGGCGGACGGCAGTTTGCGGCTAAACGGCGAGAAATTTTACAGCACGGGATCGCTCTATGCCGATTATATAGCGGTTGCGGCGGATTTGGACGGAAAGCGCGTAAGCGTAGCGGTAGCGGCTGACGCAAAAGGATTGACGCAAAAAGACGACTGGGACGGATTTGGACAGAGGCTTACCGCAAGCGGTTCGTCAAGTTACGATAATGTTTTGGTAAATGAAGAGGATATTTTAGGCGATGGTTACGGCAGAGAAGGCAGGTCATGGGCGACGGCGTATTTACAGCTCACGCTGTTAGCTTCTCTCGCAGGTATTGCGCAAAGGTCGCTTGAAGATGCGATTGCATGGGTGCGTCCCAGAACGAGGACTTTTAGCCACGCTCCTGCTGCTTTGCCGCGCAACGATCCGCTCGTTCAGGAGACAATCGGACAAATAGCTTCCGCCGCATACGGCGCAAAAACGGCGGCTCTTGGCATAGCCGACGCGCTTGAACGAACGATCGATGCGGGCGGCGAAAATCCCGATTTGCTTGAATTTACGGAAAGAACGGCGGCGGCGGCGCAAGGAGTGATAATCAACCTGTCGCTTGACGCGGCAAGCCGAATCTTTGAAACGGGCGGCGCATCTATCGCTTCAGGCGCGCTTGTTTTAGACCGTCATTGGAGAAATGCCCGCACTTTAGCCGCGCACAATCCGCTTTCGTATAAGTATCGCTCGCTCGGCGCAAATCTGTTAAACGGCGAAGA
>JAISNU010000114.1 GCA_031276075.1 Campylobacteraceae bacterium
CGTTGCCAAAAAGCAGTCGGCTGACGGATACTCCCTCCCATGTATAGCAATGACACAACCTTTTCCGTCGTTGCGAGCCAATCCAGAAAAATAAAAACCAATGGAATAATCACAGAAAATTCAAAATACCAAAAATAAAATTATCAATTCCAAATTTAACTTATTTCATATTTTTTAATCGCAATTTTTTATAACGCTTTGCGTATCTGGATTGCTTCGTCGTTACACTCCTCGCAATGACGGAAAAGGCAGGCGTTTTCTGGATTACCGCGCTGACTTCGTCAGCTCGCAATGACGGAAAGCAGATATGTTTTTTTGGATTTTCGCTTTTTGCCATAAAAATTATAGGTTGTTTTGTGAATATCAATCCGCTTCCTTGCGGAAATTTGTCATCGGAAATAACAAGGAGACAGACTTTTTAGATTGCTTTGCCATATTGTAATAATTGGATTGCTGTACAACGCTTTCAATGACAGAAAAGAAAAATTTACATGAGAGAAAATTTGCTCTGTGCGGATAATTTGGAATGGCAGTTTTGTTTTGTCATGAGACGCATAATTTTTAAAAAATATTAATTAAAAAACAATTAGTTACAATATCTTATATTGCAAATTTGAAAAAGCCGCTTTTTATGATATAATCCGCAAAAATTAAAAGGATTTTGAAGTTGAGAAAAGCATTCACACTTATGGAACTCATGATAGTTATTATGATATTGGGGCTTCTTACAGCCATTGTTGTGCCAAATCTTGTCGGGCAGAGCGAAAGAGCAAGAAGAGATTTGGTCTGCATACAGATGAAAACTATAAGCGAATCGCTTAACATGTTCAGGGCGGATTTTGGAAATTATCCGCTTTTGGACGAAGGGCTTGCAGCTCTTGTGGAAAACCCCGACTCGTCAAAATACAAAAATTACCCCAACGGCGGCTATCTCTCCGCCAAATCCGCGCCGAAAGACTCATGGGGAAGCGAATACATATATATAACCGACGGCGGGAATTTTGACATTATCTCTTTGGGAAGAGATAAAAAAGAGGGCGGCGGCGGCGATGACGAGGATATATATTTTAGCAAATGTCAAGAGTAAGAGGTGCGTTTACGCTGTTTGAACTGCTGTTGGTTTTGCTGTTGATAGTAATTTCGTACGGCTTGTTCGCGCAAAATTTTTCCATAAATTCTCCCGAAAACGAGAGCATAAAAATAGATAAATTAAATCTCTATCTTGCGAAAATCGGAGGCGAAAAAAGCCGCGTTTCATTAAGATGTATAGATAATTGCAACGAATGCAGGGTATTGATAAACGGTAAAGATATGAATATGACGCTTGATATTTTTGAAAACGGCGCCGTAAACGCTTATTATTATGACGGTAAGAGGCTGGAAAAAGCGGAATTTGACGATTATCATGTAAATGAATACAAAAAAGAGAAAGTCTGTTTTAGAATGGATGTCTATCCTAACGGCAGCAGCGATAAACTTGTGTTAGAATATAAAAACAGAGTATATTTGTTTGAAAATTACGCCGAAGAGGGAAGAGTGTTTGAGAGCGTCGCAAATGCGCAGGATTTTTTGGAAAAACAGCAGCTTGAAGCAAGAGGGCGGTAAAATTGATATTTAAATATTCCGGACTGGATGCGCTTGGCAACAGGGTAAACTCTAAAATAGAAGCTTTGGACATGGAAGACGCAAAGCGCAGGCTCAAATCTCAAAATATCATATACAAAAAGATAAAAGAGGACAGTTTCACATTTTTAAGCAAATTTACCTTCAAAAAAAGGCACAAAATTTCATCGGGCGAACTTTCCATATTCAGCCGCGATATAAGCATTTATTTAAAATCAGGAATATCTTTGGTGGACGCCGTATCGCTCTCTTCCAACCAATACGCGAAAAATAAAAAAATGCTGCTTTTTTTAAGAAGTATAAAAACCTCTCTTGACGAGGGAAAAAATTTTTACTTTGCGCTTGAAAATCAAAATGTCATAATTTTGCCCAATTTTTACAAACAATCCATAAAAGTATCGGAAGACAGCGGTATATTGACGGAAATATTATTGGAATTATCGCGCTTTTTAAAAGAGCAGGAAAGGCTGGAAAAGCAGGTGCAAAACGCATTTGCGTATCCTCTTTTTATTTTAGTGGTTTCATGTTTTATGGTGGGCTTCATGGTAACTTACATAGTGCCGAAAATCAGTTCCATATTTGAACAGATGGATCAAGAACTTCCCAAAATCACGCAAATAGTGATAGCTTTTGGAAACTGGATGTCTAACAATTGGCTTTTTCTTGCGGCAGGCGCGTTTTTATTTGTGCTTGCGTTCAGGTTTGTTTTAAAAACAAGTTCAAAGATAAAATACAGATTTGATATGCTTATGTTAAAATTGCCGTTTTTCGGCAAAATCATACAATCCTCAGAGCTTGGACGATTTACTTATGTCGCTTCCGTTTTGATAAGGTCGGGCGTGCCTTTTGTAAAAACAGTGAGGCTTGGTTCTGGTATTTTGAAAAACAGCGTCATAGCCGATGTATTTGAAAAGGCTTCGTTGAAAGTCGTGGAGGGTTCGCGCCTTTCCGCCGCGCTTTTAAAAAGCGGTTTTGAATTGGATAACTCTTTTGTGCAGGCTATCACGCTGGGCGAAGAGACAAGCGAAGTTTCTATGGTTTTACAAAATATGTCAGAGCTTTATTTTGAAGAGAACAGGGATAAAATAGCGCTGTTTCTGTCGCTTTTAGAGCCTGCGCTGATGCTGATAGTAGGAGGCGTCATCGGTCTTATCGTAACTTCAATGCTGCTTCCGATATTTTCAATAAATATTTCATGAGAATACATGTATAAGTCAAAAAAAAGCGGAATCGTACTTCTTACAGTTATAGGACTTATTATGATGCTCTCTTTGCTTATTCTCAAAAGCGTAGATATTTCGCAAAAATATTTTGACAGGTCAAGCCAAAACGCCATTTTTGTGCAGCTCAACAAAAGCTTTCTTGACGCTTTGGCGATTTTGCAGCAAAGTTCTCAAGACATAAGCGACGCGCAGACGCTCTCCGTTATAATTGGACTTCCCATAATACTCGGTACAGATGAGGGCGATATGAATATTGTAATGAATATAAATTCTGCGGGCGGACTTGTTAATATCAACAAACTTATTTTGAGTAATAACGAAACAAATGAACCTTTATATACTCTCTTGCAAAATCTTTTACAGGAGTATCAAATTGCAAATGCAAATTTTTTCCTCTCTATATTGCTTGATGCTGTTGATGCGGATAAAAATGAAAGAGCATACGCAAGCGAGGCGGCTTTGAGAGATTATAAATTTGCAGACGGGGGCATAAATTCCAAAGAGTCGTTTATGTACCTTGTGGATTATTTTGCGGCAAAGGGCGGAGATGCGAGAGTATATAACATTCCATGGGAAGATATAGTCGGTTTTGTTGGGGAAGATATTGATTTTAATTATATAAAAGAACCGTTGCTAAGTTTAATCAAAAAAGAGTATAATTTAAACTCATTATATCAAGAGGAGATATTAAATTCATATGATGAACTTAATATCCCGTCTGAGAGTAAAGAGAAGCTGAAAGCTTTAAATATAGGTTTTTTTTCACCTAGAATATTGTGCAGTATAAATCTTTTTTATATGAAGCAGACAATGTCGCTTAATTTTTTATACGATATAAAGTCAAAGAAAGTTGGTTATATTGAAACAGTTTTTTAAAAATTTACAAAATGCTTTGGAACGCTTTTTGAATATTTTGAAGCAGTTTTACAATGATAAATTTGCCAAAACTTACGACCATAAAATAGTTTTTATAGATGATAAACACATGAGCGTGGTTGGCATAGACGCGTTTGATATTATCCTGTCGCCAAAATTTTATTGGACGAAAATCCAAACCCTTCCCGTAAAATACGCCTTTCAAGCGAAAGAGTATGCTCCTTCTGTATTTGACGGATTTATACCAAAAGGCGATTACTCATACAAAGCGGTAAATCAGAATGGCAAATTTTTATTTTTTGCATACGATGTAAAAAGCATACTTGAAAATCTGGACGCCGCAGGCATTAAGCCCGCGCTCATAAGAAAAGTTTATTTTGCGCAGACAGAATTTGCTTCCTGCCCATACGATATAAAAATAGACGCGAAAAATGCTTTGATTATACGCGAGGGAAAAGTCATAAAAGCGCCGCTTTCGATAGCAAAAGAGTGCGTCGGCATGGACGCTGTTTTGCAAACCATAAAGCCTTCCAAAATCACAATTAATCTTGGAAAATTTAACCGCATATACGAAAAGCAGGGCGCGCTGAAAGGTATTATATACGCGCTGATATTTTTAAACATACTCGTTTTTGCCGAACTGTTTTATCTTTCAAGTATAGTAAGCTTTAAAGAGAACCAAAAAGAGGAGATTTTAAAACAATACTCCATGCCCTCCACAGAGATTCAGCTAAACGCGCTTTTAAAACAGTACGGCAATATCAATAACGAGCAAAAAACGATAAGAGAAAAAATCAGCGAAGTATTCAAATTTCCGTTTTTAGAAGGAGAATATTTCAAAAGCATAGAAGCAGCGAAAACGCATATTTCGCTTATATTGCATGTAAATGGCAGCAACAGAGGCGAAGCCGTGAAAAGCTATTTTCAAAAATATTTTACAATAAGCGAATTTCAGGAAGCTGCCGATAATATCAAAATGGAACTGCGCTATGAATAAGATAAATCCTTTGGTTTTAATATGCGTATTGACGGCGGTTTTATTGGGCGCGGCGTATAATGCCTCGCGGTTGAAAAATGAAATAGCAAAAAAGGATAAAGCTCTTTTTATTTTGGAGGAAAACGCGAAAAAAATAGCATTTTCAAAAAAAACATGGAATAAAACGGATTTAAAAGAGCGTCTTGGCGCAGTTTTCGGCGCAGGAAATATCAACGATAAGGGCAAAAATTTTGAAGTAAAAGCCTCTTCTTTAACGCGCGCGCAGGTAAACGACATGGTTAAAAAAACGCTCGGGGACGGTTTTGAAATAGAAAAAATTGTGATTTTGGCTGAAGCAGATGAGAAAATATCTCTTAGTATGGAGATAACAAAGTGAAGTTTTTGAGATATATTTTGTGGGGCGCGCTGTTTATTTATATTATAATTTTGTTTTTGCCCAAAGAGAATTTCTATTTTTTCATAGAGCATAAACTCAATGAATATAAAATCGTGCTTGGCAATGAAACTTTAAGCGAATCTTTCGGTATATTTAATATAAACGACGCGCATGTATTATATTACGGCGATGAAGCCGCAAAAATAGATAAAATCAGAGTCATGCCGTTTATTCTATACAATGAAATTAAATTTGAAAATATTCAAATTGCAAAAAAATTTCAAAATTTTGCACCGAGCGGGATAGAGAGCGTAAAGGCGGCATTTACGCCGTTTTATCCGATAAAATTACGGCTGAGTTTAAACGGAGAATTCGGAGAAATCAGCGGCAGCTATAACATGTACGGCAAAAAAATTTATCTTGTTTTGAAGCCGCATGAGAGTTTCAGGCAGAAATATCCGGGCATTTACAGAGAATTTAAAGATGTGGATGGGGAATTGGTATATGAATCGTCTTTTAAATAGCAAAATATTAAACGCCGTTTTTAAAATTTTGATTTTTATAGCCGCGGCAAAAAGCATATCGTTGATACTTTTTATTTTTCTGCCCAAAAGCGGCATAGAAGCGCACAGCAATAATAATATTATAAATTTTAACGCTTACTCGGCGTCCCCATTTTCGCATGTATCCCAAAACGACGCGGCTGCCAATATTCAAGCTTCGCAGATAAGCAGTTTAAAACTTTTGGCGGTATATAAAGAAGAGCGCGGTACAAATGCGTTTGCCGTTATTTCCGACGGCAGTTCTTCGGAAGTTTTAAAAACGGAGGATAGATATAAGCAGTATATCGTCGGCGAAATAAAATCAAACGGAGTTTTTCTCAAAGAAAACGACAGCAGTTTTTGGGTGGCGCTTGCTGAGAGTAGCATAGCGATTCCGCCCTCCGTAAATATCCCCATGAATAATAGAGTTGTCGGCGGCGGAAAAATGCAGGCAAATGAAGGCGAATATATGAATGTTTTGAAAAGAAGCGAAATAGATGAATTTTTGGCAAACCCTGATACGGTATTTAAAAATATAGGCTTTAAAGATGTGGTGAAAGACGGTAAGCTGGAAGGTTTCAGAGTGCTTAGCATAAATAGAAACTCTTTTTTTGCGAAGCTTGGATTGCGTTCCGGCGATATCATACAGAGTTTTAACGGAGTCAAGCTTGATAACTACTCAAGCGTTCTTGAAATTTACAATAACGCCAAATCTTACAGCAAGGTAAAATTGGAAGTTATGAGAAATAATGAAAAAAAGGAGTTTGAATATGAGATTTATTAAAATAGCCGTGTGTATTCTTTTGGCGGCTTCTTTGCATGCCCAAAGCGTTGAGGACGCTAACTCAACTGTTGATATAAATTTCAGGGATTTGGAAATTACGGATTTTGCAAGGCTTGTTTCAAATGTCTTAAATAAAAATATACTGTTCCAAGAGGCAATACCGGGCAAAGTAGAGTTTATATCCACAAAGCCTGTAACCAAGCAGGAAGTATTGTTCATATTGCAGTCCGTTCTTGCGCAAAAAGGCTATACTCTGGTAGATCATGGACCATACATGGAAATAGTAAGAAGCAACATGGTCGCGCAGTACAATCTGCCTGTGGTGGGCAGGTCTCAAGGCTATACGCAAATGGTTACGCAGGCGATAAAGATAAAGGGGCTGAATGTTGATGAAGTTATAAATAAAATAAGGCATCTTGCTTCTATCTCCGCCAAATTTGTGCCTTCCAGAGAAAACAATATGCTTGTCATAACGGATTTTCCGAAAAATATAGACACTATAAGAAAAGTTATAACTCTCATGGAGCAAAATATAGCTTCCGATGTGGCGTTTATCAAAATGTACAATGCTGATATAGGACAAATTTTTCCTGTATTGCAGTCAATTTCCAAAAGCGTTTTTAATGAAAAAATAGAGAGAGAAAGAGTAGCGTTATATGAAAACAGAGCCGATAACGGAATTATTGCCGTAGGTTCATCGGAAAATATAGAAAAGCTGAAAGAGATTGTGGCAAACTTGGACAAAGGGCAAGAGTCGTTTCAAATGGTTACAAGAGTTATACAGCTTAACAATGCCGAAGCGAAAAATGTCTATAAAATTATTAGCGAGCTTGTCTCTTCAAATGTTTTGAACGCAACTGCTCCAGCTTCGCGTGTAACAGGCAATCAAACGCTTGTGCAAAACAGCGTAAGAGCCGCCGATACAAACAAACCCATACTCTCTTTGGACGAAGCAAGCAATTCTATCGTGGTTTTGGCGGCGCAAAAAGATTATGAAATTATAAGGGATATTATCGGCGAACTTGACAAAGAGCAAAAGCAAGTTTATGTAAGGGCGAAAATCGTTGAAATCAGCGAAAGCGCATCGCAAAGAATAGGCGTACAATACGGACTTGAAGGCGGAAAAGCGACATCGGACGGACTTTATACATTTGCTATGAACATGGGAGGAAGCGCTCTGCCGCTCTCTTCCACATTAAGCTCTGTTATCAGCCTTAACGATATAAAGGCAGGTTTGGCTCTGGGTGCGTCTATAGATTTTCTAAGAACAAACGGTGCGGCAAATATCGTCTCTGAACCGTCATTATTGTGCGTAAATAATGTAGAATCAAAAATATATGTAGGTCAAACGCAATCCATCATCACAAGTGCAACAAACTCCGACAGTACGACTGATTTGACAAGGAATACATACACAAGAGAAGACATAGGCTTGACTTTGAAGGTAAAGCCTAGAATCGCAAATGACGGAAAAGTTACTCTCCAAATAGAAGCCGTAATAGAAGATGTTTTGGACGGCAGCGGCGGAAGCAGCGGCATGCCGACTACAACGAAAAGAGAAGTCAGCGCGACAAATATAGCCCAACATGGACAAAGCATCACAGTCGCGGGACTTATACGCAACAAAAACACTAAAAGCAGCGATAAAGTGCCGCTTTTGGGAGATATTCCGCTTTTGGGAACTCTTTTCACGCACTCTACAGATATCAACGACCAAGTCAATATCGTGATAGTTTTGACTCCTTATATAGTCAATTCAAGCAGCGAATTATCCCAGCTGAAAGCGCAATTGGCTGAACTTGACCAAGCGCAGGAGTTTTTCGGCAAGCAGCTGCAAGATGAGCTTCAAAAAAGGACAGGAAATATTCCAGTCTCTGAAAACGGCGGCGGCGATATACAGGTCGGAAGCGATGCGTATTGGAATAATTTAATGGGCAGATAGGAGATTTATGAGCGGCATAGAATACATACATGATACGAATTTGGAGCCTTTTGAGATTGAAGATATTAATGTAGCCTTGAAAAACTATGTGCTTTTTTCAAAAATGGACGATATTGTGTGTGCATGTATTACTGAAGAACATATGGATATAGCTTTTGAATATCTTTCAAAACAAAAGATGGAATATAAAATTGTATTTTTGGACGAAGAGTCGTACGAAAAACTTTTAAATAAATTTTTAGAACTTAGAACGGATAAAGAGCTTGGTTCCATAGATAAAAACGCCGAAGAGGAAGCCGGTGTTGATGAAAATATGAATTTGACGGAATTTTTGAGAAATTCGGGCGATATTTTGACATCAGAAGAGTCTGCGCCGATTATCAAATTTGTAAATTCGCTCTTTTATCAAGCCATTAAAAAGCGTTCAAGCGATATCCACATAGAGATGCATGAATTTAAGGGCGAAATACGCTTTCGTATAGACGGCGTATTGACAAAACATATAGAACTTGAAAAAAATATCCTCAATCTTGTCATCAGCCGCATCAAAGTCATATCAAATCTTGACATATCTGAAAAGCGCATTCCGCAGGACGGCAGAACGCAGATAAAGATAGCGGGGCGCACGCTTGATATCCGCGTATCCATACTGCCCGTATATTACGGCGAAAGAGTTGTTATGCGTATTTTGATGGATTCTGCGCAAATACCGTCGCTTTTGGAACTTGGATTTACCGATGATTTGATACAGGAGTTAAAGAGTGTTTTACAACATTCGCATGGCATTATTTTAGTAACGGGACCCACAGGCAGCGGCAAATCAACTACTTTGCACTCATTTTTGCAAAAACTTGCTTCGCCTGAAAAAAATATCATTACAATAGAAGATCCTGTTGAATATAAAACAAACAATATAAATCAAATTCAGGTAAACAATAAAGTAGGACTTACCTTTGCGGCAGGGCTCCGCTCTATATTAAGGCAGGATCCGGATATAGTCATGGTGGGCGAAATACGCGACAACGAGACTGCGTCCATAGCTACACAGGCGGCGCTTACGGGACATTTGGTATTATCAACTCTGCATACAAATAACGCCACAGCAGCTATTACAAGGCTTGTAGATATGAAAATAGAACCCTTTTTGATATCTTCCACGCTGCTTGCCGTGCTGGCTCAAAGATTGGCGCGGCTGCTTTGCCCTCACTGCAAAAGCGAGGATAAGATAGCCGAAGATTATGCAAATCAGTTTTCACTGAAAAAAGATAGCGTTATTTATAAAGCTAACGGCTGCAAAAAATGCGGCTACACAGGATATATAGGAAGACAGGCGGTAGGAGAGCTGTTAATCATGAACGATGATATAAAAACCATACTGAAAACCACGACAAACGACTATCAAATCCGCTCTTTTGTCAAAAAAAACGGCATGGTATTTCTAACGCACAGACTCAAATCGCTTTTATATGAGGGTAAAATATCGCTTGACGAGGCGATAAGAATCGGAATAAAAGATGATTAAAGCGTTTACGCTTGTGGAAGTTTTGATAGCGGTAGTTATAGTGTTTACAGCAGGTCTCGGGCTTTTAAGCGTAAGTTCCAACAGTTCCAAAATCATACAATATGCAAAATCCAAAAATCAAGCGAATATGCTCTTTTCCGTGGCGGTTTTGAATAATTTATGCGGCGAAGATACGGACACAAATCTTTATGATGCCGTAAAACCAAAATTTGTGATAAAAGACGATAAACTCATAACCGCGCTGAAAGAGCAAAATCTCACATGCACAAGCGAAGAAGCGCTTAACATGAACCTCGCCGACAGCAAAGAGATAGAGCGGACGATAGAGGATATTCCTCAGGCGGTTTTTATCATTAATAAAATAACCGCTTCCATAAACGGCGCAAATACGCTTGGATACGAAATAAAGGCGCAAATGTGAAAAGAGCTTTTACGCTCATAGAAGTAGTTGTCTCCATTGCCATATTTTCCATTATCGCCGTTTACATGTATCAAGCCATAGACACTATGAAAAAGAGTAATGATATTAACTCCATGCGCTATGGTGAAGAGATAAAAGAGCAGAAAGTCATAAGACTTTTTTATAACGACCTTTTTTTAAAAACCGATATTTACGCCGCGTCAAACATAACGAGTGGCGGGGATTTTGATATTTTTCGTTTAAATACCAAAAATTCCATTCATGCGATGATAAACCCTTATGTTGCTTACTTTGTGAAAGATAATTCGCTTTACAGGATAGAGTCGCGGCAAACAGAAAATATTCCGCTGACTTACGAGAGCGCGCAGCGCGTCAAATCGGATAAACTCATGGATAATATAACGCTTTTCCGCGTATATGAAAACAGAAATTCATATATCGTCTCTTATCAGACAGACAAAAAGCTAACACTGTTTCAAATCTCCCTGCCGCAGGCTTTAGCCAACAATTCAAGAGGCAATCAAAGCGTCAAACCGTAATTATATTGATTAATATTTTTTCTTAAAGTTATATTTCGTATAATATACAATTTTCTTTGACAAGGAAGCGCGCATGAGCAGAGCAAGAAAGATATTTTGGGCGTTCAGTTTCATCGCGGTTATTTTTATTGCATGTCTTAATCTATTCTATTTCGGCTTTGAAAATATAAAAACAAGAGAGTGCGGCAGCGGTAATATGCAAAGCTGCTACGAGCTTGGTTTTGCATATTACAATGAAATTGAGAGAGTCAAAAAAGATACCGCGGCAGCGTTAAAATATCTGCAAAAAGCCTGTGGCGGCAAACATGCGCAAAGCTGTCAATATTTGGGCGGCATAACGGCGGATTCACAAAAAAGCGTTAATTATTATGAATTGGCTTGTGATTACGGTTTGTTGGAGTCGTGCTATACTTTAGCCCGTTTATATAAAAATGAACCTGCGAAAAACTTGCCAAAATCGCTTTTTTATTACGAAAAACTTTGCGAACAAAACTATAAAAACAGTTGTTACTCTGCCGCTTGGATATATTCGCACGATAAAACGCCGACAAAAATCAAAGATTATAAAAGAGGATTGTTCATGTTTAAAAATCTCTGCGACGAAAGCGATTTTGCGGCATGTTACGCAGCTGGCTGGCTCTATTACATGAATAAAGTAGAATCTCCGCAAAGTTTGGCGCAGGCGTTGGATTATTTTGCGAAATCCTGCGAAAACGGCTATAAAAAAGGGTGTGATGCCGTAGAAATACATGAGAATGCGGTAAAAAAATTTGAAGAGAATGTAAAATCGTGCGAAAGCGGTTCTATTCAAGACTGCGATAGAGTGGCGCAAGCGTACAGAAACGGTAAAACGGTTCAAAAAAATCTCACGAAAGCCGCCGAATATTACTCAAAAGCCTGCGATGAATACGACAGCGCCAAATCCTGCGAATCAGCCTATTTAATGTACACAAAGCCCGACCTTGTTAAAAAAATGATATACGCCAAAAAAGCATGCGATAGAAAAATATACAAAGCATGTATATATGTGGGGCAGTTGTATCTGCATATATATGACCATAGTTTGGATTACAGGCTGGCATATATTCAAAATCCCGATATACTGCCAAAAGATCCGAAAAAAGCCCTGCAATATTATAAAAAGGCTTATGAAAACGGCATAGATGACGGATATTATCAAACGGGGCTGGCGTATTTTAGAGAAAAAGAGATATACAACTTAAAATTGGCGGAAAAATTTTTAAAAATCGCATGCGAGAAAAATGACAAATACGGCTGTTTTTATTTAAGCGAAGTTTATGAAAAAGGCAAGGATTTGCAAAATGCTATGATATACGCCGAAAAAGGGTGCGGTTTGGAACATACGCCCTCATGCGACCAGATTAAGCGGCTTGAAAAAAAGTTAAATAAATAGGAGTTTACATGAGAAAAAAACTGTTTATGGTTGGTTTATCTATTTTTATGCTGATAATCGGCATTTGTATTTCAAAACTATACTTTTCTGCTGAAAATATTTTGGCAAAAAGATGCGATAACGGAGACGGCGCAAGCTGTTATAGTGTCGGCGTTTTATATGAAAACGCTTCGCTGGCTGCGGATTATCTGCAAAAAGGCTGCAACATGGATCACGCGCAAAGCTGCCGATATCTTGGCGACTTGATGAGCAACGACACAAACACCATGCAAAAAGCCTGCGAATACAACAGTGCAAAAGCTTGCTTTGCTTTGGCGCAGGCAAATAAGGAGAACTCTAACGAAGCGGTGAAATATTTCAAAAAATCATGCGAAAACGGCGATGAAAACGGCTGTTTTGAACTTGCGTCCATATATGCCGTAGAAGAACTTGACATGGACAATATAACAAAAGCGTTCTATCTTTTCAGCGAATTGTGCGAAAAAAACAATTACGAAGCGTGTTACCGTTTGGGTGAAATTTATGAGAAAAGCAACATTGTCAGATATCCCACACGAATGGCATATGCTGAAAAATATTATAAGTTAGCTTGCGACAAAGCATATGTGAAAAAGTCATGCGAAGCAATGGACAATTTAAATTATCGCAATCAGGATATAATGAAATTTAGAAAACTATGCTTTTTAAATGACGCGTACTCATGCAATAAACTTGCCGAAATATATTCATCTATCGGTATGGCTGTTGATTACAGTTTTACAATAGCGGCAAAATTTTATAAAAAATCATGCGATGAGTTAAACGATAAAGAGGCTTGTCGGCGTGTTGTGGATTATTATTATTGGATAAAAGATGACGCAAATGAAGCAAAATATGCCGGCAAAAATTGCGATGAAGGTTATATGCCGCACTGTATAAAAGCTGCACATTTATATCGTTACAGCGAATATAGCCATAATATCTCTTTTGGTCATTTTGATACAAATGTGATGATGTCTCCAGATCCTCTTATATCCGAATATGTACCAAAAAATATAAATAAAGCGGTATCATATCTGCTTAAAGCATGCGATAAAAACAGTAAAAGTGCCTGCTATAAACTTGGAGATATTTACGAGAATGAGGTCAAAGATGCCAAAAAAGCCACGATATATTATGAAAAAGTATGCGAAGCAGGAGATGAGCAAGGCTGCAAAAAGATGAATATACGCAAATAGATTTTTATCATAAAATCGTTGCCGCATGAGCATAAAAATTGGTTTTATATTTAAAATAATTTAAGTTTGTCGGATTTATGACTGTTTTAATAATTTTAAGCCGCCAAAGAGCCTATGTTTTATGCGGATTTTACGGTATTAAGCGGTGTCTTAAAAGATTTTTTGCCAAGCGCAGAGTTAGCGTAAATGAAGAGTGTATAGCTTTAGTGGCTTATACTCTGCATTTTAATTACACCGAGATAATGGATATGGAAGCTTTGGAATTTATGAAATTTGTTGAAATTTCCGAGAGGATATTAAAAGCCAAAAACGGCTGAAATTGCTCCGCCAAAAAGTGAGAGTGGTATCATAAGGACAAGAGATGCGCCAAAAGCTTCAAAAAAGTTGCCTGTATATACATAACATACTAATAGCAGAAGCATAAATAAGCTAAGTATTGCAGCATTTGCCGAAATTTTGATTTGTCTTTTTTTCTTTTTAGTTGTTTCCATAGCGGTTATTATAACACAAGGTTTGTAAAAATGAAAGATATTGCAGATTGTTACGCTCCTTTCTTGCAATGATAGATTACTCCTCCGTCATTGCGAAAATAGGGCGGTAAAGCAATTACATCTCTTTTTGTCATTGCGAGGAGGAACTACGAAGCAATCCAAAAAAATGAAAAAGATAAATAATTTACTCCTTTGCGTCATTGCGAGCGAAGCGCGGCACAGCGAAGCAATCCAAAAAATAAAAAGCTATAAACCAACAAGGCAATTCGAACCGTTAGACAAAAAATATTTTGTAAACATCTATCTTAATTTATTATAAAATATGGATTGCCACATCAGTCGCTACGCTTCTTCTTCGCAATGACAGATTACCTTTCCGTTATTACGAGCCGTTGAAAATGGCGCGGCAATCCATATCTCATAACAACAAAAAGGGCATCATTTGAAAAAAATAGATAATTTTTTATCTATAATTGTGGATTGTTTCGCCACAAGCAGCTCACAATGACGAAATGGAACGGCTTCTGCAATAACAAAAAAAGGTGTAAAAATGACGAGGGAAATACAACGCTTGTTTTGGTTCATGTCGAAAGACATTCTAAGAAACTCTCTTTCATTCTTATTTCAATACAACGCTTGTTTCGGTTCATGAAAAGATATTTGCTACAAGAAGTTTGAAACAAAAATTTATTTCAATACAACGCTTGTTTCGGTTCATGTAATATAAGAAATATTCCAAAACTTCGCGCCCTATAATTTAAATACAACGCTTGTGTCGGTTCATGTAGTGCAAATGCCGCCGAGATGAAAGCTGAAGCAACATTTCAATACAACGCTTGTGTCGGTTCATGGTTTTTTGCTCGCCTACTTTATCAGCAAGCTCATCAATTTCAATACAACGTTTGTCCCAACTTAAAGCTGCGCAATGTTTACCATAATGATTGCAGCGGCTATGCAATTTGGCGGGTGTGCATAAAGCAAAAATAAAGCCGCTATAAACTCTCATGAGCGCTTATAAGGCAAGAGGCTTCTTTGCTTGTCGCTTCTAAAAATTCTGCGATTCGCTGTTGCAAAATCTGCTTCTCTTCGCTTATATCATCTCTTAAAAATCTGTTGATATGCTTCATGTTAATTTTCATAGCGAGGCTTTTATTGGCTTTCACTTTACGGTTTATATCTTTCACAGCTTCGTCATAGGAAGCAGGCGCATTTCGCAAAATTATCGCCGTATATTCTTTGACGATATTTAAAAATACGCCTTGCCTGTGCAGGTCGTTTTTGTAGATTTCGGACGCGGTCTTTTTCAGTATTTCAAAATTACACTCTTTTACGCTTTTGCATGCGGGCGCAATAATGAGCGCGAAAATTTCGGCTCTGAATTCAAGCGATTTGTAGTGATATAAAAAAAGTTCTCTAAAAACTGTCAAAAGCCATGTCTTAACGCCCATGCAAAAACTCCTCTTCAAGTTTGCAGTAATCGTTGATGATTTTAGCCGTAAACCATACGCCTATAACAATCAAAATACATGTAATTGTCTCAAAGACGATTGATGTATCTGGAAATATAAGCGCGAAATATACGATGTCGTAAATCCACATCAAAATATAAAGCGCCCAAAATATATTCAAAGTTGTCCATTTTTTCATATTTTCATACGATTGCGGATTGTTTGCCAAATCCGCCGCTTGTGCATACATGTATTTCAAAACAAAATACGGCGCAAAGAAATTTACGACAGGCACAAGCCAGCTTAATACTACCTGCCATTTTTTATATTTCGGATTTGGCGACAATTCGTAAATATTTGAGTACGCCCTGTAAAACCACACAAAAAACATAACGAGCGATACGAAAAAAATGGCAATCAAAACCAACGAAACGATAAACGCCGTCAATATTTTTACTATCTCCTCCTGTCCGCTCTTTGCATAATGGTCGGCAATATATATAAAAGGACACAAAACCGCCGTAATCCACATTGTCCATATAGTTATTTTCGCCTCTTTTTTGCTTGACGATAACTCCATTTTTTCTCCTTATCCGTAAATCTTTTTAAGATTATTTATCGTACATGAAGCGTTCAAAAGCAGCATATCCGCAACCGCCAAAGACGCCATAGCGTTTGCTACAACGCTGCCGCGCACGGCAATGCAAGGGTCATGCCTTCCTTTCAAGCTAAACTCTACGCTTTCGCCTGTCTCATTTTGCGTCTGCTGCTTTAAAAAAACGGATGGTGTAGGTTTAAAATGAACTTTCAAGTCTATATCCTCGCCTGTGCTTATTCCGCCAAGTATTCCGCCTGCATGGTTAGAGATAAAACCGTTTCTATCCATTTGATCGTTATTTTGAGAACCTTTTAATTTTGAAGCGTTTACGCCTTCGCCTGTCTCAACCGCTTTAACGCCGTTTATACCTATCAGCGCGCCTGCCAACGCGGCGTCAAGTTTATTGTACAAAGGTTCGCCAAGTCCTGCGGGTACATTTGATATTTTGACAAATACACACCCGCCCACAGAATCTCCAGCCTCCTTTGCGCCTAAAACTGCCGCTTTTTGCGCCTCTTCTTTTAATCTGTCAAGCGCGAAAATTTCGCTTGTTTTTGCGTATTCAAAATCAAGCTTTTCTGCCTCAATGCCTCCGATAGCAAAAACGCCGCTTTTAACCTCTATATTGAATTTTTTAAGCAGTTTTTTGGCAACTGCCCCCGCCGCAACTCTTGCCGCCGTTTCGCGCGCGCTGCTTCTGCCTCCGCCTCTATAATCTCTAATGCCGTATTTTTTAAAGTATGTAAAATCCGCATGAGAGGGACGAAAGAGTGATTTTATATTTTCATAATCGCTTGATTTTTGATTTTCATTGAATATTATCAGGGCTATAGGCGCGCCTGTACTAAGACCTTCAAACACGCCGCTTAAAATCCGCACTTTGTCGCTCTCTTTTCTTTGCGTTGCAAATTTTGTAACTCCGGGCTTTCTTTTATCTACTTCGTCTTGAATATAACTTCCGTCTATTTCAAGTCCCGCCGGGACTCCGTCTATAACGCAGCCTATTGCGTCTCCGTGCGATTCGCCGAAAGTCGTTACGCGAAATTTTATCCCAAAGCTATTCATGCGCTTCCTTTTCCAATATCTCAAAAGCATTTTTCGCTGCTATTTGTTCAGCCTCTTTTTTTGTATTACCGCGCGCTTTTGCCAATACTTTTCCTCTTAGCATTACTGCCATTTCAAACTCTTTTTTGTGATCGGGTCCTGACGAATGCACAAGAGTATAGTCCGGCGTTACGCCAAAATGCGCCTGCGTAAACTCTTGCAGAAGCGTTTTATAGTCTTTGAAAAGCGTTTGCATATCTATTTTCGGATATACTTTTTCAAAAAGCGGTATCGCCGCCGCTTTTGCGTTTTGCAAACCGCCGTCAAGATAAACCGCTCCGATAACAGCTTCAAATGCGTTTGAAAGCAGCGACTCTTTACTGCGCCCGTCATTATGTTCTTCGGCGGCTGATATGAGTATGGATTTGCCGAGATTTAACTCCTGCGCGATATTTTTAAAACTTTTATCGTTTACAAGCGAAGCGCGCAATTTTGAGAGTTCTCCTTCCGGCTTTGTCGGAAATTTCATATAAAGATATTCGCCTACTATCAAATCAAGCACGGCATCCCCCAAAAATTCCAATCTTTCGTTATTTTTAGTCTTTTTGCAGCTTTTATGCGTAAGAGCTTGGGTTATAAGTTGCTTATCTTTAAACTGATAACCTAAACGCTGTTCAAGCCGTTCAATATTTTCTTTCATACAGCTCCTTTGTTTCGTATTTTTTCAGCCTCTTGTTTGGCTATTTTATCGCATTTTTCGTTTTCTGTATGACCGTTATGCCCTTTAACCCATACGGTTTTTATTTTGTGTTTTTGCGCGGCTTTTATATATTCTTTCCACAAGTCGGGATTTTTTACCTTGTTAAAATCTTTAAGTACCCACCTATCAAGCCATTGGGATATGCCTTTTGTAACATAACTTGAGTCGCTTACTATCTCCACTTCGCAAGACTCTTTCAACGCTTTAAGTCCTTCTATTACCGCTTTTAACTCCATGCGGTTATTTGTCGTATCCGTTTCGCTGCCGCTTATGATTTTTTCACTGTTTTTATATCGCAAAATAGCGCAGTATCCGCCAAAACCGGGATTTCCCAAACTTGACCCGTCGCTAAAAAGAATAATACTCTTCATGCTCGTTTTTTATAAGCACAAGCGAAATGTGCGGGGTTTTTAGCGTATAACATGAAGGGCAGCGGTAAAAATGTACGGGAAATGTGCCTTTGCAGCAGGTGCATGTATATTCAAATCCAACGGCGGCTTTTGTATAATTTACGCTTTTTAATGCTGCAAGCACTTCAAGTTCAAACGGCGCGTTTAGCGGCGCTTCGCCGCCGTTTTTCGCCGCCAGTACCGCTTTTGCTAACTCTTGCGAAGAGTTTTTCAGCAGCGAAGTATCACTCTCCCATAACAAATCCAAAATACTTTCAGCCTTTATCATATCCAAGTCAAAATCCAAAGCCTCTTTTCTTGCAAATTCAAACAGCATGCGCCCGATAAGCGGCTCTTTTTTTGCGAGTAGCAAAAGCGTTTCATACTTGTTTTTGTTTGTCATGAAGGCGTCGTTTAAAATTTGCAGCGCTTTAACAAAGTTTTTCTCGTTTTTTACATCAACGCCAAGCTCTTCCAAAGAGTCCATTACTTCAAGCGCTCTTGCATATTCTTTCAATTGTTCATATATCACCATCAAAATTTTAAGCGCCTCTTCATGCCGCGGATAGAGCTTTAAAAGTTCCAAAAATATATCTGCGCCGCGCCTTAAAAAGCCCGCTTTAAAATATATCTTGCCAAGCTCAAATAAAAAATAGCGTTTCTCTTCCCTGTTTTTTACGCGCTTTAAAGCGATAAGGTAGATACCGATACTCTTTTCATACTCTCCGCTTTTTGAATAGGAGCGCGCCAAAAGTCCCAAACTTTCGCTTGAAATGCTAAATTCGTCAAGCAGTTTTTTATATTCGTCTGCGTCTGCCATGACTTCAAAACGCTTTATAAACTGTTCTATGCCGTATCGTTCTTCTTTGCTTTTGAAAACGCTCCACCAGTAGTTCAAAAACGCTATTATAAAGATAATTGCAAAAAATATGATGATGCCAAAAATTGGGTCTCTATATCCCAAAAAGAGAGTATCCAAATATTGCCTTTTTATGCGATTTGGGGTCAATTATAGCAAAGACAAGCTAAGAGTGAGTATAATTTCTGACATGATAGATCCAAGTTCAATAGAAACACTAAGGCAACGCATAGATATAGTGGATATTATCGGCAGTTATTTGGAGCTGAAAAGAAGCGGCGCAAATTATAAAGCAATATGCCCTTTTCACAACGATACAACGCCGAGCCTGCATGTAAGCCCTTCAAAGCAAATATATCACTGTTTTGCTTGCGGCGCGGGCGGGGACGCGATAAAGTTTATCATGGAATATGAAAAGCTAAATTATCCCGAAGCGGTAGAAAAAGCCGCCGATCTTTGCAACTTCACGCTCGCTTATACAAACATAAAAGATGCCGAAAATAGAAAAAAAACAAAAGACATACTTGAACAGTTAAATCTCTTTTTCACGCAAAATTTAGACAAAAGTCCGCAAGCCGCGGCGTATCTTAGCGAAAGAGGCATAGGGCAGTCTTTGATACAAAAGTTTGAAATAGGCTACGCTCCGCAGTCTCACATGACAATGAATTTTTTGAAACAGCGGTTTTTTGCGTTAAAAGAGGCGATAGAAGCCGGCGTAATAAGTATAAACGACAGAGGAGACGAGTATGCGGTATTTACGGAACGCATTACTTTTCCGATATACTCTTCAAACGGCAGAATAGTCGGTTTCGGCGGGCGCACTATTACAAACCACCCCGCAAAATATGTTAATTCGCCGCAATCCAAAATCTTTAATAAATCATGGCTTTTGTACGGCTATCACATAGCGCGGGATTTTATCATGCGCAATAAAAAGATCATCATTTGCGAAGGCTATCTTGATGTGATAATGCTACATCAAGCGGGCTTTAATGAAGCGGTCGCGACGCTTGGCACAGCGCTTACGGAAAAACATTTGCCGCTCATAACAAGAGGCGCGCCGAAAGTTGTTCTCTCGTATGACGGAGACAGCGCGGGAGTAGAAGCGGCGTTCAAAGCCGCCAAACTTTTATCTTCTCATGGAGTGGAAGGCGGCGTAGCGCTTTTTGCAGGCGGTATGGATCCTGCCGATATGGTGCAAAAAGAGCTTATAAGCGAACTTAACGCGCTTTACGGCAGTCCAAAAGAGTTTGTAGAATTTTGTCTGGAGTATATCGCGGGGAAATACAATCTAAAAAATGCACATGAAAAGCAGAAAGCTTTGGAAGAGGCGGCAGCGTATCTGCGCACACTGCCCAATACTATTGCAGAGAGTTACAAAAGCATGCTTGCATCTTTGTTGAATATTAAACCTAATTTAGTTGTTTTGGGAATGAAAAAACCTTTAAGGCAAAACGATACGCATAATGGCTTTGAGGACATATTAGAGCTTTCTATCATAAAAACTTTGCTCGTAAATCCTCATTTGGTAGATATGACGCTTGATATTATAGATGTTTCCATGTTTAAGGTTCACACGGAAGAGTTGTCGCTGCTGCTTGAAGGGCAAAAAGAGCATTCGCTATTAAGAAAACTTTTGATGCTTGATAATATCCATATTTATGAGGAAAAAGAGTTGGTGAATGCGTTAAGACCGTTTCTTATGTCCTTTTATGAAGAGGAGATTGAAAGAATAAAAAAATCATCGTTTGAGTTTGAAAAAAAAAGTTTTTTAATTAGAAAAATACACGATATCATCGCGCGTTTAAAAAAAGGAGAATTGGTACCATATGAAAGCTTTAGCGCTTTTTAGTGGCGGGCTTGACAGTATGCTCGCTATGAAGCTGATAACAAATCAGGGCATACATGTAAAAGCTATCAATATAAATATAGGTTTCGGCGGGACAAAAGATATGTCGGCGGTATTCAGGGAGCGCGCTCATGAGGCAGGGGCGGACTTTGAGATGATCGATGCGAGAGAAGAATATCTGCAAAAAGTACTTTTTTCTCCAAAATACGGCTACGGCAAGCGGTTCAATCCATGTATAGACTGCCACGCTTTTATGATGAAAAAAGCAAAAGAGCTTTTGCAAAAAGAGTCGGCGGATTTTATTATAACAGGCGAAGTGTTGGGGCAGCGTCCCATGAGTCAAAATTCAAAAGCTTTAAAAAATGTGCTTGAACTTGGCGATGATGACTCACTTGTACTGCGTCCCATGAGCGCGAAACTCTTAGCGCCTACAAAGCCTGAAATAAACGGATGGGTAGATAGAGAAAAACTGCTTGATATTAAAGGCAGAGACAGAAAAAGGCAGATTGCCTTAGCGCATGAGTTCGGGTTTAAAGAGTATGCAAGTCCCAGCGGCGGCTGTTTATTGACGGATATAAATTTTAGTGCAAAATTGCGTGATTTTATCAAATATCAGCCGTTGCATGTAAAAGATATCGCGCTTTTAAAAATCGGCAGACATTTTAGGTTAGAACATGGTGCAAAATTGGTGCTTGGACGCAATGAGCGCGAAAATGAGATATTGCAAAAGATTGATAATAGCGGCTTTGATGATATATTTTTAGGCGAGGAACTTAGCGCTCCGTTTGGTAAAATCTCAAAAAACGCATCGCAAAATGATAAAATTTTAGCCTCTAAAATAGCCCTTTCATATACAAAAATAGATAAAAATAAAGTTCACGGCGTATTGATAAGCGGCGAAACTTACGAAGTCTGTGCGGAAAATATAAAGGATATTTCAAAACAGTATGCGGTGGGGGCGGATTGTTAATAGCTTTTGTTTGATTTTGCGTAAAAAAAACAGGCGGATAAAGTACTGCAAAATGCATTTTTTTATAAGGCTGATGGGAGAATTTAAAATAAAATTAGAAAAAATTGATTATCGCAAACTTTATATAAGCATTTGACTTGTATAATTTTACTTTTGCAACTTGCGGGGTGTTAGCTCAGCTGGGAGAGCGCAACGCTGGCAGCGTTGAGGTCAGGGGTTCGATCCCCCTACACTCCAAAACGATAAATCTTGCTAAACTTAAATGATTTAAAAAGCTTCAAAAAGTCCCTTTAAATCGTATCTTGTAATAATACCACAAAAAATCAATTAGTGTCAATTTAACTTAGTTATGATACAATATGGTTACAGATAGGTTACACTGAAAAGGGATAAAATGAGTGAGCAAACAACAAAACTCATAAAGAGTAAAAAATTTACAGGCGTTTATCACAGCATATTATCAAACGGTGATAAGTCTTACTACATCATCTACAAACTACAAGGCAAAACCCACAGAGTATTTATCGGCAAAGAGAGCGAAGGCATTAACGAGGCTTTTTGCTATCAGAAACGAAACGAAGCTATCAATAAAGCAAGGTTTGGCGATGATACTTCAATAATCAAATACAAGCAAAAAACAGGCGTTACCCTTACACTCCAAAACGATAAATCTTGCTAAACTTAAACGACTTCAAAAACCTCTAAAAATTGTACTCCATGTACAAGCGAAAGCAACTCAAACACATCAAAAAACTGTGCAAATAAAATCATCATGGATAATTGGCTGCTATTTGAAAATAAAATAAACTGCGTTTGTCTCATTATCTTGATATTCCAATTTTGCGAAGCCATAAACTGACATCTTTGTTCGGCACGGTTACTATCGCGCTATCGTTCGAACCGGTATCGTATGCACTGACGGAAAGTCCCTTGCCTATGATAGTTTTGGGACACAATTTTTGCATATCTTTAAGGCTTTTTCCGAAGCGGCTGCCGCCATGCGTGATAAGCGGATATATCGTTTTGCCCGAAAAATCATAAGATTCAAGAAATGTAAAAACCGCCATTGGCATGCTTTCCCACCAATTCGGATAGCATAAAAAGAGCGTATTGTATTGCGGCATATTGGCGACACTGCCCAAAAGAGCGGGGCGGGCGTTTGTTTGTTGGTCGCGCAGCGCTTCGGCAACACATGTATTATAATTATTAGAATATGGCGTAACGCATTGTATCTCAAACAAATCGCTGCCGCTCTCCCGTGCTATTTGTTCGGCAAGAGCCTTTGCGTTCTTGCTCCATGAAAAATAAGCGGTGAGAATTTTACCGCCTGATTGCATTTGTGTTCCATGTATGAACCTCTTATATAAAGATAACTGTTTTCCATTGCATAAATGCTTTTATTGTTGAACTTTTTTATCAAGCCCTTTTTCACTCAGCCATGTACTCAAATGCGCGGCAATTTCCTGATTGTTCAAATCGGACATGATAAAATGCGTATTGCCTTTAATGCCGATTTCGGGCAAATGAACAATAGTAACATCGCCTCCACGAGCGTTTACGGCAGCCGCCCATTGTCTTGCCGTAGCAAGCACGCTGCGCCAAAAATTCTGTGAAAACGCCGCCGCCTCTTTATCGGGAATATAATCGCCATAATAAATGATAATCGGAATTTTTGTAAGTTTCATAAAATCGTCAAGCAAAATGCCAGCACCCCCGCGATTATCTTTCGGCGTTTCGTCTTCAAGAAAACAAAATCCGCCCGGCTCAATAGCGACAATCGCCTTTACGCGGGCGTTTTTAATCGCTGTTTTCCAGCCCGGCGCACCGCCTGCGGAATGCGTAAATAAAATGCCCTCGCCCGTTTTGTCAAACACTGCCGACATTGCGCCGACTATCGTTGCCTCATCTATATTGCCGATATTTGGCGTCATCATGCGGAAAAACTGATCCAGCGATTCTTTATCGCGCGGGAA
>JAISNU010000123.1 GCA_031276075.1 Campylobacteraceae bacterium
CACGCACACAAATATGAAAGCAAAAATAAATACATTGACATTGTCGGAATTATGAAATATACAGGTGAAGAATATTGTGAGGACAGTCAGAATTTTGAGATAAAAATATTTGAAAACAGCATACCTGTTGAAATTGATTTTTTTGAGAGGAAAATAATATTCTGCAATGAAGGGGTTTGGACAGGAATAAAAATAAAATCATTTGAGGAAACAATGGAACTGATTAAAAAAGACATTGAAAAAATAAGATATGACAAAAAATTTGAAATAATAAAAAATAATAAAGTAGTTGGAGCAGTAAAAATAATAAAAATAGTAAATGAAAAAATTATAAAATATAAAAATAAAGAATAATAAAAGATTACATAAAAAAACATCTTTTTCATCATACAAAGAATATGGCAACAAAACAATTACGCATCCTTCTATCATTGCGAGCTATTAGCATATTCTTTAAAACTTAAACTTGACCTCTTTTTGTCATTGCGAGACACGAAGTGCCGCGACAATCCATAATTTATTCATTATTTCAGCGTATTTGGCAATCCATAAAACAAAAAAACATATTCTGTCATTGCGAGCTGACGAAGTCGGCGTTGCAATCCATAGAATTAAAAATAATTCATATATGAATAAAAGAAAAGAAAAGAAAATTTACTATTTGTAATGACACTCTTTTTATTTTTCTGGATTGCCGTGCCGCAAGCGGCTCGCAATGACAGAGGAGTAGTTTTTCCTGAATTGCCGCCTCGTAATGTGCCATAATGACGGATTTATTTCTTATGTTTTTCTTTAAATTTCAACACATTAAATCATAGTGCGGTAGTCCGCCTTTTAAAATAATTATAAAAAACAGGTATTATTTTTATAATTATCCTTTCTTCCGTCATTGCGAGCGCAGTGTAGTAATCTAAGGGAATTACTAAAAAAGTTAATTATTTCAGCTTTATAAAAATTTCTGATTTTAAATTTAAAACATAAAATACTAAGTACTTCCTTCGCAAGTCCACAGTTGCAATGACGGAGGAGTAGTTTTTTCTGGATTGCGACGCTGCGCTCGCAATGACGGAATATAATGGATTGCTTCGTCGCTACATTCCTTGCAATGAAGGAGAAGGTGAATATACTACTCAATTATTGCAAGCTGTCCATGAATGTCTGTTTTTCCGTCATTATTATAAAAAACAGGTATATTTTTATAGCTATCTCTTTTTTCGTCATTACGAGCGAAGCATCGCAATCCAGCGGCTGTTTACTCAGACAGTCTTTTAATCTTAGCGCCCAAGCTTGAAAGTTTTCCTTCCAAATTTTCGTAACCTCTGTCAAGGTGATATATACGATGTATTCTTGTCGTTCCGCCAGCCGCCAAAGCCGCCAAAACCAAAGCCGAACTCGCCCGCAAATCAGTTGCCATCACATCAGCTCCCGTTAATTTTGTATGACCGTAAACCGTAGCCGTATGACTTGTCAGTTTGATATTCGCCCCCATGCGCGAGAGTTCGCTCACATGCATGAAGCGGTTTTCAAAAAGCCTCTCATCTATCACGCTCGTACCCTCCGCCTGCGTGCAAAGAGCCATAAATTGCGCCTGCATATCGGTCGGAAAGCCCGGGTATTCAAGAGTTTCTATATCGGCTGGCAATATTTTCTTGCATGGTTTTATTGTGATGGAATTTTGCGTTTTTAAAATCTCAAATCCCATAGAAGCAAGTTTTGAAATAAGAGCTTTTAAGTGATCAGGAATGACATTTTTGACGGTAATCTCGGAGTTTGTGATAGCTCCTGCGCAAAGATAAGTGCCGGCTTCTATCCTGTCGGGAATAACGGTAAAGTCTGTTATATCAAGCGCTCTGCCGCTGCTGCCTTTTATCTCAAGCTCCGCGCTGCCGATACCTTTTATCTCAGTGCCGCTTTTATTCAGCGCTTCGCAAAGCTGCACGACCTCAGGCTCTTTCGCCGCATTGCTAAGCGTAGTCGTACCATGCGCCAATGCCGCTGCCATAATGATGTTTTCGCTTCCCGTAACGGTAATTTTATCGAAGACTATATTTGCGCCTTTAAGACCGTTTGGGGCGGAAGCGATAACATATCCTTGCTTTATATCAATATCCGCACCCATCATTTCAAGCGCTTTTAAATGCAAGTCTATAGGGCGCTGTCCGATAGCGCACCCTCCGGGCAATGAAACTTCGCAATGTCCAAACCGCGCTAAAAGCGGTCCCAATGTTAAAATTGAAGCGCGCATCTTTCGCACAATGTCGTAATTGGCGCATGTAGAGTTTACGCCGCTTGTGTCCACTAAAGCTTGATTGTTTTCAAAATGTTGTTTTGCGCCAAGGTTTTCAAGCAGTTGAAGAAGAGTTTTGACATCTGCCACATTCGGGATATTGCCGATACGAACGGGAGTTTTACTTAAAAGCGTACATGCAAGCAAGGGCAGGGCGGCATTTTTTGCGCCGGAAATTACAACGGCGCCTTTTAGTTTTTTGCCGCCTTCAATCTCTAAAAAATCCATAAATTTCAATCCTCTATTTTAATGTTTATCATTGTAGTGAAAGTTTGTTTTATGTATTATTATACGCAAAAAAACCGCAAGGAGAATTACTTGAATTTTTACAGACAGCCTTATGTAACATATTACATTATAGCTTTATGCTCTGTTTTTTATCTTTTTCAGAATATATATCCGATACTTTCAGCTTACAGCGGGCTTAATATATATTTTATAAACGGCTTTTTTTGGCAGCCTTTGACCACAATGTTTACACACGGACACATTACGCATCTGTTCATGAATATGGTTGTGCTTTTTCAATTCGGTTCCATCATAGAATCCGTGCGCGGCAGGATATTTTTTCTGAAACTCTACTTTATCGGAGGCATTTTGACATCGCTTTTATCGTTTGCGTATATATATACAGCTTACGAAAAATTCGGTGAAATCATCAATGTGATCGGCGCGTCAGGCGCGATATGCGTTCTTATCGGCTGGATAGCGCAAAAGGACAGTTTTAACCGCAAAGGACTCATCATCGCTATACTCCTCATCTCATTTTTGCCGATGTTAATCGGTTTGAAAGTGGCTTGGTACGCGCATTTGATAGGCTTTGGAGTAGGGTGGGCGGCAGGAAAAATATCAAAATAAGGCGGGCAGGGCGCATGAAAACTATCTATTTTATAAGACATGCAAAGTCGGATTGGGGCGTAAAGTGCGATGATTTTGACAGGTCGTTAAACAAAAGAGGCGAAAAAGATGCGCCGTTCATGGCGGAAAGATTAAAAAAATACGGCGTAAAACCCGATATTGTCATCTCGTCGCCTGCTAAAAGAGCGCTAAGTACGGCAAAAATTATCGTTGATGAATTAAAACTATCTGAAAATAGACTAAAAACCGATATAAATTTATATTTGACCTCGCCTCAGGAGTATTTGCGCCTTATCCGTAAAATTGACGATAAATACAGCGCAGTTTTCATAGTGGGGCACAATCCCGCGATAACTGAAATATGCGAAATTTTAAGCGGCATACAAATCGGCAATATCCCCACATGCGGTATTTTTTGCATAGAGTTTGATACGGAATTTTTTAGCGCAATATCTGCAAACGGCGGCGAAAAGCTATTTTTTGACTTTCCAAAAAAACATAATTAACTTAAAATTAAATATAATAACATATAATCTGACTGATAAAATTAATCAGAAGGATATTTGCAATGTCTAAAAATAGTTTTTTGTCGGTTATTTGCTGCGGTTTTATTTTAAGCGGATGCACTTTATATGTTCCGCCAAAAGCCACTCAACGCGTAACTCCCATTCCGCCGCTGAAAAGTAAGGAGATTTGTATCGTTTCAAATCCAAAAGTCAGACAAAGTTTTTTGGATGTTTATAATAAAGTAATGGAAACCAAAGGTTATGCGATTAAGATTTTAGAGCCAAGCGCAACTATTATTGATTGTCCGATAACTTCTACATATGTTGCAAATTGGGGTTTTAACGGTTTTGCGGCTTTTTTAGGACATGTAACAATCAATGTTTTTGAAGACGGTTATTTAAAAGGCGAAGTATATTATGAAAATCAGGGAAATTTTGTTAACGGCGAAGAAAAAATAACGGAACTTCTTAATCAGTTATATCCATTTTAATTCCAAATACGACAAAATATGGCAAAAGACAGACTCTTGATAATCTGTCTTTTGTTATTTAAAAATCAAGACAAAACTTAAGAAGAATAGGGCGCTTCATTTATGGCATTTGTGCTTTTTTTCGGCGGTACAGTTTTTGATTGTTTGCAATAAGAATAGAAAACATGACAAATTTTTTTGTAGTTGTGGTTACATTAAGCGTGTAATACGCTAAAACTTCTATACCTGCTAACAAAGTTAAATTTCTTATCGTTTTTGCGTTAGCTGTGCTAAAAGTATTGCCTTTAACGCTCGTTTTACCCGCGCTTTGTACCGTTTTTATTGTGTTTTTTGCTGTCTCTAAATGCTCTCTGTTGCTGTTATTGTTCGATGCGCTGACTGCCTGTGATGCTTTCGTATTCGTTTGCTGTTATTGTTCTTTTGTCATTCTCAGTGCTGTGATGATTGATAATCCCTGCGTTCAATATTTTTTTAGCATTTTGAACGCTTTCAAAGTCTTATAATAATCCCGAAAATAGATATAGAAAAAAGTTTGAAAATTGCAGTTTTCAATACAAAAATAAATGCAATATTGCTTTATGGCAGATTTGCTCACATAAATTACGCTTGTACTTTGAGATAAAAATATATCCCTTTAAATAAGCATTTAAAAGCCTTTTTATGTATTTTGGTTTTCAGCTGTCATGCAATTTTGATGAAAATTTATACACAAAATTTATGGTAATACTTTTTCTCAAAAAAAGTACATATTTAATTATGTATCGGGCTTTTATGAGTTAAAAAATCAACAAAAAAGCTTCAATTGAAAATTTTTTACAGTAAAGTTTTCAATACAATTTTTTTTATGATACAATAGATACTGAAAAATCAGATAAAAGGTTAAGATTATGAAGTATCCGTTAGACTGCGAAAATGATTTTAACTCCACCCTGCTCTTTTGGATCTGCCGTTTTGTGCGCGCAAAGCTAAATTCTTTATCAAATAAGGAGTTAAAAGAGCCGAAAATCCTGCAAGAAGTCATACTAAAATTGACAGCTAAGATCGAAGATATAAACGAACTTGATTTACTTGTAAAGCAAGCCAGAAATGCGGGATTGACAGGCATAAATACATATTTTATTCCGCTTAGAAAACTATACGATATGTTCACTTCTCAAAAGCTTTATTCCATGAAACAGATAGATGAAGAGCTTTTAAGCGACTTTTTAGCAAGCAGTACAGGCGGGCTTTCTGATGCCAGCAAAAAAAACCACAGAATGGCGGTTTTGTCGTTCTTTTCATATCTTGATAAACAAAATGAAGAAAATGACAGTAAATCGCATGTGTATAATATAGAGTTGAAGCATTGGGGCGGAATTGTCGGTAAAAAAGGTCAAAAACTGCCCGAATTTATGAGCGAAAACGAACTGAAGCGTTTTTTAGAAGCCGTTGATAAATGTCCGTTTAAAAGCGTGGCTTTACGAAACAGACTGATAGTAAAATTTATCATATATACAGGTGTTCGCGTCTCGGAAGCTTTAGGGCTTAAAATACGCGATATAACCGAAGAAAAGGATTGTCTTGCACTTAGAATTAGAGGCAAAGGCAATAAATACAGAGTCGTTTTGATAAAGCGAAGTTTGATAGAAAAAGAGTTAAGAGAACATATTGAAATATCTCTGCCAAATAAAGACGGATTGCTGTTTTGCAATAGAAACGGCACAAGATTGACACAAGCTTATGTAAGCCGCATAGTCGAGCAAATGCTGGTAATGGCGGGTATCAGGAAAGAGAAAAACGGCGCGCACATGCTAAGGCACACATTCGCCACCCTGCTCTATCACAGGCGGAAAGATATAGTTCTTGTGCAAGAGGCTTTGGGGCATGCAAGCCTTAACACTTCGCGCATATATACCCATTTTGACAGCAATAAACTTAAAGAAGCCGCCAATGTAGCCGAAGAGTTTACGAAAGGCAAAGCGTAACTATGGAGCTTCATTTGTGGTTTACACTGTTGATAGCCTCGTTTTTTATCAGTATTTCTCCGGGTGCGGGCGCGATAACGACTGTAAACAGCGCTTTAAATTACGGATTTAAACGCTCGTATGCCGCAATAATCGGACTGCAAACAGGGCTTTTTGCGCAAATCCTTATCGTCTGCGTCGGACTTGGCGGTATTATAGCCGCGTCTCAAACGCTTTACAATATCATAAAATGGTTCGGCGTTTTGTATCTCATCTATCTTGGCATAGTGTGTTTTCGCGCTTCCGACATAAATTTCAAGCGCGAAAAAATGGAAAAATCGTTCAAATTTTCGTCCCTTTTTCTCAAAGCCTGCCTTGTAAATTTAACAAATCCAAAAGCCACAGTTTTTCTTTTAGCTTTTATACCGCAGTTTTTATTGCCGCAAAAGCCGGAACTCGCGCGCATTGCAATAATTTGCGTAACTTTGATTTGCGTTGATTTGGTAGTCATGAGCGGTTACAGTCTGCTTGGCTCGGTCATGAAAAAACGCGTAACGGATAATAAATTTATGCGTATTCAAAACAGGATATCAGGCTCGGCGCTCATCATTGCTGCGCTGTTTTTGGCGCAAAGCTCCCTTGCATGAGGGAAACTTTACGCGATTTTCGTCGTTATTTTGGTATAATTGCCGAATATTTAAAAAGGCGGTATGATGAACGATATGTTTGATAATTTAAAAGAGCTGAAACAAAAATTAAAACTTCAGGAAGTTCCGAAACAAAACGCAAAAAAAACAAGCCAGGATAAGGCGCTCCCAAAAGCCGACGACAAGGAAAGCAGGCTTAGAGCTGAATTTAAAGAGTTTATGAAAGAGGCGGATATTTAAAAAGTTTTAATATGCAAGAGCCGCAAATAGTAGAATTTTCAACGCTTCCGCATGAGTGTTCGTATCTGAAAGACAGAAGCTGCACCATGCACTACAAATATATTTTAAACTGCCCTTCCCTGCTTAACAGCGCATTGGTAGAACGCGGATGGCGGCGGTTTGGACTCTATTTTTCAAGACCGAACTGTAAAGAATGTAAAGAGTGTATAAATCTTAGAATTGACGCGCAAAACTTCAAATTTTCCCGTTCAATACGCCGTATTTTCAAGAAAAATAAAAATACGCAAATATTCGTCTGCGAACCGTCAATGACGCGCAAACATTTGGAACTTTACGAAAAATATCACAAATTCATGAGCGCAAAAAAAGGGTGGAAATATTATGAACTTACGCCCAAAAACTATTTTGAACTGCATGTGGCGGGATGCGGGAAATTCGGCAAAGAGATTTTATACTTTCATGAGGGCAAAATGGTAGCTGTTGATTTGATAGACTTTACGAATAACGGTATTTCATCTATATATTTTTTCTATGACCCTGATTTTTCAAGGCTTTCGCTCGGCAAATACTCTATCTGTCAGCAAATTTTATTAGCGCAAAAACAGAGATTGGATTGGATATATCTGGGATATTATGTAAAAGAGTGTCAAAGTTTGGCGTATAAGGCAGAGTATAAACCGTATCAACTGCTTCAAGGCAGTCCCGAAATGGAAGAGATAGCGATATGGAAAGATTTGAATTAATGATACTCTTTTGTTATTGCAAAGAATGGATTGCCGCGCTGCTTCGTGTATCACAATGACGGAGAAAGCAATGCATGTATTTTGCTTAACATATTGCCAATAACAGAGTATATGGATTGCCACACTTCGCTCGCAATGTCAGAAAGGATATGGATTTACTTCATAAACTATCAATCGCAATGACGAAGTGTGCTTTTTTATTCGTTTGTTTTAAAAGGTTTGCAATGACAGAGAAAGGCGTATATAATTTTGTTTGTAACGGCAGGAATGGACATAGTGGATAGATTGCCGCGGCACTTCGTGCCCCGCGCAATGACAGAAAAATGGACTTTGCATGTGAAAAAGGCAGGATTGCTTCGCCGCACTCCTCGCGCGGTTTATGATGATAAAAGAAGAATTGTACGCCGCTTGCAAGGAAATATTTTGCTTTGCAAAAATGCTTCGTTTATTTTTAGAAAGATATAGTTTCCTGTTGTTGCGAGCCGCAATCCAAATCATATTCTGCCTTTTTGCATTTTTTACAAGAATAAACATACGCTTTCCTCCGTCATTGCGAGGAGCGCAGAGACGAAGCAATCCAGAATTTACAATAACAAAAGAGTATCGTTATGGATAATAAATTTACCTTTTTAATTTCACTCATATATAGATTATTTTTAAAATTCTTTAGATTGCCGCGCCGCAAGCGGCTCGCAATGACGGAATATGGCAGATTACTTTGTTCTATCTCGCGAGTTCGCACTCCCCTGCAATGACAATTTTTTCCGTCATTGCGAGGAGCGGAGCAACGAAGCAATCCAGATACATAAAGCATTATAAATATCAAAATATTACAATTAAAAAACATGAAATAAATTAAATTTCATTGATTTTTTTATTTTTATAGATTGCCGCGCCAATTTCATTGGCTCGCAATGACGGAATATGGTGGATTGCTTCGTCGTGCTTCGCACTTCCTCGCAATGACGGAAGGGAGTTGCCGCAAACTCCCTGCAACGGTCATGGTGATGACAAATATAGTGGATTGCCGCGCCGTTTTCAAGGTATAAAAATCACTGTGCAACAAAATTGCAAGTAAAAAGCGGCGCATGAGCTGTCAAAAAGCTTATGCGCCCTGCCCTGCTTTTAAGCAAAAAAACCGCCCGTTCTTATGAAAACCCGTGTTATTCTTGTATTCGCACTTCGCGCTCCTCACAATGACGGAGAAAGATCTTATGAAAAACCTGTGTTGTTCCCGCATAAAGAGCATAATAAGCAAATCATAATCTCATAAAATGTAAAATCCTTAACCACAAAGTTGTCAAAGGCGATAAATGAAAAAAATTGTTGTCGGTATCTCGGGTGCGAGCGGCGTTAGATTGGGATTGAAATTTATACGCGCTTTGCCCAAAGAATATGAAATTTTTGCGATAGCCACCGACAGCGCGCAAATCGTAAGTCAAAAAGAGGAACATTTCAAGCTTTTGGACAATCTTGATATATCAGAATGTACTGCTTCCGGTTCATTTGGTATTGATTTGATGGCGGTAATTCCATGCAGTATGAATACTTTGGCAAAAATTTCCTGCGGTATAGCGGATAATCTTTTGACAAGGAGCGCCGCAGTGGCGATAAAAGAGAAAAAAACGCTGCTTCTTGCTCCGCGCGAAATGCCTTATAGTGCGATAGATTTGGAAAATATGCATAAGCTTTCGCTCTTAAATGTCATCATTGCGCCGCCGACAGCAGGCTTTTATGCTAATATTAACACTTTGGAAGATATGGAAAATTTTTTCATAGGAAAGTGGTTTGATTTGCTTGGCATTTCAAACTCGTTATATAGAAGATGGAGTAAAAAATGATAAAAACAGCAATATATCCTGGTACTTTTGACCCGATAACAAACGGACACATGGATATAATAAAGCGCGCGCGAAAGTTATTTGATTATGTTTTGGTGGCAGTTGCAAGTTCTGATGATAAAAAACCGATGTTTTCGCTTGAAAAGAGAGTGGAAATGGCAAAAGCCGCGACAAAAAACATATCGGGCGTAAAAGTTGAGCCGTTTTCAAATCTCCTTGTAGATTTTGCATGGAGTCAAAATATACGCACAATCATAAGGGGGCTTAGAGCTGTGAGCGACTTTGAGTATGAGCTTCAAATGGGATATGCCAACGCCTCTTTAAATAAAGATGTGGAGACGCTCTATCTCATGCCGTCTTTGGAAAACGCCTTTATAAGCTCTTCGGTTATACGGACTATTTTAAGGCATAACGGCGACGCTTCGCATCTCTATCCGCAAGAGATAGAAAACCTTATTGGGAAAAAATCTTAATGTTTGCGCTTTTTGAAGGGGTTGACACATCGGGTAAAACAACGCAAATAGAGAAATTAAAAAGCGTAAATGCCAATATAATTGCTACTTTTGAACCGGGCGCTACAAAACTTGGAAAAGAGATTAGAGCTATTTTACTTGAAAAGGAGTTTAAAATAAGCTTTAAAGCCGAGCTTTTGCTTTTTCTCGCCGACAGAGCCGAACATTACGAAAAGATTGTCGCGCCTAACGGCAATAAACTCGTAATAAGCGACAGAGGATTTGTATCGGGTATCGCATACGCGCTTGCAAATGATAAAAATCTTGACATCTCTTTTTTGATAGAGTTAAACCGTTTCGCGCTTGGCGGCAAAATGCCCGATAAAATTATATTGTTAAAAACTACAAAAGAGCTTTTGACTTCAAGAATAAGTGCAAAATCGCATGACAAGATAGAAAAACGCGGTATAGAGTATCTTTTAAAGGTTCAGGAAAATATGGAAAAAGTTTTGCAAAAAGCCGGCGTGGAATATATAATTTTAAACGCGCATGAGAGTATAGAAAACCTTCATGCACAGGTAAAAAAATTTTTAAAACTTACAAATAAAAATATTGCAATGGGAGTTAGATAATGATTAATGCGCTGCGCGGCATGAAAGATTTGCTTTTGCCCGAAAGTGAAAAATATCTCTATTTTATAGAAAACTGTTCAAGGATAGCGAAAAATTACGGCTTTGAGTTTATCTCTACGCCGATTTTGGAAGAGAGCGCGCTGTTCAAAAGAAGCGTCGGCGAGAGCAGCGATATTGTCGGCAAAGAGATGTATGAATTTATTGACAAAGGCGATAACAAAGTCTGTTTACGCCCAGAAGGAACGGCGGGCATCGTGCGTTCATTTATCCAAAACAAAACGGATAGAACGGGCGGCGTGAAGCGGTTTTTTTATTACGGTCCAATGTTCAGATACGAAAAACCTCAAAAAGGGAGATTTAGACAATTTTATCAATTCGGCGTCGAGAGTTTCGGCGTAAGCGATGTCAAAGAGGACGCGGCAATTATTTTGATGCTAAATGAGATATTGAACTTTTTTAAAATCAAAACGGTTTTAAAATTAAATTCTCTCGGATGTTCTGCATGTATGCCCTCATACAGAATAAAACTTGTGAAGTTCTTAGACAGTCTTGATGGGCTTTGCGATGACTGCATGCGAAGAAAAGTTTTAAATCCCATACGCGTGCTTGACTGCAAAAACGCCCAATGCCAAAGCCTTTTAACAAATGCGCCGCTTTTGATAGACGCTCTTTGCGATGAGTGCAAAAGCGATTTTGAAAATCTAAAATCCATTTTGGATAAATTTCATATAAATTACGAAATAGACCCAAAACTCGTGCGCGGGCTTGACTACTACTCCAAAACCGCATTTGAATTTGTGAGCGCTGATATCGGCGCGCAAAGCTCAATCGCAGGCGGCGGCAGATATGACAGACTCGTTGAAATTTTGGGCGGTAAACCTACTCCTGCAATTGGTTTTGCGATAGGCGTGGACAGGATTTTGGAACTTGTCTTCTTAGATGAGAAAAAAAGGGACGGCATATATATAGGAACGATTGAAAGAGAAGCTCAGGATTTGGCGTTTTTGGCGGCAGTAACTCTTCGCAGGAGAAATAAAGTTGATATAGAATTTGAAGCTAAAGGATTAAAAAATATCTTGAAAAATGCAGATAAGGCAAATGCTAAATATTGCGTCTGCATTGGTGAAAATGAGCTTAGAAGCGGCATTTTGTGGGTCAAAAATCTTGATACAAAAGAAAATTTTGGCATAAAAAAAGAATTATTGGGAGAGTTTACATGGTAGATTACGGCATTAAAGTTTGGGGAAACGGCGATTTTATCATCAAAAACGGCAAAGTGTGCGTAAACAGCGGTTCGCAGCCCGCGATAATAGATATAGTCAAAGAGATTAGAAGCGACGGCATAAGGGGACCTTTGATACTGCGGTTTCCCCACTTGATAAAAAAACAGATAAATTCCATATACAGCAACTTCAAACAAGCGCAAAAAGAGAATAACTATCAAGGTTTATTTCAAGCCGTTTATCCGCTGAAAGTTAATCAATATCCGAATTTCGTAAAAAATATGGTAAATATCGGCAAAGAGTATAAATACGGGCTTGAGGCAGGCAGCAAAGCGGAGCTTATTTTGGCGATGGCTCACAACAATAACGGTTCGCCGATAACCGTGAACGGCTTTAAAGACGGCGAAATGATAGGGCTTGGTTTTATTGCCGCGGAAATGGGGCATAATATTACATTAACGATTGAGGGCTTAAACGAGCTTGAAGGCATTATAGAGACAGCCAAAGAGAGATTCAATCCAAAGCCGAAAATCGGACTTCGCATAAGACTTCACAGTTCGGGTGCCGGAATATGGGCAAAAAGCGGCGGCATAAATTCCAAATTCGGCTTAACTTCCACAGAATTGATTCAAGCCGTCAAAATGCTCAAAGCCGCCGAACTTTTAGATCAGTTTACGATGATACATTTTCATATAGGTTCTCAAATATCTGAAATCGCTCCCATGAAAAAAGCTTTAAGAGAAGCTGGAAACATATATGTTGAATTAAAAAAAATGGGCGCGAAAAACTTGCATGCGATAAATCTCGGAGGCGGACTTGCCATAGAATATTCGCAGTACGAAAGCGTTCAGCAGAGAAATTATACGCTTCAAGAATATGCTAACGATGTCGTTTATCTTTTGAAAGATATCGCGAACAAAAAAGACGAAATAGAACCCGATATTTTGATAGAATCAGGCAGATATGTTGCCGCAAGCCATGCCGTGCTTATCGCGCCTGTGCTGGAACTTTTCAGTCAGGAATATACGGAAAAAAAACTTGAATTTAAAAAAACAAATCCACAGCTTGTAGAGGAGCTTCATTATCTATACACGACTATAAATGCGAAAAATGCGATGGAGTATCTGCATGATGCGATTGATCACATGGAGTCTTTATTGACGCTTTTTGATTTAGGTTATGTGGATTTGCAAGACCGCTCAAACACCGAAGTTTTGGTTAATCTCATCATAAAAAAAGCGGTTAATATTTTAGGCGAAAAACATTACAGCGAAATACTTAACATTCAAGAGCAGGTGCAGGAACGGTATCTTGTGAACTTTTCCATTTTCCAAAGTTTGCCGGATTATTGGGGATTGGAGCAAAATTTTCCCGTCATGCCGCTTGATATGCTTGACGAACACCCTACCCGCTCGGCTTCGTTATGGGATATCACATGCGACAGCGACGGAGAGATAGGCTTTGATATAAAAGAGCCGCTGTTTTTGCATGATGTGGATTTGGATGAGAGAGAGTATTTTTTGGGATTTTTCCTTGTCGGCGCATATCAGGAAGTTTTGGGTATGAAACACAATCTTTTTACGCATCCTACGGAAGCTACAATAATCGTAAATAATGACGGTTACGAAGTAGAAAATCTATTAGAATCTCAATGTATTTTGGATATTTTGGAAGATTTGGATTATGATGTGAGAGATATTCAGGATATTTTAAACGACCGCATTGAAGAATCCGAATTAATAGACGAAAAAGAGAAAAAACACATATTGGGCGAACTCTATTTGCTGCTTAACGATAACGGTTACTTGAAAACAGTCAGCAAACGCTCTGAGTAAAAACGAATTATTTAAGTTAAAAGTAATTTACTTATGGAGCGTTTTTAGTTATAATCATCGGACATTTTTTAAGAGGTTCACAAACATGCTATCACAACGGGTTTTGCACTTATCCGAGTCAATCACTGTGGCGATTTCTTCGCTGGCTAAAGAGTTAAAAGCAAGCGGAAAAGATATTTTAAGTTTTTCGGCTGGAGAGCCTGATTTTGATACTCCAGAAGCTGTAAAAAAAGCTGCTTCAAAAGCGATAGAGAGCGGTTTTTCAAAATATACTGCAGTTTCGGGAACGCCTGAAGTTTTAAAAGCTGTGGCAGATAAACTTTTACGGGATAACGCCATTAATTACAAACCAAGCGATATTGTCATAAATGTAGGCGCGAAACACTCGCTGTTTTCGCTTTTTCAAGCGATTATTGATCATGGAGACGAAGCTGTTATACCATCTCCTTATTGGGTTACTTATCCTGAGGTTATAGGATATTGCGGCGGCAAAAGCCTGTTTTTGCCCACAGACGACAGTATGGATTTCAAGATAACTCCCGCACAGTTAAAAAATGCTGTTACGCCTAAAACAAAAGTTTTTATTTTGAACAATCCTTCAAATCCCACAGGTTCTGTTTACTCAAAAGAGGAGCTTGAAGCTTTGGCAGATGTGCTGAAAGGGACAAATGTATTGGTTGTAGCCGATGAAATTTACGAAAAACTTCTTTTTGGAGATTTGAAATTTACCTCGTTTGCAAGTTTAAGTGAAGACGCGTATCAGCGGACGATAACCATAAACGGACTTAGCAAATCCGCGGCGATGACGGGGTGGAGATTTGGTTATCTTGCTACGCCGAACAAAGAGATAATAAATGCGGTTAAAAAACTCCAAAGCCAAAGCGTTTCAAATATCACCTCGATCATTCAAAAAGCCGCTATTCCCGCACTTGACGGCACGATAGACAAAGATATAGAGTTCATGTGCAAAACTTTTGAAAAACGCCGCGATTTGGCGGTAAACGCTCTAAACGCCATAGAGGGCATTTCCGTTGTAGTCCCAAATGGAGCGTTTTATATATTTGTAAATATTAAAGAGCTTTCAAACGACTCTATGAAGTTTTGCAAAGAATTGCTTGAAGATGTTGGGGTAGCGGTAGTGCCGGGCATTGGTTTTGGCATGGACGGATATTTTAGATTTTCTTATGCAACAGATGAGAAAAGCATAATAGACGGCATCAAACGCATAGCCTCTTTTGTTGATAAAAAATACCGCAAATGATTAAAATCGGGAGTTTGTTTCTGATTTAACAAGTAAACTGCGCTTCTATATTAGTATAAACGCCCATAGAAGCGCGGCAAACTTTTACCGATAAAATATAATTATCTTTGCCGTCCTGTTCATTTTATTTTTCTTTTTGCACTATAATTCTGAACACTTTATAAGAAGGTTTACATATTTTATTTTGGAATTATGCTATAGAGGAAGTGAAAGTAAATTTTTGGGAATTATTTGAAAAAGAATTGAAAGAATTAAAAGAACGGAAGGAAAGAAAAATTAAAGAAGATAAGAAAAATGATAAATAATGGAGTATACCGATACAGCACACAGCAAGACTGTAACTGCTACGGGGGCATGAAGGCTCCTCGGGGTCGCCAATTTGGATATAAATATTTCTGTAAAATGGATTGACATAATAAAAAATATAGTATATCATGGACTAAAATCATTGAAGGAGACTCAAAATGGTTTATGAATTGGCTTTTGATGAAAACTTAGAAACATACATTTCCATAAACGGTTTAGAAGATGAGGTCTGTATTTCATTATCTGATAGCTTATATGATTCAAAAGAAGATTTAACGGAACAAAATAAAACAAAAATCATCAATTTTATTGATAACTTTGAAAATTGGTATAATAAATCAGTAACGGCTATCCTTAATTGGGCTAAGCAAGAATATAATGTTACCGCCAAAACAGATGATTTAACTTTACTAAATATTTTTATTTTATTTGATAAAAATAACGATGAACTTTACGGTTTAGAATTTAGGG